>JAJCYI010000129.1 GCA_029263015.1 Saprospiraceae bacterium | reverse complement strand
TTCCGCCATACTTTGTTAAAAAAAAATGACCGTAGCTATGGCTATGCTAATTTTTTTTGCCTTGTCTGACGAAAAAACCTGCCTGCCGGTAGGCAGGTAACCTCGTCAAAAGTGTCGATTATTTAACTCCACCTACTTAGCATAATCCGCTTTCGTAAAAATGGAATAATCTGATTGCTTAAATCTAAAATACCTCCTACTTTATCATATTTTTAACTGTGATTAAGCTTTGTCATATGGAGAATGAGAATCAAAGGTTGAAGAAGCTATCATTAATGATAAATAGATAGAATTGCTTCCAAGTTTCAAACAAAAGGGATAAGCCCAACATGATAAGGTATTTATATAAACATTGACAAATGGTGGAAATAAAAGCTTCGATACAGATTTATGGAAATAATTTCAGTCCAGAAAATCTAAAAAGAGAAATTCAAATCGAATTTTCTTCATTTATTGAAAAAGGATCGATTGGTAAACTTGGAAGATATAAAAACAAGATATGCCCTTACGGCAGTGCAACAATTTCTCCGCCAGAGGAAGTCGATCATAATGATTCAATCATTTGGTTAATCGAATATTTAAGCGATAAGATTGATATTATTAGGAAGCACGGTGGCCAGGATATGACCTTGTCCATAGCCTATTACCCTGATGGACAGTGCAACTGTGTTTTTAGTTTAGAGGAAATAGAAGGTCTTGCGAAATTGAAAGTGCCAATCCATTTTTCAGTTTATTGCTAAAACCAGCTTCCTTTTGGGATTCTCCCGATCGGATGGCTATGCCGTCCGATCGTGGATATTTCGAAAGAGGCACTGACCATTTCGATTTCCAATGGGTTTTAACCCATTGCATGTCAGTACAATGGGTTAAAACCCATTGGACAAGTTAAATGGGGGCGATTTACAAGTAAAGTAACCAGAAGTTGTACTTCTGGGCTTGGAGAAGCCGGAAGTATAGCTTCCGGTTACACCAAATGCGCTAGCCAAGCCCCTCCACTATTTGCAAGAAATAACATGCAAAATTTAATGCCGTGGACTGAAAATCCTAAATTTGCGCTTTGCAATCAAAATATCAGGTAAAATAACTACGTACAAACATGGTCAAAGCAACCACCAGCAATAAACGAGTCCGCTTCAAAGGCAACCCACGGAAAGAAGAATTCATCAATGAATTGAGGAGTCGGGTCAAGGCTTATTTCGCAGATAACAACCTCAGTCAATTCGCCAATACAGAAATGTACATCAAAACGGTATTTGCGGCGGTGACGTGGATCGGTACTTGGCTGTGGATCATGTCTGATACACTGACCAGTGGTTGGGGTTTGTATGGGGTTTACTTATTGCTCGGGTTCATCCATATATTCATTGCATTCAACATCATGCATGATGCCACACACGATGCTTATTCGTCCAAAAAATGGGTGAACAAATGGCTGGGCTACAGCATGGATTTTGTGGGCGGCAACCAATACCTTTTCCGCAGGATGCACGGCGCCCATCATGGTTATGTGAACATCCGTGGCATTGATGTGACTTTAGAAACGCACGGCCTATTCCGTTTCACGCCTGATGAACCTTGGCTGCCAAAGCATAAATACCAACATTTTTATACCTTCCTCTTGTATTCTTTTGCCATGTTGCAATGGGTAACCATGAAGGATTTCAAATGGTTTTTGGGAGAGGCCCACATTGGCAACCAGAAAAACATCAAACACCCACGGGAAGAATATGTGGCGCTTTTCATTGGGAAAACAGTCTTCTATGGCTTGACCTTGATCCTGCCAATGATTTTTGTTTCACATGCTTGGTACATCGTATTGGGCGCTTGGGTTTTCATGCATATCCTGCCCGGATTGGTCTTCGCTTTAATTTTTCAGGTGACCCATGTCTATGACGGAACTACCTACCCGCTGCCTGATAATAATGGTAATATTGATAATAACTACGCGCTGCACGTATTGGAAACCACCGCTGATTTTTCACGCCACAGCAGGCTTGGTTCCTGGCTGATGGGTGGCATCAATATCCATGTGATCCACCATATTTTGCCGCAGGTCTGCCATGTGCATTACCCTGCGCTTACCAAAATATTGAAACAAGTCTGTGATGAGTACGGCATTGAATACCAGGAAAACCCAGACTTCTGGACGGCACTCAAAAAGCACTATGTTATTCTTAAACACCTGAGCCATCCTGATGCCACTGTGCCGAGGGTAGGGAAGAGTGCTTTGATTGCTTAGTCAAATTGAAAGTAAAAAGTAAAAAGTAAAAAGTAAAAAGTAAAAAGTAGGGAGTAGGGAGTCCCACACTTTTTACTTTAGCCTTTCTACTTTTTACTTAGTGCTTTCAAGGCTTCCACAAACTCATCCAGCTCCTTCGTCGTGGTGTAAATATTAGGTGTGATGCGGCAGCCGTGTACCCCAGCGCCGTCGATGGCGACCGTCCAAATTTTGTATTTTTTCATCAATGAATCAGCGAGGTCGTGGGGCTTCATATCTTTTACGCCCACATTGGCGATGGCGCAAGAGCGCTGCCGATCAACGGGGGTATTCAAAATGATATGAGGCAAGTCCCGCACCTGGTCCGTCCAATAATTTTGCAAATAGCGGAGGCGGGCCTCTTTTCTGTCAGCCCCGATCCGATGGTGGTATTCCAGCGCATTGCCGACCGCCAAATCCGTATGGACTGGGTGCGTGCCCGTATGATTTAATCGGCGGATGTCATCGTCCTTTTTGTTCCATTCTGCGAACAACGGCCATATTTTCGATATTTTTTCTTTTTTTACATAGAGCATTCCAGCGCCTAAAGGCACGCTCAACCATTTGTGCAAACTGGTGCCGTAATAATCGCAATCCAAATCTTTGATGTTGAAATTGATATGTGCAAATGCATGTGCCCCATCGACCATAACTTCGACTCCTTTGCGGTGCGCCATGTCGCATATTTTTCGCACAGGTAAAATGTGCCCGGTAATATTTATCATATGGCAGATCATCAACAGTTTTGTTTTTGGCGTAATGGCCTGTTCGTATAATTCGACTATTTCTTCATCGCTTTTTGGATGCAGTGGCACAGAGACTTTCTTGTTTATGACACCATGCCTTTTTGCAACTTGGTCAAACATATTGAGCATAGCGCCATAATCCTGTTCACCCATCAACGCTTCGTCGCCTTCTTCCCAAGGATAACCTCCAATTATAAGGTCGAGTGATTCTGTGGTGTTCCGCGTAATGACCAATTCATCAGCAGTACACCCAGCAAGTTCGGCGAGTTTTTCTTGCATTCGCAACTTGTTGTCCCATTGCACAGTGCGCATATAATAAGAGCCTTGATAATTTATTTCCCGGAGATGGTGGATGTAATTTTCGAGTGTCTCTTGCGGCGTAAAACAATAATAGCCGTTTTCCAAATTTATATAATCTGGTTTCAGACGGTAACCACTCCTGATATTTGCCCAAAATTCCTCGTCTTTCGCCACTTCTTCCACTGGTAAATGTTCTACTTGGCTCACCCACTTATCGAGGTTTTTAAATATGGAAACACCACCCGTCCCCATGACCGCCATATTTTTAATAAATGCTCTTTTATCCATGATGGAATTGGTTAATTTTCGTTATTCGTTATTCAATCACCATTCTTTTCCGCATATCATATTTATCGCCTTTTCGCAAAAAATAAAACTGTGCATTTTTGTTTGGTAAATTTTTCAAATCACTTCCTTCTCTCGACCAAAATGATTGGTCGTAAATCAGCACATAACTTTTACCCATCACTTCAAATTGATCGCCGGTAACAATTATCGCTGTATTCTCATCAATGCCGATTCCCAATAATTCCGGTTTATTTTTTAAAATGTCGAACATATCGAATTGGCGGTTGCGGGCAAGTACGTGCTGGTCGATGGCGATGTTTTTAATAAACCCAAATCCTCCCTCGTGGTCGCCCATCATTATTTGGTTGTTTTTGGTATCGCCACGAGCGAGGTACGAACCTTGGATGGTCGCACCCGCAGACGATCCTCCGATGACACCGCCCCCGTTCAATATTTTCCACAACATTTTTTCTGTTTTTGTACCCTTATAGGCGTCCACCAATCGCCACTGCCGGCCACCAGAAAACCAAACTGCTTTTGCATTTTTTAATGATGAAATGAAAGCTTCAGTATCAGCTTCTTTAGGGTTGGTAGTATGCAGGACGGTCACGTTTTTTGCACCTTTGATGCGCAAAAAATCGCCATAAGTTTCATCGTATTTTTCTCCCCCACCTGCGGTTGGGATGACCACGATGGGTGCAGCGTTTCCTCCAGCCAAATCAATGAATTTATTTATCAGGTCGTCAGATAACCTACCTCCACCGACGATGAACAATGTGCCTTTTTCTGGTCCGGTTGTCATGCTGGCATTTTCTATCTGAGCTGTACACGGCAACTGAAATACTGTCATTAATGAAAAAAGCAATACAGATACCCGATGAATCATAGGTTGGAAGATTGTAGATAGAAAGAAAAATTGATAGTCGGAAGGAAAGGTACAAAACCAGGAAGACTATTAACCATAAAAGGCAAATTTGATTGAAGATTAAGGGATTAACAATTAACGATTTTAGATTTTAACTGTTAGGAATCTGAAATCTTTAATCTTTAATCCCATTATGTTAAAAACTGTAAAATGTTCAATTCTGCAACATCTATTCAATTTTGAGTCTCACTTTTTCAACATAGTTGTTTCATCAGTGCCACCATTCGATTCATCCTTGTTACTAATTCTTGTTTTTTCGTTTTATAAAAAACATGTATATTGACATTTATCATAAAAAAATGAAAAAAGCAATATTATTTTTTCCTTATATACTCCTTTTTCTAACTACCTGTTCGTCGCAGGAAAAAAGACAATGGAATTATTTGACTATTTGCGAAGATGAAATAATGGAAGCAAAAATTAAATACACATCGACAGCAGACATTAGTCAATCTGACTGGCTGCAAGTAATAATAAAAAACAAATCAAACAAAGATATAGAATTGAATGATGTAGGTTACAGTATAAATTATTATTCAAAGTCGAACAATGGTAAAACCCATCTCAATATAGGTGGATATAGCCAGGGAAATAAATTCGACCTTTTACATTTTATTTATTTTGGACCCAACCCCTCCGATTATCGAAATCCGATTATTATTTTTCCGAAAGATTCATTAGTATCTTATGATTATACTACTAATTATACTAGCGTTTTAATAGAGGAAAAAGAAAAAGAGGAAAGCGAAATATGTGCTCTTTTTCAGTTTTACATAGAATATAAATTAAATAAAGCAGGGGGTGAAATAAAATTGGACACTGAAAAATGGGGAAAAGAATTCTGTTTTGTATGGAACGACTCTTACGGTGTACCGCCAGCAAAATTAAAGGAAAGGTTGTTGGCTGCGATTTCCAGTATTCAATGCAGGGCAAATAATGGTTACATTGTAAGTGAATTAATGAAAGACGAAATACTGGTAAAAAAAATCAGTACGGATGAATTTATTCAAGCCGTCCTTAAAAATAAGAAATGTGGAAGCCACAAACCCGTCCTGATAGAGCTGGGCAAAAGAAATGCTATACCAAATAAATTATTGACGGAATATAATTATGAGAAGCTTATCGATAAGCAACCTGGTAATTTCCCTGACTTGTTAAATTACTGGGATAACGCGTTATTTGACGAGCTGTTGAGCAGCCGAATAGCCTGGAATCAATTACCTGTAGTACTGGAACACAATTCCGATGAGTGGGCGATCGACGAAGAAAACAAAGACAAAGCATATGAAGCTTTGAAAATAAAAGTAAGATTTGACCCTGAATTGGAAATAAATAAAGACAATATCAAAAAATGGGCTGAGAAAATAAAATTAATGGCTGTTTGTAGAAGCGATAAAATCATACAATACTTATTACCCTATTTGAAAGATAAAACAACCTATGAAATGGAAGACTGGTCTAAATATAGTGGCTATGGAGCTTTGCCAAAAGGAGCGAAACCTGACCTCATTTCAATACGGATTTGCGATATCGCATTTGTTGCAATCCTAAGAGCATTGGATCAAATAAATTTAATAGGAAGAACTGGCGGCGTGTTTCCAGCTTTGATTTTCAAATATGATATTTTATCGAAAGAATATATTGAAGTCAATGATTTAAACCGTTTGAGGAAAAATGTAGACATGTTATATTATGAAAAGGCAATAATATTAAATGATGAGTTTCATAAAAAGATAGACCAATTGATAGCTAACGGTTAATTGACTTTATTTTATTGGGATTAAACAAATGTTATTATTCTTCAAGTCAAGTTAGGCACGAGCGAATTACTCTATTCTATATTATTATCACTCTTCAATTTTCAATACTGCAACATCTCTTCCACCTTCTCCTTAACCTTTTCCATTGATGGGAGCATCGTTTGTTCCAGTGTGCTGTTGAGTGGAATCGCAGGCATATTTTCCGACCCCATTGTCATGACGGGCGCATCAAGTTGTTCAAAACATTGTTCCTGGATCAGGCCAGCAAGGCTTCGGGCAAATGAATTGGCGGCAGGTTCTTCGGTCAAAACAAGGCATCGGTTGGTTTTCCTGACTGATTCAAAAATGGCGGTTTCATCGAGCGGGAACAAAGTGCGCAGATCGATGATCTCAATTTTGTTGTCAAAATGCTGGGCAGCATTCAAAGCCCAATGAACGCCCATGCCATAAGTTATGATTGAAAGGGTATTTTCTTTTTCAGAAATAGCTTGCTCCACTTCTTGCACAATATTGGCTTTGCCAAATGGCAGTATATAATCTGCGCCCGGTTCGATAGTTTTAGCCGCTTTAGTGCCCGGTACTTTTGACCAATAAAGCCCTTTGTGTTCAAAAATAACAACTGGATTGGGGTCGTGATAGGCTGCTTTCATCAGGCCTTTTAAATCGGCTCCATTGCTGGGATATGCGATTTTGATTCCCCTGATATTTGTGACCACTGACTCGACGCTGGAGGAGTGGAACGGCCCGCCACTGCCATACGCACCGATCGGCACACGCAGGATCATGCTCACTGGCCATTTGCCATTGCTGAGGTAGCAGGAACGGCTCACTTCCGTGAACAGTTGATTCAGCCCTGGCCAGATGTAATCGGCAAACTGTACCTCCACGATTGGCTTCAAACCAACGGCTGACATCCCTGCCGTCGAACCAACAATAAACGCTTCCTGAATGGGCGTATTGAATACACGGTCGTCGCCAAATGTTTGAGCGAGGGTAGCTGCTTCCCTGAATACCCCCCCCAATCGTGCGCCCACATCTTGGCCATAGAGCAGGCATTCCTTGTGTTCCTGCATGAGCTCCTTAACAGCATGGAGCGCACAATCCACCATCACGGTCTCTTCTCCATCGAGGGGGCTGCGTTCGCCTTGTTCTGTATGGATTTCCGTTGGGGCAAAATCATGGGTAAAAAGGTCTTCCGGTTTCGGGTTTTCGGCGAGCAAAGCTCTTTCCAAGTGAGTGGCCACGGTGGTTTTGGCTTGCTGTTCTATTTTTTCCAGTTCATTTTTTGAAAAACCCATATCCATCATTTGCCCTTTTAGAATAGGGTAGGGGTCTTGCAAACGTGCTTCCTCCAAATCGTCCCGGTACCACTCCATACGAACGCCGGAAGTATGGTGATTGAGCAACGGCACGGTTGCATGTACCAAAAATGGCCGGCGTTCTTTTCGCATGGTTTTTATGATGCCGCTCAAGGTGCCATAACATTCCAAGAAATCACTTCCATCAATGCTCACGGCTTCCAGGCCATGGAAACCTTGTGCGTATTCTGCGGCATTCTGCGCCCGCGTTTCCTCGGCACTTGCAGAAATATCCCAACCATTATCCTGTACAAGATAGAGGATCGGTAGCTGTTTTAGCGCAGCCATTTGAAATGCTTCGGCGACTTCGCCTTCCGTCACCGAAGCATCGCCGAGGGAACACACCACGATGGGTTTGTCCTTGCCGTAGTCCTCGCCGATCCCGGTTTTTTCCTTGTACTGCATTCCCATCGCCGCACCTGTTGCAGGAATGGCCTGCATACCCGTCGCCGATGATTGATGGGGTATTTTGGGCTTGTCTTCGTCCCGCAAACTTGGGTGGCTATAATAGGTGCGGCCTCCCGAAAATGGGTCATCCCGCTTGGCCAACAATTGGAGCATGAGCTGGTAAGGTTCGAGTCCCATGCCGAGCAACATGGCATCGTCTCGATAATAAGGGTAAGCAAAGTCCTGCGGGAACAATTGCATGCCAACGGCCAATTGAATGGCCTCGTGGCCTCGTGAGGTGGCGTGAACATATTTTGAGACTACTTTGAAATTTTCCTCATAATGTTCCGTCATTGCTTTGGCGGTACACATGAGTTGAAATGCTTCTTTTATTATCTTTTTATTGACCCTCTTCTTGGACATTACCATGCTGTAAAATTAAATTTTGGTTGGACTGAGTTGAGGTTATTCGTGAATTGGCTATAAAGTTCGGTGTTTTAAGTGGTTTGTTCTTTTGGTTTGCTAATTTTGGAAAAATATTCTATAAAATAATAAAAATATGTTTGATTCAAATTTATTACAAACTTAGTTTGTTTGTTTTTAGAATAATATTCTAATTCCGGAAAATGGCAAATATCATTTTGTGTTTTTATTGTTTATCGGCTACAACAATGTTGTTTTTTGACTACGACAGAATATAATATAGCCGGATAGTTCCCAAAAGCGACGTTTTTCAACCACCTTCGTTATTGCAATCTCATAGTCAATCAATAAAATGATAAAACTCGACCCAACCGATCTGAAATTACTCCACCTCCTCCAACACGATGGTCGTATGACCATCAAGGAATTGTCGAACAGGCTGAATTTGTCCACCACGCCTATTTTTGAGCGGATAAAAAAACTCGAAAAAAACGGTATAATCGATCATTACAGCGCCGTGTTGAACCCCGAAAAATTAGGTAAAAAATTGACAGCATTTGCCAATATTTCCATTAAAGAACATTCAAAAAAAGAAGTGGAAGCATTTGTGGACAAGGTGATCGCTTTCCCAGAAGTACTCGAATGCCACTATGTGACCGGGGCCTCCGATTTTATGATCCGGGTGCTTGTCGAGGACATTGAAAAGTACAACCATTTTGTGCTGGATAAACTATCCGCTGTGCCAAATATCGGAAAGGTGGAAACGCTATTTTCATTGACCGCTAGGAAGAAAACGACTATTGTTTTGAGTTCCTGAGTTTTTGAGTACCTGAGAGCTTGAGACTCAAAACTCAAACTCGCAAATTCTCAGGAACTTAAAAACTCAAATCCTGACACGTACCCCACCGAAAATATTCACCCCTGGCGCTGGCTCATAATACCTGCCACCGAAAGCATTGATGCGGATGTTGTCGTTGTATTTGGTGTCGAGTAAGTTATTGATACCGAAGAAAGGGGTCAGTGTTATTTTTTCTTTTTCAATTTTATAGCCCAGGTTTAAGTTGACGAGCAAATAGCCTTCATCGCTGACGTCATTGGAATCGCTGGTATATAACATGCCATTAAAACGACCCTGCAATCGGCAATAGAGTCCATTATTGCTGTAAGATAAAGAGGTGGAAACCATGTGTTTGGGTATCCCCGGCAGTGTATTCCCTTCGTATTCCAAATGGAGAGTATCATATTCTACATACTCAAAATCGGATAGCGTGTAACTGGCCTGGATGCGCCAAGATCGGTTGATGTTTTTATAAAATTCGACCTCCAACCCGTTCCGGCGACTGCTTGCGGCATTGCGAAAAAAGGTGCGCCCAGGAAAGGAATCCAGCTCAAAAGGAACAATGTCCTGTTCGGTATCAATGTGGAAAAGGGCGATTTCCAGTTGTTGATCGCCTTTTTTGTTCCTTGTTTTAAAACCTATTTCATAATTGCGTGCCCGTTGTGGTTGGAGAGATCGGTTGAAGCCATCCCCGCCGTTTGGGTTGGCAGAAAGCTCGCTCAGTGCAGGTGTTTCAAAACTTGTGGAAAAACCAGTGTAGATACTATTTTGTCCTGATAATGAGTAGCTTATGTTCAAATTTGGATTGTACTTCCGGTAATTTTTTTTGGAGGAACTATTGCCGTTCGACGTAAAGCGGTCATTGACCACCAGTTGGTTGTAGTCGTACCGAAGGCCACCCATGATCAACCATTTTCCTATAGTTAAGTGATCGATGAGGTAGCCGGCGATGGAATTGAAGGTTTCGATTTGGTCAAAAACCAGTTCTCCTTTTGTCCCGTTCAGGTTGTCGAATCGCAGGCGGGTGTCACCCTGATGGGCTAGGTCGTACCCGGCCATGATTTTGTTGGCCCCGTTTTGGAAAATTTGTTCCAGCTGATAGTTGCCGCCATAACCAAAATAAGCCCTGGAGAGATCAACTGCACCGCTTGGTTCGAAAGGGAGGTTTCCGAAAAAATCCCTGATGGATATGAAAGCGAAGGTGTTGAATTGGTTGTGAGGGTTGAAGTCGTGTTTGAAATTGGCTGCCAATTTATACTGGCTGATTGCTTCCCCGGCATCAAACGCCACATTCCTGTCCAGCGCTTGTTTCTGATCGGCAGTTACAGCTTCGAGGTCAAGGCTGCCCGCATCATTGGCCGTTGGACTGTCCACATAATTGAATTGAAAAGACAGTTCCGATTTTTTGGAAAGTTGGTGGATGGCCCTGGCATTCAGGTTGGTGTTTTTAAAATTACTGTGCTCCCGATAACCATTTGAAGAAGTGTAACTACCCTGGAGAATGTAGCGGGTATTCCCAGATTTTATGCCACTGGTCAGTTGGTATTGTTGCATGTTGAAAGCTCCCAGAGTGGTGCCCGCTTGCAGGTAGTTTCCCGTAAAATTATTGAGTGTACTGATACTGATGACTCCACCGGAAGCATTGCCGTAGAGAGCAGAAGAAGGACCTCGGATCACTTCGATATTTTGGATAATTCCAAGATTGAGATTATCAATCTGGCCTTGCCCATCGGGCGTGGTCTCAGGTACGCCGTCCACCAATATTTTGATCCCCCTGATACCAAATGCCGACCTCGCCCCGAACCCTCTGATGGATACCCGGAGGTCTTGGGCAAAATTGTTGGCGTTCAAAGCAAAAAGGCCCGGCACTTCCGAAAGGTATTCGTTGAAAGAAAGCTGCTGTCGCACGTCCTGGCTTTTGGTGAAATCAAATTTAGTGACAGGGAGGGGCAACCTGATTGCCTTCTCCGAGACTCGACTGGCGCTGATGGTGACTGCTTGAATGTCAATTTGTTGGAGGGTATCCGATTGGCTTTTGGCGAAATAGGGTAGTAGGGTGGCCAAGAGAATTGAAAGAAAGCAGACTTGGGTCGAGTTATTGAACATAATTTGATTTTTAGATGGTTGAAGTAGGCAGTGGAAGAGGGCAGCCTCCAATTGGATAATTGACTTAAAATCAGTGCGATACATTCCTATCTGCCTACTGTAAACTGCTTACTGCCTACTGTAAACTGAACCGCTGTAATGCCTTCTTCGTATATTCCGACAGTACCAGTTTTCCGCTCATCTCGGCTCGCTGTTCCAACAGTTCGTCCCAGTTTTCTGCTCCTTGCCAAAATACTTTTTTCAACATACGCTGTGCTTCTGGGTTGGTGGAAAGAAGGTAGTCCGCCAGTTTCATAACGGCTTCGTCCAGTGCAGCCGCATCTTCAAAAACATCGGCGTACAATCCTTTGCTCTTTGCCCAATCAGCTGACATGAATTGGTCGGCGTTGATGGTGAGTTGGCTCATGGCGGAAAGGCCAATTTTGCGTTCCACAACTGGGCCTACTACAAACGGGCCGATGCCAAGGTTCAGTTCGCTCAGTTTCACCGAAGCAAACTTTGTAGCGAGGCAATAATCTACTGCCGAGGCCACACCGACCCCTCCGCCGACTGCTTTCCCTTGCACCCTGCCAATGATAATTTTTGGGCATTTGCGGCAAGCATTGATCACATTTGCGAAACCCATGAAGAATTTTTTCCCAGTTTGAAAATCACCAATGGAAATCAGTTCATTGAAACTTGCCCCTGCGCAAAAAGTGCGGTCGCCGCCACTTTTCAGTATGATGACCTGAACGGCAGGGTCTTCCCCTGCAGCTGTGATCGTGGTAGCCAGTTTTGTCAAAATACCACTCGGCAAGGAGTTGTGCGAGGGGTGAAAAAATGTGATTTCGGCTATGCCGGGTTTTGGGGTTGATTGCTTGACGTATGCTTGATCGGACATGTTTGTTTGGTTCTTGGTTGCTGGTTTTTGGTTCAGGGTTCTATAACTAAGAACCCCGAACCAAAAACCAAGAATCAGCAACCTTTAAAAATGTTTCCATCCCTGTGCTTCCAGATCAACGATACGGCCACCATTGGTGTGGAATTTTAAGCCTTCGCTCTTTTCTGTTATTTCGCCCATGATGAAAATGTCGGGGAGCAATTTGGTTTTTTCCAGGTCTTTCGGATCAATGGTGAAAAGCAGTTCGTAATCCTCGCCACCGTTCAGCCCACAGGTGATCGGGTCGAGGTTGAATTTCAGGGCCATCAACTTGGTGTCTTGATGGACTGGGATGCCAGTTTCTTCAATGAAACAACCGACGCCCGACTGTTTGCAAATGTGCATGAGGTCGGAAGAAACACCGTCCGATACGTCGATCATGGCCGTTGGGACAAGTTTTGCTTTCGCAAAAACGTCAATCATGTCCCTGCGAGCCTCAGGTTTCAATTGTCTGCCGACCAAGTATTTCTGCTCCTCCAGGTCAGGTTGGATGCCAGGGTTGGAGAGGTATATCTGCCTTTCCCGTTCCATGATCTGGAGGCCGAGGTAGGCCGCTCCGACATCGCCCGTCAGGCAAATGAGGTCGCCGGGCTTGGCACTGTTGCGGTAGGTCAGTTTGTTTTTTTGGGCTTCGCCAATGGCGGTCACGGAGATGATAAGCCCCTTTTGGGAAGAAGTGGTGTCGCCACCGACGAGGTCAACATTATAGTTTTCACAAGCAGCCCGGATTCCCGCATATAGTTCGTCCAGCGCCTCCACGCTGAATCGGTTTGAAATGGCTATGGAAACCGTGATCTGCTTTGGTGTGGCGTTCATCGCATAAATATCCGACAGGTTGGCAACCACCAGTTTGTAGCCTAGGTGTTTTAATGGAAAATATAGGAGATCAAAATGGATGCCCTCAACAAGCATGTCGGTAGAAACGACCGTCACGGGGTCTTTGTCGCCAATAACGGCGGCATCGTCCCCAATGCCTTTTATCGTGTTGGCCTGCTTATTTTCAAAACCTCTTGTCAAATGCTCGATAAGGCCGAATTCGCCTAGGGTGTTTATTTCAGTGCGCGGTTGATCGCTGTTTTGCATAGGATGAATTTTGGTATAAACCGCAAAGGTAGGAAAGGGGTGGATGTGATTGTCAAATTGAGAATTGAAAATAACCAAAGAAGTCTAAATCCATATCTAGCGACCGCTGGGGCAAGACTGCGTTTTGTGTCCATTCTAAAGGTCTCGGTGAAGCTTGATGCCCAGAGGTGACACCTTTTTGGAAAGGTGTCACCTCTTCGGAAAAACCATTTACAACATTACCTGTTCTCCTAAAAAACTTAAATGATGTCTATACAAGTAATTTCAAAAGAAAGGCAAGCCAAAGGTGAATTTAATGGCGGCGAGATCATCGAAAACAAACCCATTGGTTTTCCACAGGAAGGCGGAACCACAAAACCTTATTCAAATCTTTTTTATTGGGCATATGCCGAGGCCAATGTGGACAGTACCATTGGGCTGCACCCCCACCAAGGGTTCGAAATCATGTCGTTTGTGCTGAAAGGGCAGATTCGCCATTTTGATACCAAACTGAACGACTGGAAACCATTGGAAGCTGGCGATGCACAGATCATAAGAGCTGGCAATGGCATCAGCCATGCGGAATTTTTGGCAAAAGATGCAGCTATTTTCCAGATTTGGTTTGATCCGGATTTGAATAAAACGATGCAGCAGCCAGCTACTTACGATGATTATAAAATGGATACGCTACCTGTGTCAGACGAAAATGGTGTATCGGTCAGGACCTATATTGGAACAGGTTCACCGTTCGCCCTTGATGCACAAGGTCTTGAAATTCAACGTTTTGAATTTGCGGAAGCGGATTTTATAAAGGAAATTGAGCCTGAGAAAATTTATTCGCTTTATGTGATAGATGGACAGTTTTCCATTAATGGTGAGGCAGTAAAAAACGATGATTTCATCATTATTAAAGAGTCGGACGAACTGCACATCAAGAGCGAAGGGAAAGGCACTCTATTCTGCATCGCTTCCCCTGCCAAACTTAATTATCCGACTTATGCGGAAATAATGCGGGAGCAGGTGCGGGCGTGATGGGAGGCTTGCTCAGAAGCTGTTTTGAACAACATGAGTCATCCCATAAGTAGAGTGTTTACATGGCGAAATTTTAGGTTTTCACCTCAATTTACTTGATTTCGGCCAATCCATAGATTGAAAGGGATAAATCGAAGGTAGAGGCAGGAGAATAATTTAGAACAATAGCTAAAGGATTCTTCCTAAAATGTCCCATTTATCCCTTTATCCACTGGAATTTGCACGTTTTTCA
>JAJCYI010000128.1 GCA_029263015.1 Saprospiraceae bacterium | reverse complement strand
TAACGTGAGTTCTGGATAATAATCCTTGACAATCAAGAGCCTATGGCGGTTTCTGTCCTTTGATTGTCCCGTTAGGGACGGAACATGGGTAGCAATGCCAAACCAACGGTATTTTTCGTGCCGTAGGTACGTAACATTTTCCACGTTGCGTACCTACGGCACGGTAAAAGCCCCTGCAAATGCTTGGCTACCCATGTTCCGTCCCTAACGGGACAATAAGATTGCTATCCAGAACTCACGTTATTTTAAGGATTTAAAACCAGCGAATTGCTGGGACTCAGATTTGACAAATTTTAGAAATTTGTCAAATCTCCAATATACTGGAGAACTCTCACAATTGAACCATTCATTATGAAAACTAAAATGCTATTATTCCCCCTGTTTCCCTTCCTTTTATTTTTTTGTAAAAATGAAAACCCAAAAACAGAGGAAGTTGAAATTCTTCCCAAAGCTGAAATTGTAAAAAGAACACCTGTCGAAAAAATTATTGATACATCGGGATTTTCGATTAAAACAAGAATCAACCCACCGTCAGGATATGCTCGTGAAAAGTTGACTGAAAATTCATTTCAAAATTATTTACTAAACCTTCCGTTAAAGCCTCACGGCACGCCAGTATTCCTGTATAACAAAGAAAAAAAATACCGACAAAATGTCCATGTCGCGGTCATAGATATGGACACAGGAAAGCGTGATTTACAACAGTGTGCCGATGCGGTTATGCGGTTGCGGGCGGAATATTTATTTGGTCAAAAACAATATGAAAACATCCATTTCAACTTCACAAATGGATTTAATGCAGACTATGGGAAATGGCGTTCTGGAAATCGAATATCTGTAAAAGGAAACCAAGTAAAATGGGCTTCAAGTAACAGTGAGTCAACGAGTTACAAGAGTTTTAGAAAATACTTGGATATGGTGTTCGGTTATGCCGGGACATGGTCTTTGGCAAAAGAATTGAGAATGATAAATATTGCTGAAATGCAAATCGGCGATGTATTTATCCAAGGCGGAAGTCCCGGCCATGCTATAATTGTAGTGGATATGGCCGTGAATAAATCGACTAATAAGAAAGTGTTTTTATTAGCACAAAGTTATATGCCGGCGCAAGACATCCATATTCTGAAAAACCCAAATAATAATAATTTTAGCCCGTGGTACGACCTTGATTTTGGTGAAATAATCGAGACGCCAGAATGGGATTTTAAAAGAGGTGATTTGAAGCGGTTTTAATACAACTTCAAATCCTGCTTGGGGCTAAAACCATATCAACCATTTCTCATTGCGACCACTCAGTCGGCTCCCGATCCCATCTGTGTTTTTCCAACTCCACCAAGGTATCGTATTTCAATCCGATCCCATCGCTGCAGGCCATGTTCGATTCCACATGTTTGAGCTGGCGCATGCCTGGGATGATCGTGCTTACATGGTCATTGCTTAGGATAAAACGCAAGGCCATCTCAGGCATGTTCATGTGTGGAGGGATGAGCGGCCTCAGTGCATCGGCGTGCTCAACACTGGAAGAAAGGTTTTCGGGAACAAAATAAGTGTTCCTCCAATCACCTTTTGGAAAGGTAGTCTCTTTGGTGAAAGTCCCCGTCAGTGTGCCCTCGTCGAAAGGTACTCGGGCGATCACCCCCAGATCTAATTCCTTGCAAAGTGGAAACAGTTCATCGACAGGATTTTGGTCAAAAATATTGTAAATGACCTGGACGGAATCAATCAAACCTGTCTTTAAAGTTTGCAGGGAATTTGCAGGTTCCCAGCGGTTGATGCTGATGCCCCAGGCAGCTACCTTTCCCGATTGTTTTAGTTTTTGAATGGCTTCTTTCCATCCGTCATGATCTGACCAATCATCTTCCCAAACATGGAACTGCATTAAGTCAATCTGCTCAACACCAAGGTTTTGCAAACTTTTATCAACGTATTCAAAAATATAATCGTCAGGAAATACGTCCTCGATTTTAAAACCTCGCCTGGATGGCCATTGCCTGTTTTTTGGAGGTATTTTGGAAGCAGCATACAGCTTTTTGTTAGGGTGTTTTTTCAATAAATCCCGCAGGATGTTTTCACTTTTTCCTTCTCCATAACCCCAGGCCGTGTCAAAAAAATTGCAACCCAGTTCTACCGATTTGTCAAGGGCTTTTTGAACTCCGGCAGGATCAGTATCTGTCCAGCCTACGAGGCCCCACATGCCATGACCAATTTCACTTACTTGCCAATTGGTGCGTCCGAATCGTCTATAATTCATCAGGTTTGAGTTTAATGTATAGACCTGTCAGGTTGATTTTTTTATATATGTCAGAATGGAAATAATTCCATTCTGACATATATAAAAAAATCAACCTGACAGGTCTTGGCGAAGAAAATTGCTGGATGCAAAAATAGAATATTGGAAAAGAATAACTTACCGTTGCGGTCTGTTTAATCTGGTGTAGCACACTACTTTTTCAAATGATAAGTAACATTGAAAATTGATGAATTTGAAAAAATCGTTATTGAATAAAAATACAATTTGGATAGCATTGGGAATACTGTCCATTTTGTTGAGTGCTATTTTACCTCCGGCTTTTGTCGAGCAATATTACAGCCGGGGACTGTTTTTATTTATCAGAACTATCCTCAGTGCAATAACGGGTTGGTTGCCTTTTGCTGCCTTTTATATCCTCTTTTTTGTGAGCTTTATTTATTTTGTGAGCAGATTGGTTCACTTTGTAAAAAATAAAAAGTCGTGGCCTCAAAAAATAAGTCATGCGGTGTGGTCAATACTCGCTTTGTTAAGTGGGATTGTGTTTGCATTTCAGTTTTTATGGGGCTTCAATTATGGCCGGATTCCTTTTGAAAAACAATTAAACCTTGACGTAAAACCTCTGGTTGTCAAGGATTTAAGAGAAGAACTGCAATGGGCTATTGATGGCATGCATTCCTTTCGCCCATTGCTGGAAGGGGTAGGGGAGGAAAGTATTTCAAGCAGTTATTTGCCTGATGATATTGAGGAATCAATGCGTGCCGCGTTGACACAGAATTTAAAGGAATTTGGATATCCAATACCTGCAAAAGTTCGGGGCCGGCTACTCTTCCCAAAAGGGATACTGCTGCGAATTAGCACAGCGGGCGTATATATTCCTTTCACTGGTGAGGGACATATTGATCCTGGGTTGCACCACTTGCAATTGCCTTTTGTATTGGCACATGAAATGTCTCATGCTTATGGTATCGGAGGGGAGGGAGACTGCAATTTTTTGGCCTATTTGGCCTGTACCCGATCGGACGATCTATATTTGAATTATGTGGGTTACCTTTATTATTTCCGATATGTCGCCCCAGATTATCGGGCTTACCGTCCAGAGGAATACAAAGAAATTTTGGAAAATTTACCCGCGGGTATAAAAAATGACCTCCAGGCCATCCGGGATGAAATGACGAAATATCCAGATATTTTTCCCAGAATAAGGAATGCTACATATAACGCTTATCTAAAAGCGCAGGGCATTGACGAGGGCATAAAAAATTACGACCGGGTGACGATGTTGGTAAGGGCGTGGCGGTTAGGTCTTAGTAACGATTAAATAAATATCTTCGCCTCATGACTCGGGTCGATAAAATATCAGCGGTAATCATTTCCCATAATGTGGTGGATATGATTGAGCCATGTCTCAAGGCACTGCAAAAAGTTTGTGATGAAATTATTGTACTCGATAGTTTCAGCACTGACGGTACGGTGGAAATTTGCAAAAAACTGGGCGTGAGGTTAATCCCCCAAGAATGGCTTGGTTATTCTCAAACCAAAAACCTTGGCAACTCCCTTGCTAAAAATGACTGGATACTTTCCATTGATTCCGATGAGGTACTTTCCGAAGAATTAATTAATTCCTTAAAAAATGCAGCGCTAAAGAATGGCCATGTTTACGCACTTGATCGGCTGACAAATTATTGTGGTAAATGGATTTACCATTGTGGTTGGTATCCTGAGTGGAAGGTGCGTTTATTTAACCGCAACGATGTTAAATGGCAGGGTGAATTTGTTCATGAAACATTATCTACCCCTACTGATTTTCAGGAGGTTAAGGTAAAAGGGAAACTGTATCACTATTCCTATAAAAACAGTGAAGACCATTTCCAGCGCATCAAAAAGTATGCAGGGTTGTCTGCCCAAGAGCGGTTTTCTAAAGGCAAAAAAGCAAATTATATAAAACTGTGGTTTTCTCCGATTGTCCGCTTTTTCCGTACTTATATTTTGAAAAAAGGAATTTTGGATGGAAAGGCAGGATGGATTATTAGTTGGCGCAGTGCATATATGGTGAGGTTGCGTTATCGGATATTAAAAGAATTATGGCAAGAGAAGGGGAAGAAACAACGCTTTTCTAAAAAGCGTCGCTTCTGAGCAAACCCCATACGTGTTTGCGCACTGGGAGGTTATAGGATTTTTTACAATGAAGGTTAAAATGAAAATAAACAGATGGCTGATATCAATTTCAATGGTTGCAATAACCATATTGCTTGGTTATTTTGTAGAACAGAATGAATTTTGGGAGATTATCGGTTTATATTCTTCACTGTTTTTATTGTATTTATATGTTGTTAAAAATACTTCAAATAATAATGATAAAAATGCGCTCAATTTTTTTATTGTACTCGCCATATTGCTGAGATTGGTTCTTGTTTTTTCGCTCCCGAATTTATCGAACGACGTTTATAGATTTATATGGGATGGTCGGTTGTTAGTACAGGGGTTTAATCCATTTGACCATTTGCCATTGTATTATTTGGAAAATAATATAGAAGTGAAAGGAATAACTCGGGAATTGTTTGAAGCTTATGGTTCGAAGAATTTTTTCACTGTTTATCCGCCAGTGGCACAGGCGCAGTTTGCAAGTGCATGTTGGTTATTTCCTGAAAGTATCTATTGGAGTTCAGTAATGATGAAAGGTTGGCTTTTTTTATTTGAAATAGGGTCTATTGTTTTAATAATCAAACTGTTAAGGCATTTTGAAATGCCTGCAAAAAATGTTTTGTGGTATGCGTTGAACCCATTGATTATTTTCGAAATAACTGGCAACTTACATTTCGAGGGGGCTATGATTTTCTTCCTGCTTTTGGCATTATGGCTAATTATAAAAAATCATTATGACTGGTCAGCAATCGCTTTTTCCCTTTCTATATGTTCTAAATTATTGACCTTATTGTTCCTTCCTTTTTTAATTAATAGGATCGGCTGGAAAAAAAGCTTTCGATATTTTTTTATAACTGGATTTATTTCCATCCTTCTTTTTATTCCAATATTAAACACAAGTTTTATTCAGAATTTTGGCGAAAGCCTGAACTTGTATTTTCAAAAATTGGAATATAATGCAAGTATTTATTATTTGTCCAGATGGATAGGTTTTCACTTGACTGGATATAATCAGATAAGGTTGCTCGGACCACTGCTCGGATTGGCCGCAGGGATAGGTATATTATGGATGGCATTTAAACATCAGATTAATGCGGATTTTCCAGGCCAACTACCCAACTGGAAGAATATCGCATATTGGTGGTTGCTTGCTATTTCCCTTTACCTGATCTGCACCACCACCATGCATCCTTGGTACACGGCATTGCCAATTGTGCTCTGTGTTTTTACCAATTTTCGTTTTCCAATCATCTGGTCTTATCTTATTTTTTGGACTTATATAAATTATAGTTACGAGCCTTATTTGGAGAACTTAACTGTTGTTGCAATTGAATACCTGATTGTATTTGCTTCGTTTATTTGGGAATACCTGAGAAATCGAGAAAAAGCATTATCCTTGTGACTGAAAAATCAGCTGTAAACAAACACCCTAATGTCAATCCTCACACAATTCGAAGAGGCCAAGAAAACAGGCAAAAAAAAATTCATCGTCCTTGTCGACCCCGATAAGGTCCGGCTCGGCAACATGGACGCCGTTTTGGAAAATGCCATAAAAGCAAATGTTGACTATTTTTTCATCGGTGGCAGTCTCATCGTCAACAACCAGCTCGACCAGTGTTTATTGGCCATCAAGGAGCGGTGCAACATACCGATGGTCCTATTTCCCGGAAGTTCCCTACAATTGAGCTGGAAAGCAGATGCGATCCTATTCCTATCCTTGATTTCGGGCAGGAATGCGGACTTGCTGATCGGCAATCATGTAATTGCTGCACCTTATCTCAAACTGAGTCCTTTGGAAGTAATGCCCACGGGATACATGCTGATTGATGGCGAGGCAGAAACCTCTGTCTTGTACATGAGCAATACCCGACCCATCCCGACGCATAAGGAGGACATTGCTGTTTGTACCGCAATGGCTGGCGAAATGCTCGGACTTCGATTGCTTTATATGGATGCAGGGAGCGGTGCCAAAAAGCCTATCGGTGAAGACCTGATCGAATCGGTCAGTGGTGCAGTGTCAGTGCCTTTGATTGTGGGTGGGGGGATCAGGACGCCTGAAAAAGCTGCTGAAAATGCTAAAGCTGGTGCCGATATTATTGTGGTCGGTAACGCCATTGAAAAAGATCCGGATTTGGTGATTGAAATGGCGGAGGCGGTGCATGGGGCTGGGTAAGTGCAATCTTTCTACTCATCAAATGCCGCTCGCAATTTTTCCAGAACCCTCAATAGGAGATTGCGTTCTTCTGTGACGATCCTCGCTGTGCCTTCCATTTCCTGTCGGAACGGGATCGGTTCGTTGTAACTGGTCACAAGGTTTTCAGGCAACTTTATTTCAATTTCAATACCGTCTTGGCTAGGCACGAGGGCGATCATTCCAACCATTCCATTGAGCAGCCCAAATTCCTGATAAGGGAAACCATCGAGGCGGAGGTGGGCTTCCATTCCTTCTTTTATTTTTCCGGCATTGGTTCCGGTGAGGGTGGCTTTGGCAATGATGGCGCCGGCACTTTCTTGTGGCACAACAGTCATTATTTCTTCTCCGGCATTCACAAATTGTTGCTCGCTCCATGTATGGGTGAGGGCGATTTCCCCAGAAATTGGAGCAATCAACAACCACGTTTTCTTCCAGGTGTCAATCTCGCCTTTTAGACGTTGGATGTCGTTGCGGATGGCCAAAAGGCGATCATTTTGTGCGTCAGATTGCAACTGTTGCAGGTCAATGATCTGTGCCTGTAACTGTTGGATTTCCAACCTGTTTTTGGCAGAGCCGGAGCGGAGGCTTTCCAGTTGGCGTTTCATCAAAAGATAACTGGATTGGCTTTGTTCGTATTCCAGTTCGCTCAGGGAATTTTGGGCGTATAATATGCTGTCCCGCTGTACATTTTTTTGGTACAATGCCAGTTCGTCTTCAAATATGGAAACTTGCTTTCCGAGCGATTCATCCATGCTCAATATTTCCGAAATCTGAGATCGCAAATTATTGATTTTCAGGTAATTGGTGTTTTGAGAAAGATAATATTGCAAATCTTCGAAATTTCGGACAAGCCTCGCATATTCATTTTGAAGGCTACCAAGTTTGAGGTTGTCGGGTAAATTTATTGATAGGTAGGTGGAAGCGTCATTTTCACTCAATCCAGACACAATTTTTTCCAAAACGTAGACATCCTCAGCTTTGGCCGGGTTATCCAAAATGCCCAAAAGTTCACCTTTGTTAACCCGGTCGCCGTTGTCTTTTTTTAGTGAAATAATTTTGGCAGATGCGCCTGCGATCAACCTGATTGGCGGGTTTTCGGTGGTCAGCACAGCCCTGGCTTCCACGATGTCGGGATAACTGACAAACCAACTGATGCCGATCAGCAAAACCATGCTCAGGAAAAGCACGGTCATGCCCCAACGCAAGCTCCAACCTGGTGGATGGCCGATGATGGCTTCCAGGTCATTTCGCCTGTTAAGGCGGATGTCGGAGGGCTGGGTAATGGGCATTATTATTAATGAAAAATGATGGATTAAAAATTAATTGTTTGTGGACTTCGCTGGCGCAGGATTGCGTCCTGTGCCCCACCGTACTTCAAAATAGCAGGCGGACACAGGACACCGTCCTGCGCCAGTGACTGACACCTTTCTAAAAAGATGGATTTCCGAAATTTCAGTAGCCAAGAGCGAAGCCAATGCTCCGCGCAGAGAATAAATTCAGGGCGAATTTCGGAAATCTTAGTAGTTGTTTCCCGTGAGATTTCCGAAATTACCCGTGGGCAGTATTCCAGGTCGGGCATTGGCCGTTTTCAAAGTGACTGAAATTTCGGAAATCAGTTACAAGTCTATTGGCGTCAGTTTTTCACAACTTTAATCACTTCATTGATTCTATTTTCCACCATCAATTGTAAAAAATAGATTCCATCTTGCTGGATTTCATACTGCAAAATGTATGATCCTTTTATTTGGTCAAGGCGTATGGAAGCAATCTTTTCACCAAGAAGATTATGGACAATTATGAACGCATTTTCAGATGGATGAGTCATTTCAAAATTTACAGTGATTTCCTTATTAAACGGATTTGGAAATGCAGAAAATTCAAGTACCTGTTTGTCCAAACCAATTGTAGAAGTTGGAGAAGTGATGCTCACGATTTGACTGTAAACGACTGAACCGCAATCATTTGTAGCAGTAAGGATCACTTCGTAATCACCAATATTTTCAAAAATATAAAACGG
The DNA here is from genome assembly GCA_029263015.1 of Saprospiraceae bacterium. Taxonomy (GTDB): domain Bacteria; phylum Bacteroidota; class Bacteroidia; order Chitinophagales; family Saprospiraceae; genus UBA6168. Next base: position 58,414 of record JAJCYI010000128.1, on the reverse strand, counting down.
ATCCTGTTCATCACTCGTATTGCCAAGCCCATCGCCGAAACTCCATTCAAAAGAAACGGAATTGGAAGAGTTGTTTTCAAAAGTCACCTCTGGCCCATTGACATCAAAAGTGAATTCAGCTACTGGCACATCGTCAACAATAATCAGGTCGGCAATATTGACCTGACTGTCTCCAATGGCATTGGTAACTTTAAGTTGTGCTCCGAAAGTACCCACATTTTCATAAACGACAGTTGGGTTTTGTTCATTGGAAAAGGTAGGGTCACCTCCTGGAAACGACCATTCCCAGCTATCAATTTCCCCACCATTTGAAAGGTCCGTGAACTGGACTTCAAATGGAATGCATCCACCCATTTCATTTACGGAAAAATCGGCAGTTGGTTGTATTACTGAGATAACAATGGTTTCGATAATGCTCACTGTGCCGCAGTCGTTGGTGGCATTCAAAGTAACTTCATAAGCCCCGAGACCTGGAAAGGTGTATTCAGTGTCCAATTCGGTGCTTGTGCTGCCCGACCCATCACCAAAATTCCATTCGAAACTATTTCCATTCGAGGAAGTATTTGTGAACACAACCTCTGGGCCGGTTATGTCAAATGTAAAACTTGGCGTGGGCGAATCACCGACCATGATCAGGTCTGTCAGCATGGTCTCGCTGTCCCCAATTGCATTGCTGACTTTCAGCGAGACATTATAAGTGCCAAAAGAATTATAAACTACTGCTGGATTTTGCTCAGTTGAAACGGCTGGGTCACCACCGGGAAAGGACCATTCCCAACTATCAATTTCACCCCCCATTGATTGATCGGAAAACTGTACTTCCAATGGCGCACAACCAAGCCAACTATTGACTGCAAATTCTGCCGTCGGTTGAATGACTGAAATAACGACCGTTTCGGTAAAAGAAGTAGTGCCACAGTCATTGGTAGCGAACAAGGTTACTTCAAAACTGCCAAGGCCCGGAAAAGTATAAGTAGGTTCTGCATCAGTACTTCCATTTCCCATCATGTCTCCGAAATCCCATTCATACGAGTTGGCATTGGAGGAATTGTTTGAGAAAATAACATCAGGCCCTGTCACATCGAATGTGAAACCGGGACTTGGGCTGGCATCAACGACGATTAAGTCATTTTGTGAAATCTCACTGTCGCCCGCTGCATTTTCTACGAGGAGTTCAACATTGTAAGTTCCACTGTTATAATAAGTTATGGTTGGATTTTGCTCGGAAGAAAAAGCAGGATTGCCACCTGGGAACGACCATTGCCAAGATTCAGGTACGCCCAGTGATTGGTCAGAAAATTCAACAATGAATGGAGTACAACCAATCGTTTGGTTCGCTGTAAAACTGGCAGTTGGGTAGATGGCCAAGATGTCCACTTCTTCTGTGAGATAGGAGGTTCCACATGCGTTGGTGGCTGCCAAAGTCACCTCAAAAGTTCCCACTCCAGGGAAAGTATGACTGGGGTTTTCATCTGAACTTGTTGTGCCAGAACCGTCATTGAAGGTCCATTCAAACGAGTCGGCGTTGGTGCTTGTGTTATCAAAGGAGACAATCGCTCCATCATTGCTAAATCCAAAACTGGTAGCGGGGGCGCTGTTAACCTCAATGATGTTGTCAAACGCAAGTTCATTTTCCCCAGCTTGGTTAATTACTTTAAGACTGACATCAAACGAACCTGCACCTTGGTAAGTCACGGTCGGGTTTTGTTCGGAAGAAGTCGATGGATCGCCACCTGGGAACGACCACTCCCATGAATCTGGAAAACCAAATGACATATCAGAAAATTCAACCACAAAAGGTGTGCAGCCGATTGTTTGATTAATGGTAAAATTTGCAGTTGGCTGGTAGGCTGGGATAACGATTTCTTCTGTCAAAACAGTTGGCCCGCATGTTCCCTCAACCGTCAATGTAACTTCATAGTTGCCGGGGGCAGGGTAGGGGTGCTCAGGCGATTGTTCTGTGCTCATTTCACCATCACCAAAATCCCAGTAATAGGAACTTCCACCCGTTGAGGAATTGGTGAAAGAGGCCTGGAGCGTATCAACATTTAATGTAAATTCAGCTGTGGGTGGCGTGCCGATGGAAATAAACCCTGGACCATCAATTGTGAAAACCTGTCCCGTTTTAGTCATCACCTCTAAAGTGACATCATACTCGCCGGACATATTATATTCTACTGATTGGTTTTGTAAATCTGAATTGGCGGGGTTGCCATTTTCAAAAACCCATGACCAAGAAAAACCAAAACTGGAAGGATCACTGAACCCGACCTGGTCGCCGGGGCAGCCCAAAGTGTCCGTGCTGACAAAAGGTGGGTAGGCCGATTCTGAAACCCGGAAAGCATCGACAGCAGCTTCCACGATGTGACCGGTGGCTGCGAGGTCGCTCGTTTCAAAAATGACTTTCATGGTGCTTGTAATGGCAATGTAATCGGAAATTGTAAAGGAGGACTTGTTGTTCCAATTTGGATTGGAGGTTGAAATGTTTTCCAAAACGACTTCCTCCATTCCATTGCTGATCCTGACTTCAAAAGCATCATTGGGCGGGACATTGCCGCCGCCGTTTACAAACCAAGTGAAATAACTCAAGACCGGTTCATAATAAATGGTCAAGTCCATTTCCGGTGAAATAAGCCTCACCATGCCGTCGTCCACGTCGTCTGTTCCCGCTGCTCCACCTCCATTTCCAGTAACAAAACAACGATCTCCAATATCATTTGGGACATCAAAATCTGGGTTGGAGAATTGTCCGTTCAGGAATGTGCCAACAGGCTCGACCCTGTCCCACCAGCCAGTTGCGGCGGTGGTTTGCGTTGTCCAACCTTGGCTTAAAATGAAATCATCCTGATAGCCCAGGTACATTTCCAGTACAACAGGGTCGGTATTAAAACTAATCGGCAAAACATCAATGGAAGCATGAAGATGGCCCCATTTTGCAGCAGTGAGGGTGTAGTCGTCGGCATAAATATTATTGAAGGTAAAAATGCCGCTGCCATTGGTCACTGCCGTAAAATAAAAACCACTGCTTTGCAGGGCAACGAGTGCTCCTGATATTGGTGTGCCGTCAATCGCACTCACAACCGTCCCGGAATAAGAAGTGACCGGGATCAAAGGTTGCAGTGCCACATCCAAAATGGTCAAGACGCCGTTTTGCAGGACAACGGGAATTGTTTGCGTCACGAATCCAGGGGCACTGAAAACCACGTTGAAAGTTCCCGGAGTGGCCTGCCCAGTTTGATAATCGCCCAATAAGCCACTGGTTGCCTCATTGGTTAAGTTGCTTTCAATATGGATTTCTGCACCAAATATTGCAGCTCCATTGACGGCATTGGTTATTTGTCCTTCCAGCCAACAGGCTCGCACGTAATCAACCCCGCAGACATAAAGCCCGCTGCTGATGTCGGTCAATAAAACCAGGCCAGAGGGAAGGAATGGGTAAGCACCCCAAACGCCGCTGAACCCGCCATTGCCGCCCAGGAATGTGTCCCAATTACCAACTTCGATAATATTTCCCGGCCTCGACGCATCAGCAATGATGCCGCCGCTGGTATAGTAAGATATGATCAGCCAATCGTCCCAGACGTGGACATTGTGAGGAATGACGCCCTGACCTGCCGTGGACAATGGGCGGAACTGATCTAAAGCAACAATGTCGTTCAGATCTGAAATATCATATGCCGCAACAGGTGCATTTGCTTTTTCATCGGTAGTAAAGACTACATTATCAGCTTCGTTTACCCAAGCATTGTGAGTGAAATTGTACGGCGTTTCCTGAGAAGCAAGCTGGGAAATATTGAGTTTATTGGAAACATTATAGATGCCCAGGTCGCCACCATTAATTTCCGAAGTGTACATTTTATTGTTTTGCACAAAAACATCATGCGCATATTTTGATGGGCCTTTTGATATATATTGTGGACTGCCAGGGTTACTGAAAACATCGACAATGAGTGCGCCTCCACCGTTTAGGTTACAGCCAGCCAAGTAGCAATAGCCAAATTCATCTATATAAAGATTGTGGCAATCTTTCAATGTTCCCAATCCCGAAATAAATGGTGTCCAGTTTGACCAGGTGATGTTATTGGGGGCATTCGTCATATTTATTACCTTCAATCCACCGCTCGATTCGTTGGTCACATATATATAGTTTCCCCAAGTTTTAATATCTCTCCACGTTGAATTTGGGCCAGGCACGAACTGCACTTCCTGGATATTTTGCGGGTCAGAAAGTTCAACAATGGAAACACCATTCACCAACCCGACAATGGCATATTCGGTACCGTCATCAGGATCCACCCATCCCCAAACATCGTTGTTGTTGACGGTGTAGTCCATCTGGTCGAGGAGCTGCATATTTAATTGGCAAATGGCCAGCGTGGCGTAGATTGAGAGTAGAAAACTGAGTAGGAATTTTTTCATAGAGCGTGGGAATTTAAGACCTGTCAGGTTGTTTTTTTTTATATATGTAGGAGAAAATTAATTTTCTCCTACATATATAAAAAAAACAACCTGACAGGTCTGAGAAAAACTTCAATACTATGGAGAAATCAGCAGCGATGAAACTAACTGCAACAAAAACATTGCCTTTGTCAGTAAATGGCTAACCATTCACTATGCCCCCAGCTCCAACTGTTCTTTTACCAAAGTATAATATGCTCCTTTCAATGCAGTCAATTTTTCGTGGGTGCCTTTTTCAACAATTTTGCCTTGCTCCAGGACGACAATCTGATCGGCGTTTTTTACAGTGCTTAGGCGGTGAGCTACGACTACCACCGTTTTGCCTTCATAAAAGTCGTTGAGGTTCCCGTTGATGATCTTTTCGGTATGTGCGTCCAGTGCGTTCGTGGCTTCATCAAAAAACAAGTAACCGGGTTCTTTGTAAACCGCTCTCGCAATCAACAACCTTTGTTTCTGACCCTGGCTGAGGCCGTTGCCACGGGCGCCTACCATCGTGTTGTAACCCAACGGAAGATTTTCAATAAAAGATTGGATATGAGCTATTTGCACTGCTTTGAGTAAGTTTTTTTTGTCAATATTCCCCCACTCACTTTCACTTTCTGCAATGTTGCTGGCAATCGTATCTGAAAAAACAAAACCATCTTGCATGACGGCGCCACAACGTGACCGCCATGTTTCGGGAAGGATATTATTTAAATGGGTTGCCCCAACTTTAATGTTGCCTTCTGTCGGTTCATAAAATCCGAGCAAGAGTTTTACCAATGTCGTTTTTCCACTGCCGCTGGTACCTACAATGGCAGTTATTTTTCCTGTGGGAATTTCGAGGTCTATGTTATTTAAGACAAAATCGGAAAGTGGGTTGTATCGAAATGACAGGTTTTCGATGTAAAAACTACCTTGGATTGTTTCATTGATATTTACTTGGGGGCTGGAGGTAGGAGGTGGAAGATTTTCATTTTCAGCTTCCTCAGCATGTATTTCTGTCAATCTTTCCAGGCTGATTTTTGCGTCTTGGGCTTCCCTGATAAATGAAATGATTTGTTGCAATGGCACATTCAATTGCCCCAAGATGAACATGATGGCCAGCATCATACCAAGCGTCAGGTCACCTTGGATGACTGCTGTTGCAGCAACGATGGTGATGAAAATATCCTTTAGCTGGGTGATGACCTGTGCCCCAGCATCCTGCCATTGGGTCACGGACAGGGATTTAATATTTGCACGGAATAATTTTGATTGAATGTGAACCCAACTGTACCGGTGTTTGCGCTCGCTATTCTGTAATTTGATCTCCTGCATACCTTGGATGAGTTCGATCAGGGTACTTTGGTTTTCCGACAAAGCCCTAAATCGGAGGTAGTCGGCGTCCTTTCTTTTTTTCAAAAAAACAACGATCCACAAGAGGTACAACATGCTGGCAACCAAAAAGATAGAGAAAATAAGGGTACTGTAAACGGCCAATACTATTCCGAAAACAATTAGCGTGAACGACGAAAAAAGGATGTTCAACATGCTGATGGTCAGGAACTGTTCGATGCGCCGGTGATCCCCGATGCGCTGCAATAAATCACCCGTCATTTTTGCATCGAAAAAGTAGATGGGCTGGGCCATCAATTTCACCAAAAAATCGCTGACAAGAGAAACATTCACCCTGGTGCCAATATGGAGCAATATCCAACTCTGTAAAAATTTCACGACTGTCTGCCCAGCAAAAAGCATTAGTTGGCCGATCAGGATCAACCAAATAAAGTGGATGTCCTGATTTTCAATACCAATGTCAACAATTGACTGGGTGAGGAACGGAAACAAAAACTGGATGACCCCGGCGACTAGTAAACCGAGCAATAATTGCCAGATCAGTGGCTTATATGGCCGCAAGTATTGGAGCAGGAAACCCAAACCTGCCCGGTTGTTTTTTTCACCTTCATAAACATAAAACTCAGGCGTGGTTTCAAGCAAGATGGCGATCCCATCCTCTCCGTCGCTGCACCAATGCCGTTGGAATTCGGTATCGCTCATTTTCACTTTTCCTCTTCCTGGGTTTGCTATCCAAACTTGTTTCTTTGAAATTTTATAAACCACCACAAAATGGTTCTGTTCCCAATGCACGATTGCGGGAAGTGGGGCATCCAGGAGGCTAACTGACTCATTATCAGTTGTTTCAAAAGGTAATTTTACAGGCAATGCCCTGAACCCAATGTCTTCTGCTGCCACGATAATGCCACGTGACGAAACCCCTTCCCGGTCAACATAGCTCCGTTGACGCAGTTGTTGCAATGTGTAACGACGGCCATAGTGCTCGGCGATCATCCGCAAGCAGGCAGGGCCACAGTCCATTGCATCCAATTGTTCGTGAAAGGGGAAGGGCATTAGCTGGTTTTTGATTCTTGGTTTTGGGTTTTTAGTTCCTGGTTCTTGGTCGTGTTATGTCTGAAAGTCGTGGAATTTAGGGGGTAACTTCAAGTTACGCCCTAAATTGAACCAGGACCAAAACCCTTCTTACTTTTTACAAACATAACAGGAATTAATCAAAATGTTCTTTTACGGAACTATCGCTTCTTTTGTTTGGCTTCTAAGCCGGCATTCATTTTTTGAAACCAACACCCAAAGCCTCTACCTTCGCATTCTTTTTCCAGCATGAAAAAAATAATATCAACATTCAGGGAAGCCCTCTCGCACGCAGACCGGGATTATACGTCTGGTAGCATCAACCGGGCCATCGTCTTGCTATCCATACCTATGGTTTTGGAAATGTTGATGGAGGGTGTATTTGCAATTGTTGATGCTTTTTGGGTCTCTAAGATAAGCGTAGATGCTATAGCTACCATTGGATTGACCGAATCCATTATGACGATGGTCTATTCATTGGCCATCGGATTAAGTGCCGCTGCCACTGCTATGGTAGCTCGGCGAACTGGCGAAAAAGACCCCGAAGGCGCAGCGAGGGCGGCGGTTCAAGCGATTGTATTGGCCGTTGTAATTTCTTTGCTGATCGGTATTCCAGGGTTTTTGTTTGCAGAGGAAATACTTGGCTTGATGGGTGCGAGCGAACAATTGATTTCGACTTGTTCAGGCTACACCAAGATCATGTTTGGCACGAGTATCATCATCATGTTCATTTTCCTTTTGAATGCCATTTTGCGGGGAGCGGGCAATGCGAGTGCGGCCATGCGGGTACTGTGGATTTCAAATGGGATCAATATAATCCTTGACCCAGTTTTGATTTTCGGCTGGGGCATTTTTCCTGAATTGGGCATTGAGGGTGCCGCCATTGCCACGATTATAGGAAGGAGCATTGGGATCGGAGTGCAACTTTATTATTTGATAAAAGGCTCCACCACGATAAAGATAGCTCGCCGTCACCTCGTTTTGTATTGGGACACGATTAAAAAAATGATAGCAGTAGCGGCAGGTGGTACTGGACAATTTATCATTACCTCGGCGAGTTGGGTCTTTTTGGTGCGCATTGTTTCGGAATTCGGCAGCGAAGCAGTAGCGGGTTATACCATTGGAATCAGGGTCATTATTTTCACCTTCATGCCCGTTTTTGGCTTCTCAAATGCTGCTGCTACATTGGTTGGTCAGAACCTCGGTGCCAACCAGCCCGATAGGGCAGAAATATCTGCGTGGCGGACGGCACACGTGACCATGCTTTTCCTATTGGTTGTTTCGATTGTACTGGTTTTGGTAGCCCCTTCCCTCATTCCGCTTTTCGATCCTTCCCCCGCAGTTTCAAACATCGGCATTTTGACCCTCCGGATATTTTGCGTGAGTTATGTCATTTTCGCTTATGGCCTGGTTTTGAGCCAAGCGTTCAATGGGGCAGGTGATACCAAAACACCAACCATGATAAATTTTGTCAGTTTTTGGTTGATCGAAATTCCACTAGGGTATTATTTGGCAATGGTCGTAGGTTTGGAAGTAGCAGGGGTGTGTTGGGCGGTTGCTATTGCAGAAGCTGTTATGTCGATTATTGTGATCGTGCTTTTTAAGAAGGGGAATTGGAAGACGGTGAAGATTTGAATAATCCAAGGGTACACTGTAATAAATCTTGCAACAACAGTGGTCGTTTTCTACTGAACTGGAAAATCCAGATTACGACATTCACCCACTCACATGGTTTTCAAAAGAAAACCTTTGCAACTGAAACTACCCACCCCCCCTAATTGAGTTGGACAGAAATAACTTATCAACTCCTTGAACCCTCTTTTCCTGACTCTTCTTTGTGAAAATACTCACTATGCAAAAGCCTGACTCCGTTTTTCAAACCTCGGTTCAGGAAAAGATTGAATCCAATTTAGTTGTCAACTTATTATTGTCCGACTACTAACTCAAATGAGATGTAACTACCTAATTACAGCGAGTTTCGCATGGATAATAATCAAATACTAACATTTTCTTTGGTAATATTCTTAAACTTGTTACATTGGCCTTGAACGGCAGAAATAGCATTATAAACTATTGTAATTCATTCTATTACAATATTGCATTTAACTTTTGGCCAGCTATTGAGAAGGGGAAACAAATTTTATAAAAAGAACTAATTCTAAAAGATCATAGCCTACTCGGATCTTTTAATCATATCAGCCAAGTCTGGATATTTGCTTTTTCGATACTTATGAGTTGACTACACCTATTCGAAAACCATAAAACTCATATTATGAATGTATCGGGCAATGGTCATCATCTTCCTACAACAACAAAATTCTCTCAATTTAGGACTGTAATTGCTGTAGTCTCCATTTTCGTTGCAGTCTTAGCCTACATCTTTGTTATCAACTACTGGGCTCCTTCAGATAACATTTTTAGAATGTTGAATGACAATTCGAAATTTAAATTTTATTCCGGCCCTCCCAACGGTATATATATAAAAATTGGAAATTATTTAAGTGCTAAATCAAAAGATGAATCTGACATTACAATTGTTCAAGAATCAACTGATGGCGATATTGATAATTGGAATAAAGTTCTTACGCATCCCAATTCATTTACATTAGCTAATGAAGTTTCTGCTCCATTAAATGAAGACAACCGCTCAAAAGCAAACTTCATCACCCCTGTTTATATGGAACGATTGCATATCTTTTATAGAAAAGATACCTTCAAAAAAGCTGTTTTGAAAGCCGGGGGATCAAAGGAAGATACGATTAAGGCAAAACCAATGTTAACTGTTAAACCTGATAAATTTACCAATGCTTTTTTAAGTGTCGCTAAAATCAATGGAGGTAAACAAGGCAGTGGGACTCGTTTAATTGCTTCATATTTTCTTAATGTTATCGAAGGATTCGAATCAAAATCTTTACTAGACAATCTTCATACAACTGGTATAAAAATGTTGAAAGGTGGTGATTCTGACATTCATTTTGCTATGATGGGAGATCCCATAAGCTGGATTGATTCACTAATAAAAAATTCAGATTATGGATTGATAAGTATTGATCCAGTATTAAATGCCAAGGTTAATTCAACTTACAAACTTAATTTACAATTAACAGATTTTAAGGGAAAATACATGATATGTGATGAAGAAAAAGGAGAATGGATAGATCAAGAAGGTGTGAAAAACATTACGACATCTGGATCCTATGTTAATTTATTCGCTTCTTATGATATTACAGCGGGCCCAATCATCGAACTTTTGGAATTATTAAATATAGCGGAAGCGAAAGATTTCCAACTTGAGACCTCTGAATATAACAAAGACAATTACCAACTTGCAGAAGTAAACTTTGACCTACCAATTAAAAGAATTGAATATGAAATGACTACCCGTTCTCAGAGTGGCATTCTATTTTTATTGATAGTATTTTTTGCTTCGATGGCCATATTTTGGTTCCTAATCAATTTCATTTCTCGTACCAAAATCGCAAGGTATTTTAGAATAATAAATGAAATTTACCAAGATCATTTTACACCAAAATTTCAGTTAAAACATGCAAGTGTTGGTATTGTCACCCCAATAATTGGACGAGAGGCAACTCCCAAAATAAGGGAAATATGTACTGGCTATCAAAAAATATTCAATGTGAGAAACAGGGCTTATTCAGATTATAAAAATGGAAAAATCACCGAAAGAGATTATAAAGGATTATTAAAAGGTTTCCAGGTCATAACCAATAATTTTAAAACTGTCCTACATCAACAAATATATTATGGCATTAAGAACGATGAACAGATTGAACCTGGATCACTTCAGGACTTTTTTGTCGCAGGTGTTCTTAAAAGCAATGACTATGAGCAACTCTTAAAATTGTTGAGAGGTAAAAATGAACTGGTCAATTAAAATATCCAAATGATTTAGTTTTGTTACTTATAAACTGTTTTAGGAAATATGTTTGACATCACTACATATATTAAAGCTACAAAAAGGTTTTTTCGGTTGCGGAATGCAATATTTTCAATCGCAATATTTTTTGCAATCAGTCTTTACTATTTTTTTTATCAAAATTCGGCACATACAGAAAATTTTATTTCACTATTTTCAGAGAAGTCATATAACTTTTATTCCGGGTCACCAGGTGGATTTTATATCATGATTGGAGATTATTTACAAAAAAGATCAATAGAAAAATCTGGTATTAACATCATATCAAATAGAACTGCTGGAAGTCTTGATAATTGGAATCGTGTTATAACTCACCCCAATTCATTTGCACTGGTAAACCACGGAGGTATTACTGGAAGTGACTATAAAAAATTGATTGAAGATTTTCGGAGAATTACAGATGATTTTAAAATTGATTTGCATCGGCTTTTTCATCAGGGTATCAAAAACGATGAACCAATCGAGGCTGAACTTCTACATAATTATTTTGATGCTGGATTTTTAAAAAATATGGATTACGAGGAACTCTTAAAAATGCGGAGGAGTAAAATTGAATTGGTTACTAATATTTTACAAAAATCGAGCCCAGCTATTGTGGAATGAGCATTGAAGTATTTTCCAAAAAATATTAAAAAGTCAAAAAATATAGAATAATAAAACCATTACCATTTATTTAATCACCACTCTCCATATTTACAAAAGAGAAAAAATACAGCCAAATGTCTTACCAGGAAGCAGTTCAACGAATCAAACAAGAAGCCGATAAGCCTACGGGCATGTTGAATTTGAGTTGGTTAGAATTAGATACACTCCCAAACGAAATTCAAAAGTTGGCCAACCTGACTTTTTTAGACTTGAGCCACAATAGGATTACAGACATTAGCCCTTTAAAAAAGCTGACCAACTTGACTTCTTTAGATCTTAACTCCAATAGGGTTTTAGACATTAGTTGGCTCACAAGGTTAACTAACTTGACTTCATTATCCCTGAATACCAATAGAATTACGAGTATCAAACCTTTAGGAGAATTAATCAATTTGAAAACCTTATCAATTAACTCCAATAAGATTTTAGACATTAACTCTCTCGAAAAGCTGACAAACTTGACTTCTTTATCCTTGAGTGACAATAGAATATCAAATATTAGTGCTCTAAAACCATTAATAAAAAAGTCTCTCTCAATAGGATTTACTACCGCAAACAGGGATATTAACGTAGGGAATAACCCCCTTACCTTCCCGCCTTCTGAAATTATAAAACAAGGTACTGAGGCAGTAATAAATTATTTCGCACAACTTGAAGTTCAAGAGCAAGATTATCTTTTCGAAGCCAAACTTCTCATTCTTGGTGAAGGGGGAGCAGGTAAAACCACCTTTGCCAGAAAAATAAGAAACAACCATGCTGGATTACCAGAAGATAAGGATACAACAAAAGGAATTGATGTACACTTATGGGAGTTTGATTTGACAGAAAGCGATCTGCGGGCGGCTGGTAAAACGGACTTATTGGAGCATGCAGACCAGCACCGTTTATTGGAAAAGCGATTTTACGTCAACCTTTGGGATTTTGGTGGCCAGGAAATCTATCACGCAACCCATCGGTTTTTTCTGAGTGGCCGGTCCCTATATGTGTTGCTCTCGGATGGACGAAAACAAGAGACAGATTATAATTATTGGCTCAATATCCTGGAGCAACTTGGTGGAAAAAGCCCACTGATCGTGGTGGTTAATGAAAAGCATGGGCAATCTTGGCAGATAGATGAACAAGGCTTAAAGGGAAGGTATGCTTTTCTTAAAGAAACACGAAATATAGATCTTGCTGATGGGAATAATTTGGCCAAACTTGAGGAACTACGTGAGACAATCAGAGCATGTGTCACACGCTTGCCCCACATTGGAGATCCATTGCCTGAGAGCTGGACTGCTATTCGTGCCGCACTTGCAGCGGAAACGCTGCCATTCATAAGCCAGGATCGATACCTGGAAATCTGTCGTGAAAGTAGGATGACAGACCTAAAACAGGCTTTATGGTTGAGTCAATATTTCCATGATATTGGCGTCTTTTTGCATTATCAAAAAGATGAAGTTTTAAAAAACCGCATCTTTCTCAACCCAAATTGGATTACACGAACAGTTTATAGCTTGCTGAATGACAAACAAATACAGGATAATTATGGACGGTTTAACATGGGTGATGTCGAGCGAATTTGGGATGAGGAGAAAATATTTTTGATTCATAGTGATTTACTTAAATTGTTGGAGCGATTCAAACTGGCATATTGTATTGACAATACCGAAAACTATATTGCTCCTGAACATTTACCAGAGCAAAAACCCTATAATGACTGGGAATATAAGGAAGACTTACTAATACTTAGTTATGAATTTGATGCCTTTATGCCAAAAGGGTTGATGAACGAATTAATTGTGGAACTACATCGGTTTATACCAGATCATAAACGTGTTTGGAGGCGAGGCGTGGTTTTAAAAAGAAAAGAGGCATGGGCTGAAGTTACACAAGCTTATGGCAATGAATTTCGGTTTGACATTAAAGTCGCTGGCAGTGACAAAAAAGAGTTGTTAATTATTATTGTCGAGGAATTTGATAAAATTCTGGAACGTTTGCCGAAATTGTTTTATGAGAAACTTGTGCCTTGTAATTGCAATCATTGTAGAAATACACAGAACAAACATTTTTACAAACTCTCCGATTTAAAAAGGCGGCTTAAAAATAAAAAGGAAACAATTGATTGCCCTAAAAACAATGACAAGTCAGTGCCAATTCGTCCATTATTGAAAGAAAATGAAGCTCAGGAACTTAAACAGCCTGCTCAAGTTCGCACTTTGATCGCAAACAATAAACTTGGAAAAGCATTCGAAATATTGACGACCTTCGATAGCCACCAAACGGCCAAATTGCAACAACAATGGATTCATTTAGAAGATGAGTATCAAAAAGGTTCTTTAGACTACAAATTATTCCAAAATAACATGAGTACGCTTACCGAGCGAATGCTCCGATTGACCCAAGTGGAACAACAGGAACCAGCACCTCCTTGGGAGCCAACATTATATCCAGGGGCTCAAGGAAAAAAGAAATGGTACGAACGAGTGACAAATGCGATTCCCTGGGGCTCTAAAAAACCATAGAATTGATTCAATTTTATAGCTAAGTACATTGTATAATAAATTACTTCTGGTTTTTAGGTTACCTCCAAGGGGTTTCAACCCCTTGTAATTCCATGAAAGTCAAGGGGTTGAAACCCCTTGGAGGAAAATAAATAACACAATTTATTTAATTTACAGTGTACTAAGTGCTATTACAATGATTGATTATAGTTTTGATTAGAAATCCAGTTTTAAAATAATAACTACAGACCCCTTGATCATGAAGGATTTTAACATAGCAGCATTAAAACGGTTTTTTCGGCTTCGCAACATTATTAAAATGGTGTCAATCGTTTTGGCATTCGTTACATATTATCTTACCTTTTTAAATTGGGCTCCTACCGAAAATTTTATCACTATGCTGCAAAGTCCATCCCGATTTAATTTTTATTCGGGATCATCAGGTGGATTTTACATCCAGATTGGCGGCTATTTAGACAAGAAATCGAAGGAAGAAGCAAAACAAGGGGTCAACATTCCCTTTCCCCCATTTGAAAAAACGACCATTAATTCAATATCAACAGCAGGTGCTCTTGACAATTGGAATAGAATTATTACTCAGGAAGCTGCCTTTGGATTGGTAAATGAAATTTCAACACCTCCTCATGATTATGCTGGTTCAACGGCTAAAAACATTACACCTCTTTATATGGAGCGTTTACATGTTTTTTATAGAAAAAGAGCTTTTCTAAATATTGTATTAGATAGCTCGGAAGTTCGGGATCAACCAAAGCCACCAAAACCCACTCTTAAATCTAAACCAGATTTATACACCATGCGTTTTCTTAAGAATTCTTTGATAAATGGTGGTCCCCATGGAAGTGGAACTCGTCTGTTAACGTCTTATTTCCTTGATGCAATGAACATTTCGAACCCTAATCCTCTACTATCCTACAATAATAAAGTTGGCAGGGATTTATTCAAAAAGGCGAAGTATGACATCCATTTTGCAGTAGTTGGAGATCCTTTGGGTTGGATAGATACACTTGCAAACGATCCCGCTTATGGCATGATCAGTATAGACCAAGAATTAATTACAAAAATTAATTTGAAATTTAATATCAATTTGCAATATGCGAATTTTAAAGGGAAGTATGAATTTGATGACGTTAAACAAATTACTACCGCAGGTACAATTGTTAATTTAGTTGCCTCGCAAGATATTTCAGCTAAGCCAATTATTGACCTTTTAGGAATGTTAGAAGAAGCTAAACCTAAAGACTTTGAAAAAAAAGATGGTTATAAGATCACAGATGAAAAATTTCAACTAGAAGAAATTGATTTTACCAAAGCTAAAGAAATGCTTAAAAATGAGAGAATAAGTATTTTTCAAAGTTTTCTTCTATTTATTATAACGGTTTTGCTTGCTGAAAAAATTATCCATTGGATATTGATCAATTTTATATCTCGTTCCAAAATATCTAAATACTATAAAATATCTTCTCAAATATATCAAAACCATCTAGCCTCATTGCCTCAATTATTCAATGGAAAATATAGTTTAATTGCTCCTAACGTTGATCAGGATGCCTCAGCCAAAATTAGAGACTTGTGTATCGGGTTTCAAGAAATATTTGATGTAATAGATAAAGCTTATTCAGATTACAAATTAGAATCTATAACTAAAAGTGATTATAAAGAATTGGAAAAAGAATTCAATAGTATAATCAACGTTTTCCATAAAGGCTTATATCGACAAATTTTCCAAGCGATCAGGAATGGCGAGCTGATAGAACAGAGTTCATTAGATAGTTTTTTGGTTACAGGAATTCTTGACAGCAATGATTATCAAGAATTGTCAGGAATGGCAGGAAAAAAGCAAGCGCAAAAAAGGAAAATACTATCGGCTGAATAATATTGAATAGTTAATAGGTCGCCTTTTGGGGCAGTGTCTGATTACATTCTATCCGAGCTGTAGGGACAAGGTTACACTAACTGATGGGCTTGTTGAAAATTTACTCAAGTTAATTCCATGACTCTTCGTTATTCAACTAAAACAGGTATCGTAACCGTAAAATTACTTCCCTTCCCAATCACAGATTGCACTTCAATTTCCCCTCCGTAACTTTTTGCTATCTTTTTGCAAAGTGCCAGCCCTAAACCAGTGCCTTTATATTTTTCATCGGTGTGCAACCGTTTGAATTGTACAAATATTTGCTGGAAATAATTGCTTTCT
The DNA here is from genome assembly GCA_029263015.1 of Saprospiraceae bacterium. Taxonomy (GTDB): domain Bacteria; phylum Bacteroidota; class Bacteroidia; order Chitinophagales; family Saprospiraceae; genus UBA6168. The sequence continues at coordinate 42,288 of JAJCYI010000128.1, read as the reverse complement.
ATGCCGATTCCATTGTCCTCGAAATGGATTTGGATAATATCGTCTTTTTCTTCCGACCAGATGTTGACGACGGGCTGCCTGGCTTCATTATACTTAATGCCGTTTTGGATAATATTTTGAAACAACAGGGTGAATTCAACTTCATTGCAGATTAAAGTGGGTAGCTCCCCTGCATTTACAACCACGTTCTTTTCTTTTATTTCGGAATTCAGGTTCAACATGACTTTTTTCAAGGTTGAGTTGAGGTTGATCTTCTTTTTTACTTTCGGTTTATTGGTGTTTATTTTTGAGAGTTCGAGTACATCTTTCACCAGATAATTCAGCTGTTGTGCTCCTGAGCGTGCAAATTCCAAATTGTGGGCCAGGTTGTCCACACTTCCTTTTTTTAAATCCCGCTCCATCAAACCCAAAAAACTGATGATGGTCCTCAAAGGTGATTTCAGGTCGTGGGAAGCGATATAGGAAAACCGCTTTAATTCTTCCGTTCGTTCTTCCAATTCTTTGTTTTTCAATACCAAATCACTGATCAGGTTTTGGCGCTCCGTTTCCCGGACATTGTAGATGACGTATATCCAAGTCATGGATAATATAAATACACATGCTTCATCGAATGGAAGGTCTTCAACTGTAATTAATGGGGGATAGAAGGCGATATAAGTAGTTGCGGATAAATATAAAATACTATTGTAAATAAAAGCAGCGATTTGCAATTTTTTATTATTGTGGAAAAAGAAATAGCCCAACATTATTGTAGTCATAACAGCAATGCTTTGACTAAAAAAAGTTCCAGTTAGGACAACCACAAAAGGAATCCACAAAGAAGTAATGAACACTATATATTTCTGCGCCAAAAATGGTTTTCGATAGCGATGGATTATGATGATCAAAGAATATTGAACCACCATCAAAGAAGTAATGGTGAGATAAAATACATTGGGCTGGGTCACTAAACAAAAACCAGCCATGAAAAGCGTCCCTATGGCAGTAAGGAATGCCGCCTGATTGAGCAGGGTTATCATTTTACCCTGCTGGCCAGATTTGTCATCAGCGCCTTGTGTGGAAATGAAAACCCAAAATTTTATGAAGGCTTTTTTTATTTTCATTGGTCAGATGGAATACTGGTTAATTACCTGTTAGTTAATCAAAATTCCAGCCGATTTGTAGATCAGACCTGTCAGGTTGTTTTTTTTATATACGTCTGGAGAGAATCAATTCTCTCCAGTCGTATATAAAAAAAACAACCTGACAGGTCTGGAGTGACATACCCATTTTTAGTTGAGCACTGCTTTTTACTACTTTTACCCTAATCAATGATCTATTGTAAAATACCTAACCTTTTAAAAATAAAAACATGAGCGACGTTTTAAAAAACCTTGAACCCCGTGAACTTTGGAACAACTTTGCAGACCTGAACAGTGTGCCTCGGGCATCTAAAAAAGAAGAAAGAGTGATAGCATTTGCGGTACAGTTTGGCAAAAAGCTGGGCTTGGAAACTTATGAAGACGAAACGGGCAATGTTATCATCAAAAAGCCTGGTTCAAAAGGTATGGAAAAACGGGATGTCATTGCTTTGCAGAGCCATTTGGATATGGTTCACCAAAAAAATGCAGACACCAATTTTGACTTTGACCAAGAAGGGATCAAAATGTTGGTGGACGGGGATTGGGTCAAAGCGGAGGGTACTACACTCGGTGCTGACAATGGCATTGGTGTGGCGGCAATTATGGCCTTGTTGGCCTCCAAAGATATTGCTCATCCTCCTTTGGAAGCACTTTTTACCATTGATGAGGAAACTGGAATGACCGGGGCCATGGGCCTCAAAGGGGGGCTTTTGGATGCCAAATACATGCTTAACCTTGATACGGAAGATGACCGGGAACTTTGCATTGGGTGCGCCGGAGGAATTGATGTGACTGGTGAAGGGACTTATCCAGAGGGTAACACACCTGCGGGAGCAAAAGCATTTAAAGTTGCCGTAAAAGGACTAACAGGCGGGCATTCGGGCATGGAAATCCACCTTGGAAGGGGCAACGCTAATAAGCTGATGAACCGGCTTTTGTTTTCGGCAGCTGCCAAATTTGCTATTCGGATAGCAGAAATTGACGGAGGTGGTTTGCGGAATGCCATTCCACGGGAATCATTCTCGATCGTTACCGTGCCAGCAGGGCAGGTCGCTGATTTTCAGGACTTTGTGAATAGTATTGCAAATGTTTATAAAGAGGAGCATCAAACCACCGATCCTGATATAGCAGTAGTGTTTGAACCAAACGATGAACCTTCTGGGGTGATGGCTGCGGAGTTTCAGTATAAGTTTCTACGTGCTATTTATGGTGTACAAAATGGAATCTACCGTATGAGCCCTGACATCAAAGATCTGGTACAAACCTCTAACAACCTTGCTCGCATTTTAGTGAAAGATGGAGCATTTACAATTATGTGCCTGACTCGAAGTTCGGTGGACTCAGAGAAAACCGACCTCGCCCAAGCTCTTCAGGCTACCCTAGAACTGACAGGGGCCAAAGTTAAACTTACTGGTGGTTATCCTGGCTGGGCACCAAAACCTTCTTCTGAAATTGTGAAACTGATGAGTGGCCTGTACGAAGAACTTTATCAGGAAAAGCCCCACGTCAATGCCTGCCATGCTGGCCTCGAATGCGGCATCCTCGGCACCAACTATCCTGACATGGAGATGATCTCGTTCGGTCCAAATATCAGAGGTGCCCATTCTCCCGACGAAACTGTTCAGGTAAGCTCTGTGCAGAAATTTTGGGGATTTTTGAAAGAGACGTTGGAGCGGGTTTGAAAATGCAGCATCCAAAAGCGACGCTTTTTAGAAAAGCGTCGCTTTTGGATGCTTTTGGTTGCAGCCAATTCTCAATTCTCAATTTTTAATTCTCAATTAAAAAAAAGGCCGCCCCAAAGGGAACGGCCGAACTTTACTCCAAATCTATCTATCTTTAGTGTGTTACTATCAATCTAAAATGGTCATTTGACGAACGGCAGAAAGACCATTGTATTCGATTTTGTAAAATAGGATGCCGCTAATTGGCAGGTCCTTTCTTTCCAATATTATTTCGTTGTAGCCATTGCTATAATTGTCTTCAAAATCTTTGACAATCCTTCCGTTGGCATCATAAATGGTCATTTTGGCAAAACCCGCCTGGGGCAGTTCAAATCCAATAGTGGTTTTGGAGATGAAAGGATTTGGCACGTTTTGGTGGAGGGCAAAACCTTCCACCAGCACATCGTGGGCAGCCGTCACGCCTCCGCCAAACTCCAATTCAATATCCCAGGCATCCATGTTGTCACCGATGTATGCTTCGGCAGGGGTGAACCTAGAACTGATGTTAATTACATCAGCTAGGTTACAACCACTTTTTACTTCAAAAACAAGAAATAGGATAGGGACATCTTCATCAAGCGTAATCATCTGTGTTTCAAACCATAGTGCTGTCGCGGCTCCTTCATCGAGGAGGGAAAGGCCATAGTTCTCTTCACCAGTCATATCTGTTGGTGTGATGGATTGGAATTCCAACTTATCGGGGTCAAAGTCGATTGTAAATTGAAACCCATATACATCAGTAAAATCTTTTGCAGTAAATATTACAGGTATTGTCTCTCCTGCATCTACCCAGCCATCTACGGTGCTGAAATGTAAGGTGCCGCCGCTCCGATCATCGGTACCGTTACCAAAGTTGTTGTTTGGAACTGCACTTCCGTTCACATCCCCAATTTTTATGGCCATAAAATCCGCATCGTCAACAGTCGAATTCAGGTTGTTCAAGTTGATGACCTCTGGGAAAGCTTGTTCCCATGGATTGTTCGGATTGGGAAACTGGTAAGCCTTTTCCACAAACCGCCAAGAGCTGTTGTTCGGGAAATCATCGTTGATGTGGAGGATCAGTTTGCGTAACTCGACCAAATCGAAAGTGGTGACAGTCGTCGAATTATTGATGTCAGCAGCAATCATTTTGTAAGGGGAATCCAGGATTTGTATGCCGAGGATGTGTTTTGAAATAATAACCAAATCAAATGTGGTCACACCATTCAATGGGCCATCCGTTTTTTCAGGAGTAATGGAATAATCCGCACCCATCGGTAAGTTTTCAAATTCATAAATCCCTGTTCCGGAAGTCACGTAGGTTTCATTCACCGTCGAATTGTTCAGGTGGACAGTCACATCCTCCACAGGATCATCATCAGTATGGGTTGAAATAAAACCAACCAATGGCTGACCGGAACAATGATCCATGTTATCCTGTAAAATGATGAAATTGTCGCAATAGTCTGCATTGCCAGCAGCATCGGTTACCCAAATCTGTACTGGGTTTTGACCTAGATCATCACAATCGAACGTGTGACAAACATCATCAACATCAACCGAAAATGAGACTTGGAGTGGCCCTGGACAATTCTCTACGGCATAATCAAGCAGGTCATCCGCACAAACCTCCACCATACCGGTTTGCATGATTTCGACGATCAGTCCATTCGAGCAAACTGGGGTCGGTTTTTTGCAATCTTTTATTTCGAAATCAAATTCAATCTCTGCATCATTTCCACATCCGTCTTCCACGATATAGCGAATGCTATGAACACCGATGGGCAAAATGCCGTCGAAGAATCCAGTGCCGTTCACTTCATAGCTGCCGTCCTTGCCAAGGTCGATCAGGTGTACAATTTCGATGTCCGTGGTGCATTCTCCATCGATCTGGATCGGCAGAAATGCAGGGCCTGTTGCGCAAGCAGTGTCGCCTGTGCAAAACTCAAAACTGAATGGTGCTGACAACTCAGGTGGCGTATCATCCTGAATCATAATGATCTGCTGGTATTCATACGCTCCAAAATTGTTGTAATCCTCCTCATCTACGAGCACACCAAATGTATCGGTGGCAATTTTGATCGGATCGAGGTTTGGATCGTAGGTACACCAATTGACGACTTTCCAGGTGCGGACTATTTTAAAACAAAGACTGTCCGTGGTGACATTGAAATATTGGTCGGAAAAACTGTATGCCAATTGCTCACATCCAAATTCTCCAAAAAGCAGATCAATGGAAGCAATGGAATCTCCACATTCTCCAACCCAATTTGGTGGAAAATTGATGAGCCAATCCGATACTGGGTTCACATAAATATGTTGTTCGCAAATGCCTTGAGACTGATTTCCAGCATCATCGACTGCAGTGAAAAAACGAATGATATGTCCTTCGCCGCATGCATTGATATTAGTAGCAAAAGGCAATTCAACGACAGTAGAGTTACAATTGTCAACAGTTAGGGCTTCGCCAAAGCTCTCCACATAATCCTGGTCAATATCTGGTGGGAGATCGGTACATTGAATGATCTTTTGTTGCGGAGCGACACAAATGGGAGGTAACTTATCTTCTACTTCTACCAAGACCATGCATTCAGCATAGTTGTCGAAACAATCGAACACACGGAATATCACGGTTACTGTATCATCGCTGCAATCAATCGGTATTACAGGACCAAAATTCCCATCAGGTTCGCCCATCCGTTTCACCAGCATGTCGCCAATGCAGCAATTGTCGTGGCTGCCATCGTCAAACGTTTCCGCAAAAACGAAAGAACTGCCGAATTGGTCGAGGCTCACGCTTGTTATTTCATCACAAATCGCTGTGGGTGCTATATCATCGATCACGGTAGCTGTGACCAAAATCTCTGTTACATTTCCACAATCATCAATGGCTTTGTAGGTAATGGTATGTTCGCCGAGGCTTAACCCTGGGCTTGGTACAAATCCACCTTCCTTACCATCCACGCCATTTTGGTAAATAGCTTCGCCTATTCCAGTAAATATTTTAACTGTCACACCGCCACATGAATCAAATACAGTTGGGGCTGGCAAGAAGCCTTGTGAACGGCACAAGATGGCAGATGGGCCTGGCTCGGTAATGCTCAAAATAACTTGAGGGACACTCAAGTCAGGTTTGGTAACATCCAAAATCTTGATGATCTGCTCATTGTCATCACCGTTGATGTCGGTGGTGACGACCTGTTGCGTACACCAGTTGAGCACCGTCCAGGTTCTGATGATTTTAAAGGTATTCCCACAAGTATTTAAGGTATCATCGTGGTTGGAATAGCTATAAGGACAAAAAGGTCCGATAGCGCCAATGGGCACGCCCGAACCAGTTGTACCTAATGAATCAGTAAATTTAGTGGGGTCTGTCAGATGAGGGTATTCTCCATATTGCTTGCACAGCCAAACCCTGTCTTCGGGAAATACAACATCTTGATCGGGGCTGATGTACAACACCTGCACGCAATAAGAATCATTGTCATAATCATCGGTGGCTATCCAATGCCTGGTGATGGTCACGCCAAGGCAAACATCACTGTTGTTGATCTGAAGTCCTGTCAATGAGACATCTATGTCAACATCACAATTGTCTTCCACTGGAGGATATGGGTAATTATCCAAATCAGTATCACAGGCAATTTCAACCGTATCGATTGGGCATTCCCAAAGCGGTGGTTTTTTATCCTCCACTTTTATGATTGACCAGCAGGTGTTGCCTGAACATTCATCGGTCACCCGTCCGGTAATGGTCTGCCCAATAAATGCGCACGTGACAATGTCGCCAAGCGGTACACCATTTGGCAAAGACAACGACACATAGAAATTTTCGTATGAAAGGTAGTTTCCGTCCAACAGCATTTCTGGAATTATTACCGCTGAACCAGATTGATCCAATGAAATATTGATGTTGTTTTCGCAGGAAAGAACATTGCTCGCGATGTAAACGGTCAACTCATCGATCACAGGCATATTGGCGCCGTCAGATTCTTCGACCAAGATCCATTGTTCACTATTGAGCGGGCCATCCCATTCAACGTACACCGAATTTTCATTTAGCGGTGAAATAATTGTGCCCCCGGACGAAACAGACCAGAGGTAGGAATTTCCCGCTGTATATGGGGTGTAATAAAGATAAACCTCCCCTTGGCAAGCGGTGGATGCACCGATCACTTCTGGAGTGGGTTGTGTGAAAGCTTTAGTTGTGAATAAGCAGGAAACTATAGTCAGTGCATAGCACAGCCTCCTGAAATCCGGGTTAGTAACTGCCGGTTTCATACTGAAATTGGGTTTAATGTTAAAGAATTGGAGTAGCTGGAATGCAGGCCGTATGCGGAAAACGGTTGACGGTGGTCAGAAAGTATCGTGAAATACCTTCAAGAGTTTACCGCCTACCGTTGACCGTTGCCGGACAACTTTCCAGTTCTTTTCTTGAGTCTAAAATGATTTGAAATTAGGAGGAGGAAAGGAGTAGCAAGGGCAGGAAGATAGTTTTCTCAAAGTATGTCTGAATGAAGCCCTTGCATGTCAAAATTTTTTCTCAAAATCTAGTTAAGAAATTTTCAATGGCGCTCTAAATCAATCTGGTTATTTTTGATAGATGACTTTCCAGTTGTCAAAAACGTTTCCAGAAGCCGTTTTTTGATCTACCATAATTCGGGTAATTTTTAATATGTTTTATTTTATCATGTTTAAATTGCTTTTGGGCAAGTGTTTGCTGATTGGGCTGGACGTATTATTTTTTGGTTTAATTTGAAGGGGGGTGGGAATCCAATTCCCACCCTGATGGAACAATCGCTGGCGAAGTTCCAATTGCTCTGAAATGCTACTTGATGTTAAATGTAACACCGAATGTAACGCCAAACCCAAAAGGCATTCGCATGAACTCTTCATTGATGACTTTCACCAGGGCTTGAGAATAGATGTTATAGTGTAATGCAAGCCTTTTCTTAGGGAATGACGAGTGCCCTCCGATGCCCAAAAGAAGCCTCGTCTGGTACGCATTGTTCTGAAACGATGCCAGCATCCTTCTCGTGACTTCTTCATTGGCATTACCCGATTCAAAATATTGAATAGCCAATTTGGTCCTGTACAAGAATTCGTTTGAAATATTGCTGAATAAATATGTAGTCCATTTGCCCGCCTTGCCTCTAGACAATTGTCTCCCATAGCCAAATGCTGCTCCAACAAACCTGTTTTGATATTTCAGTTTAAGAAATGGGTAATCTGGAAATGAATTAAACAGGTAATTGAAATATGTTGTATCGTTGTTAAAAGAATAAGTTTGATTTACGTGCATGACTCCGAATGAAAAGAGGTTTTTATTCTTTGTTAAATACAGATTTATCCCTGACGAAACACTGCCAATGCCATTTATGCTGTCACCCCACTTCAAATAAGGAGATGGTTTATTTATGAAGAGGAAAAGATTGGGACTAACGTACGCAGTTACAAAAAGACCATTAACAGGCTGTTCCGAATTGTTAGATTGGGATTGGAGATTGATTGTGATAATCGTAAGAAGTAACAATGTTAGGCATGTTCTCATTTTCCACTTTTTGACCCGTTTACCAGTATGGCTGATTTCTTTGTATATAAATTCTATAAATAACACATGTCCTGAAATGTGAAAAGGTAAATGATTAATTTCCTGTGCTTCCGCCTTCCGGCAAAGTGGGGATTTAATTCCAACCCTGCCAAAGACCTTTTGCCCCTTATTCCCCACCTATTAGGCATTATTTAATCCAATTCCCTATTTTGCCCAAAATTTCAAACTCTCAACTTTTCAAAAGGCTTTAATCATGCGCAACTACTATTACCTGGCCGCTTTAATCGGTCTTCTATTATTACCTACTCTGCTATTTTCACAAAAGAAAAAACAACAAACCAATGACCGCCCTGCACCGGCAGTCAGCTTCGATGAAGACATATACAAATCGCTTGAATGGCGGAGCATCGGCCCTTTTCGGGGAGGCCGTTCCTGTGCTGTAACAGGTGTGCCGGGCAAACCCAACCTCTATTATTTTGGAGGTGCTGGCGGAGGTGTTTGGCGGACGGAAGATGGAGGCCGGTCATGGGAGAATATTTCCGATGGTTTTTTTGGAGGCTCAATTGGCGTCGTATCGGTTGCAGAAAGTGACCAAAATGTCATTTATGTTGGCGGCGGAGAACAGACGGTACGGGGAAATGTATCTTATGGCTATGGCATTTGGAAAACCGTCGATGCTGGCAAGACCTGGAAGCAAATGGGCCTGGAAAACAGTCGCCATATTTCCCGTATCCGCATTCATCCAAAAAATCCAGATATCGTTTATGCCGCAGTAATGGGCGATCTTTTTAAGGACACGGAAGAGCGTGGTGTTTACAAAAGTATGGATGGTGGTCAGAGTTGGAAGAGAGTCCTATTTGCCAATAGCACCGCTGGAGCTGTTGACCTTACATTTGACCCAAACAACCCACGTATATTGTATGCCTCCACCTGGCGGATTCGCCGAACAGCTTATGATTTGTCGAGCGGAGGAGACGGTTCAGCCCTTTGGAAAAGTACCGACAGTGGTGATACGTGGACGGAGATCACCCAAAATGAAGGCCTGCCGAAAGATACCATAGGGATTATCGGGGTGACTGTTTCGCCTGCTAATTCCAACCGTGTTTGGGCTATTATTGAAAACAAAAACGGAGGCTTGTTCCGCTCAGAAGATGCTGGGAAAACCTGGCGGAAAATAAATACAAGCCGCAGCCTCCGTCAGCGGGCCTGGTACTATTCCCGTATTTATGCAGATCCACAAGATGAAGATGTGATTTATGTTATGAACGTTCGGTACCACAAATCTAAAGATGGTGGGAAAACTTTTGAGGCGAGCAATGCACCACACGGCGATCACCACGACCTTTGGATTGCACCAGAAAACCCACAACGCATGGTCATCGCCGATGATGGCGGTGGACAAGTAACCTTTGATGGTGGCGAAACTTGGACTACTTACCACAACCAACCTACCGCTCAATTTTATCGAGTGACGACAGATAATCATTTTCCTTATCGAATTTATGCAGCACAGCAGGACAACAGCACCATCCGCATTGCCCACCGCAGCGGGGGAGGTTCTATTGGGGAAGATGATTGGGAAAACACGGCAGGCTGCGAATGTGGCCACATTGCCATTGACCCGACCAATAATGATATTGTCTATGGTGGGTGCTACGACGGGCTGCTCAGGAGGAAGGATCATCGCACCAATTTCCAGCGGGCGGTCAATGTATGGCCCGACAACCCAATGGGGCATGGGGTGGAGGACATGAAATACCGATTCCAATGGAATTTCCCGATTTTCTTTTCACCACATGATCCAAAGAAACTATATACTGCTTCCAATCACCTGCACGTGACCACCAATGAAGGCCAAAGCTGGCAGACTATCAGCCCCGACTTGACCCGCGACGACAAGTCGAAACAAGGCCCATCGGGTGGCCCCATCACCAAAGACAATACAGCGGTTGAATACTACTGCACCATTTTCGCAGCGGCGGAAAGCCCCCGTGTAAAAGACCTGCTCTGGACCGGCAGTGATGATGGATTGGTCCATGTAAGCAAAGATGGTGGCCAAAATTGGGAAAACGTGACCCCACCCAACATGCCAGAATGGATCATGATAAACAGCATTGAGCCAAGCCCGTTTGAGGATGGCGGCTGCTACCTCGCAGCTACCATGTACAAATGGGGCGATTACAGGCCGTTTTTATATAAAACAACGGATTTTGGTAAAACGTGGACGAAGATTGTAAATGGCATTCCCGATGATCATTTTACCCGTGTGGTTCGGACCGACCCAAATCATCGTGGTCTTTTGTATGCAGGAACGGAGAGCGGTATGTATGTTAGCTTTGATGATGGCGCGAACTGGCAACCGTTCCAATTGAATCTGCCTGTTGTCCCAATCACAGACCTCGCCGTGAAAAACGACAACCTTATCGCTGCCACCCAGGGCCGCAGTCTTTGGGTGATTGACGACCTGACTGTTTTACATCAAATGAACAAAGAGGTAGCTGCCAAAAAAATCCACCTTTTTGATCCAATGGACAGTTACCGGATGCCGGGCGCGCAGCGACGTAATCCCCGTGGCGAGGGCCTGAACCACAAGGGTGGAGTGAATGTACATTTCTATTTGGCCGATTTGGATACTGCTGAAACGGAGGTCAAAATTGCTTTTCTGGAATCCGATGGGGTGGTGATTCGGGAGTTTTCCTCCAAAGCCAAAGAGAGGAAGGACAAACTCAAGGTCGAATCTGGTGCCAACACCTTTAACTGGAACATGCGCTATGGAAATGCCAAAGATTTCAAAGGCATGATACTCTGGTGGGCTAGTCTGAACGGCCCAACTACAGTGCCTGGTGATTACAAAGTCCGCATGACGGTGGGGGAAGATATTCAGGAACACGGTTTCAAAATAATTGCTGATCCAAGATCGTCAACGTCTTCCAAGGGTTTTCAGCAACAATTTGATTACCTGATGGAAATCCGTGATAAAGTCACGGAAGCTCATGAAACCATTGGTGATATTAAAGAAATACGGGGACAGATGAAATCTTACACCAAACGCCTGGACAAGAAAGACGAAAACCTAAAAGAGCTATTTGATAAGGCCGAGGCCATTGATTCCGTCATGACGGAAGTGGAAGAAGCTCTTTACCAAACTAAGAACCGGGCCCGCCAGGATCCATTGAATTTCCCAATCCGCTTGACGAACAAACTTGGCCACCTCACTTCTTTGACAAGTGGAAATTATCCTCCTACCGACCAGGCCATTGAATTGAAAAATGAATTGTTTGCGGAGGTTGATGACTGGTTGGTAAAATTCGAGGACGTGAAAAAAAAGGAGGTGCCGCTGTTCAATGAACTGGTAAGGAAAATGGCGCTGGATGTGATATTGATTAAGGAAGAGTAGGGGAGGCGGACGAGGATGCAATAAAACATCGGGGAAGTCAGTGTGTTTTCATCAGATATCAGAAAAAAAATAGTTTTGATATGAATACTGAAAAAAATAATGGTTCTTTAGGAAAACTAAACGGCATAATCAAAAAATACATTGATTATGTTAAAGACCCGCCATCCGCAGAATGTGAAAAATCAATTCATATCGGTTTTGAATCTTATGAAAAACATAAAGGCGTTTATAATTTGGTCAAGAACCTAAAATCGGAAGGTCAAGATACAAGCCTGAAAGCACTATTGCAATTGTTTAATTCTGGACAAGAAACTAAAAATCCTCAGTTTCGAAAATTAAAAGAGAAATATAAAATAAATAATGAACGCCTAATTTATGCTGTGGGCAATAAAGCAAGACTGTTTGTCAATTGGAAAAATGAAGGATTTGACGAAAAAGAATTATATAAATTTGCAAAGGACTTAGGGGAAAAATTAAAAGATGACTATGATGGCATTGAGATGAATGGTATTTCAATATTTATCGGGAAAGATGATAATACTGACCAATTTATTGGTCATGATAGATTTTTAAAAAATAAATTTGAGGCTGCATATAAAGAAATACTCTTCTACATGACGCTTTCGGGTAACAATGGGAAGAAGGCTATCCCACTATACAACGGTGCGGCAAAAAATGCTATGGAAACAATTCTATATTTAAAAGATTTTAAATGTACGGGAGAAAATAAAGCAGAAAGGCACGCTAAATTATACATGAAATTATATAATCGATTTAAAAGTGAAATTAGTGAAATCCAATATGACGAAAGATACATCTTAGATAAATTTTTCAACGTAATTGACAAGTTAAAAAAAGATGAAGTACAAAATGGCTTAGACCAAACAATCTTAGATTACAAAAGCAAATACCTCATCATGGAAGAAATTTTTGAAGCCTTGGAAACCAATAAAAACATCATTTTCCATGGTGCGCCAGGAACAGGAAAAACATACCAAGTAAAAGAATTTTTCAAAATGCTGAAAAAGCAAGATGCAAATGATGAGCGGTTTCTTGAACTCCAATTCCACCCATCTTTCACTTATGAAGATTTCATTGCGGGAATAAGGCCTGAGATGAATGAAAACAATACAGTTGGTTTAAAACCGACCAAAGGGGTGTTTTGGAAGTTTTGTGAAAAGGCAAAAGAAAATGAGGAATATTTTGAAAAGATAAATGACTTCCAAGATGCCATGCGAAAACATGGATGTTTTGTGTTTATTGATGAAATAAACAGGGCTAATTTATCGCAGGTATTTGGCGAGACACTTTCATTAATAGAAAACGAATATAGGGGTGAAGAACATGCCATTGAAACTCAATATTCACATTTGCTAAATGATAAAGAAGGAGAAAGGGAAAAATTCTATATTCCTAAGAACTTGTTTTTTATCGGAGCCATGAATGACGTTGACCGAAGCATTGACGCATTCGATTTGGCATTGAGAAGGAGGTTTTTGTGGATAGAAAAAATATGCGATTATGATAAATTGAAAAATGTTCTGGAGGAAAAAGAGTTTAAATTTGATTTAGGTGAATACAAAACGAGTTGTGAGAATTTAAATAAATATATTTCCAGAAATGACGGACTTAATCTTGGGAAAGCCTTTGAATTTGGGCATACCTTCTTTTTTAAGATTACGGATATTAAATATAAAAGGACACTTAGCACTAAAAAAGAAGAACTGTTTGACAAGTATTTAATGCCCACTTTGAAAGAATACATGCGTAGTCAATTTGAAGAAAGTGAACTTGAAGAGAATCTGAAAAAGGCGAAAGAAAAATTTAAAGAAACGAAGAAAGAGGAAACAGGGAATTCTAAAGGCAATGAAAAAAGCAGTAAGAAATGAGAACCCTTGAAATAAAAGATAATTTTTGTGTTCGAGAAGATAGCAATTGGTCAAATATAATTTCGGAAGAAAAATTCAAAGAAAAATTCAAAGAAAAATCACCCTCCATAAAGGGTTTGTTTGGTATACCTTTAGTTTTTCCAAACAACCTGACAACAAAAAAGAATGTCCATCTATTTTCAATCAAAGGCACTTCATCTGAAATTGACCTTGACGAGTTCTTAAAAGAGGAGGGGTCGGCATTAAGAATCGAAAAAAGAGAAGGCGACAATTATTTTGTAAAGACAGGAAACTATATCGGCGTACTTTACCATGAGGGTATAAAAGTAGAAATAACTTCCCGATTTGGAGTGGCTTTTTTACAGCGGATGATAAATTTTGTAAATGATATTTATCTGCCAAACATTATAGTAAGCGCAGTAAAAGAAGGCAAATCAAAAGATCAATTCAAATTTATTTTAGCTCAACTTTTTATTCAAAGTTTAGGAAGGGCATCTGCACTTTTTGGATTGCCCAAATCTTACCAGAGAAAAGCTCAAAAATCTTTTACTGTAATAGGGAATATTGATATCAATCATTTTATCAACTATAATATACCCTTGAGGCAAAAACTAAAAAGCCATTCAAAAGAGCAGTTGCCGGTTCAGGATATTGTTGATGTTTTGCATAAAGCCATTTCTATTATTGATAAAATATTTTCCGAATCTATAGTTAGTCGAATAAAAAATATCAAAACAGAATTGCAAATAAGAAATTCGAACAAATACGTGGGCAAACATACCATCCGCCGGGCAAAAAATCATAAGATATTAGTGCACCCATCCTATAATGCTTACAAAAAGGTCTTGAACTATGCCGAAATGATTATCAATAATTTTGCTCTTGCTGAGGAAGAAAAAGGCAAAAAAGAAACCACTGCTTACCTTGTCAATGTTGCCGAACTTTTTGAAATATACCTAGCGAAATTACTTATAAAAGGACTTTCAAATGATTGGGCAATAAATACTAAACAGAAATATCCCACTTATGAAAATGGAGACAATAGCTTTTTAAAGCGGGAGTTAAGACCGGATATCGTATTGGAAAATGCCAGAACTATAATGGTATTCGATGTGAAATATAAACGGATGCGTTTTGAAAATTGGAATAGGAATCGTGAGGATTTTTTTCAAATTCATACTTACATGGCCTATTTACACTATCTAACTAAAAATAAAAAATTAGTAGGTGGATTGCTTTATCCGATTGAAGAAAATAAAGAAAATGAAATGATTTCCGGCAATTCTTGGTTTGGCCAAAATAGTGAATTTATTGTTTATGGAATTGATTTGAAAAAAGAGAATTTAACAAAGGCAGAAGCGGGATTCATTAGTCAAATTATGGATATTGACAGTTAAGCCTTGCTCAGTTTGCCAACGTAATCAAATGGGAGAAGTCGCCACCCTTATGGATGCCGATAAAGTAAATTTTGGAACAATTAACATTGTTATTCCTTCTACTGGATTGTTACATATAATGTTTAATCAACCCTTATCTGGAGACATGCAGGGTGTGTGGATTTATTATAGGCCAGAAGCGACGCTTTTTTAAAAGCATCGCTTCTAAAGGCGGAAGAAGAATTTTTGAAAACGGAGGTGCAGAGACGCTGAGTTTGTATTGTTCTCTGCATCTCTGCGTTCAAATATTTAGAACTCATTCCTAAAAGACACGGAGGATGAAAATAAAAGTATGCTTGATTCAAGATAGTCCCGTTTTTTTTGATAAAGAAAAAACAATTGACAAGCTTGAGGAACTTACAAAACAATATGCCGAAGAAGGTTGCCAATTAATTGTTTTCCCTGAATCCTTTATCCCTGGCTATCCACGGGGCTTTACTTTTGGTGCAAAGATCGGAAGCAGAACAAATGAGGGTAGAAATCTTTATTCGGAATATTTCAAAAACAGCATTGACATTGAGAGTGAAGATTTAACGAGGCTCGAACAATTGGCAAAGTCGCAAAATGTATATTTGGTAATTGGTGTTACAGAAAAGAATAGTACGAGTGGGAGTTTGCATTGCTCCATGCTTTACATTTCGCCTGAAGAAGGATTATTAGGTGTGCATAGAAAAATTAAACCTACGGGAACAGAAAGGATTATTTGGAGTGAAGCATCAGGCGACTCTTTGGTCACTTTCCAAACTAAAATAGGGAAACTTGGAGGGCTGATTTGTTGGGAAAACTATATGCCGTTGGCAAGAATGTCAATGTATAATAAAGGGGTTGAAATCTATATAGCCCCAACGGCTGATTCGAGAAAGGAATGGACTTCTACAATGAAACATATTGCATTGGAAGGAAGGTGTTTTGTATTAGGGTGCAATCAATATTATACAAAATCAATGTATCCAAAAAAATATCAAGATCTGGTTAAAGATGAACCAGAGGATATGTGTCCTGGAGGTAGCATCATTGTGTCGCCACTCGGTAAAATAATTGCGGGCCCGTTATTTGAAAAACCTGGAGCTTTGGTTGCTGAATTAAATATGGAAGAAATAAATTTAAGCAAATTGGATTTTGACGTAATCGGACATTATTCAAGAAATGATATATTCCAATTAAACGTCTTGGACCAACCTGAAATGAAAATAGAAAAATGCTGTATGGTAAAAAATAGAAAAACATGAAATCACAATTTTCATTTAAAACTCATTCCTAAATTGCTTCAGCATGAAAATGGATGCAAAACTTGAAAAACTCCCTTTGACTAAATCAAAAACAGATACACTTCTGTCGATATTTGGCATAAGCGACATCGTTCCGATGTGGGTGGCGGACATGGAGTTTGAAGTGGCCAAGCCGATTCAGGATGCTTTAGTGAAAAGGATTTCCAATTCGGGTTTTGGTTATGAATATAAGCCAGCGTCCTTTTTTTCGGCGCAAAAAAACTGGTACAGGAATAAATATCAAATTGACCTAAACAAGGAACAAGTAATTTATAGCCCAAGCATTACAACAACATTGTCGGTTGTGATCGAAAATTTTTCGTCAGAAAATGATGGAATAATTATTCAGCCACCTGTTTTTTTGGAATTTAAAAATGTTATCCGGAAAACGAAAAGGAAAGTTATCAAAAACCCATTAAAATTAATTGAAGATAAACAGTATGAAATTGATTTTGAAAATTTGGAAGAACTTGCGAAATTAGAAAATAATAAAATTTTGATCCTTTGTAACCCTCATAATCCGGTTGGTCGCGTTTGGCGAAAAGAAGAACTGGAAAAAATTATTTCCATTTGCAAGGAAAATAATTTACTGCTTGTCTCTGACGAGATCCATAAGGACATCATTCTTTTTGGTAATCAATTCAAGTCTATATTGCACTATGATGGTAGTTGGGACAATTTAGTGGTTTGTACATCTGAAGCCAAAACATTTAACCTATGTGGAATCTCTGATTCTATGGCAATTGTTCCAAATGAAAAATTACGCAAAGAAATAGCAAAGGTTTTTTCGAAATATAACTTGGGTAGGACAAATGCCTTAACGAGGGTTGCTTTAGAAACGGCTTATAGAGATGGGGATTTATGGTTGAACGATTTGATTAAAACTATTGAAAACAACATACACATTATTGAACAAGAATTAGTAGGCTCAAAAATCAAACTCATCAAACCAGAGGGCACTTATCAAGTTTGGTTGGATTTCAGGGGGATTTTTGATGATACAAAAAAAATGTTCAAGCATATGACAGAAATTTCAAAAATCGGATTAAATGCTGGGCATTGGTTTGGAAGAGAAGGGGCCTTGTTTATGAGAATGAACATTGCCACATCAAAAGAAAAAGTTCAGAGTGGGATAAGACGGGTAATAAAGGCAGTGCCTGAAAATTAATGCTGGATAAGTTAATTTATACCAGAAAAATATACGGTCCTAATAAGATTTTGTTTTTTAAACGTTGAAAAATTATCAACTCTGCGAGTTATAAAATTTGGAATTTTTAATGCGGGTTTTTAAAAAATATATTTAGAATGAAATACTCACCTACCTACATCAATTTAATATTCTTGACCAGCCTATTTTGCATACTATTTTTTCCCGCCTTTTCTCAAGAAAAAACAACCCCTGTTGAAGCGTATAACGAATCCCCCGATGATCCCTATATTTATGTCCCTCGGCAAGACTACCAGACGGCTGCACCTTATTTTTTCAGTAACACGCAGGTCACAACCCGCCAGGTTAACGTGAATGAACAAGGTCAGAATATGCTGGGTGACGCAGCCAATGAACCTTCTTTGGCGGTGGATCCAATCAACCCAGATAGAATGGCAATGGGTTGGCGGCAGTTCGATACCATCAGTAGTAATTTCAGGCAAGCCGGGTTTGGGTACACCCTCGATGGCGGGGAAAATTGGGCATTTCCAGGCCCCATTGAACCAGGCATTTTTCGCTCTGACCCTGTGCTGGATTTTGATGTGAATGGTACATTTTATTACAATAGTTTGACGACCGACTATTTCTGCCAAGTTTTCAAATCAGTGGATGATATTTCGTGGGATGCGGGTACTTCAGCTAAAGGAGGTGACAAACAATGGATGGTGGTCGACAGGACTGGAGGCGAGGGGGAAGGCAATATTTATGCTTTCTGGAAGCCATTTATCACTTCTTGTTCGGGGGCTTTTACGCGTTCGGTTGATGCTGGCAGCAGTTACGAAGAGTGCTCAGATATGCCGAACAATAGTACCCGGGGTACAATGGCTATTGGGCCTGACGGCGAATTGTATGCTTGTGGGGAAACGAGCGGCAACTTTTATGTGGCCAAATCCTCCAATGCCGTGAATGCAGATGAGGCAATTAATTGGGATTTATCTACGATGGTTGACATGGGCGGGGCATTGAGCCTTTACCAGGGGCCAAACCCGAATGGCATGTTGGGGCAAGTGTGGGTGGCCGCTGACAATTCCGATGGCTCTTACCGTGGGCAAGTTTACCTATTGGCAACGGTCGATGGTTTTTCCCTAGGAGATCATGCCGATATTGTTTTTTCGAAAAGCTCAGATGGCGGAGAGACATGGAGCGATCCCATAAAAATAAACGACGATGCCGAAGACAATTATAATTGGTTCGCTACTATTTCTGTAGCACCAAATGGCCGGATTGATGTGGCTTGGGTCGATACCCGTGACGAGCCGGGGACTTATCTTTCGGCGTTGTACTATTCCAATTCCTTTGATGGAGGTGAAACTTGGTCGCTCAATGAGAAGTTGAGTGAATCATTCGATCCACATTTGGGTTTTCCGAGCCAAAATAAAATCGGGGATTATTATCACATGATTTCCGATGAAGAAGGGGCGCATTTGGCTTGGGCGGCCACATTTAATGGTGAGCAAGATGTTTATTACAGTTATATTTTGCCTGAGCCAGTTACCCATGTTTTTGATCAAAATAATCCTGTATTTGAAATTATTGATGTTGCCCAAAATTCACCAAATCCGTTTAACGATTTTACTAAAATAAAATACTCCCTAAAAATAAATGCACCCATTAAAATCGAAATTTTGGATTTGCTGGGGAATGTGGTCGAAACCATAGTTGATAAAAATAAATTGCCTGGAGAATATGCCGCTATATGGAATGCAAAAAACAATTCCTTTCATAGCGGAGCTTATTTTGCGAAAATTACAGTCGGGGAATATGTTCCGATTTTACAGAAAATGATATTTATTGAATAAGCTATTGGGAACGTAACCAGAAGTTGTACTTCTGGGATTGATCCATCCGCTAGTTTCAATTTCCGGTTTCATTAAATGATGCATCCCCTAAATTAAACATAGGTGAAAAGCGTCGCTTCTAAATTTGAATGATAATCTGTGATACTAAAAACAGAAAGACTGTACCTGCGTGAGCTGACTCCAGCCGACGCAAAACATTTTCATGACTTGAATGCAGACCCGCTCGTGGTCAGATATACGGGCGACCCACCTTTTGAAAATGTCGCAGCGGCAAGAGGTTTTCTCAACAATTATGAGCAATATAATAAATATGGCTATGGCAGATGGGCTGTTCTAATAAAAGAGAATGATGAATGGATCGGCTGGTGTGGATTAAAATATGTGCCCGAATATGAGGACACGGATATAGGTTACCGGTTTTTCAGGAAACATTGGGGAAAGGGTTATGCTACCGAATCTGCCCAAGCCAGCCTTGAATATGGTTTTGAAACACTTAAATTAAAAAAAATCGTGGGACGCTCATTTAAAGAAAATACCGCCTCCATCTGTGTATTGGAAAAAATAGGTTTACAATTTGAAAAGGAAATTTTATTGGATGGGAAATTTCCGGGGGTTCAATATGGGTTGACTGGGAATGATTAGAAAAATTAATTGTACCTATCCTAGTTGACACATCTTACTTAACTAGTGTTACACAGTGATTAAATTTAGTCAGTGAGGATTCTTCAGTACTCGACTGCGCGGGTGGGTCGCCAAAAAACTGTTTGAGCGGAGCGAGTTTTTTTTGGTATGCGTTTTTGTTTCTTTTTTCGCTAAAAAAAAGAAAGCCCACGGAAGGGACGGAAAACTGGAAGCCCTGTTTGACATCTGCTTATACTGCAATTTTAGCTTCCCTGCCGGGGGCCTTCTTTTTTCTTGACAAAAAAGAAGCAAAAACTCAAGACGGCGTAAACTCGCTCCGCTCAAGCAGTACGCCGCCGGGCCACCCGCCCACACGAGTACAGCCTTGTCCAAATTGTACTGAGAAGAAAATAATTATTGGTTTGCTGTGTATCATCAGTTAATTAAATAGAAAAATAAGCGTCCGTTTTGGCATCTGCCCTAAAACCGCCTCGATCGATCTTGGATTCTTTTTGAATAGGGGATATTTATAAAATCCAGGTGTCCCGGGTTCACACGGATATAAAAACTGTAGGTGTCGTAAAACGGCTGCCAGGAGAGGCCCATTTCCCAACAATGGAGGTCACGGGTAAAGGTGAAATCTGGATATGTGACTCGTTTTGATTGAAAATCGTACCCAAAGTTGCCAACCCGAATGCCCCAGTTTGGTGTCAGATTTATATTTCCGGTGGAAGAAATGGAATTTGCAGAAATAATGACCGTGTCTTTTTGTAAAGAAGTATTGTATTGCTGCCTCACGGTGAAGCTATGGTTGATGCGGAAATTCTCAAACAGGCTCAGCAAGTCTTGTTGCTTTAGGGGATCCTCTTCCGATTCGTTTGCCAGTCGCTGGTCGGTATTGACTCCCTTTATCAAATCGCGGATGCGCCCTACAGTCAGGTTGGTGGTGAAAGCTGCGCTCCAGGAATCCAAACGCAGCAATTTGCCCTGCGTTTTCACTAACAGTTTATTGATTCTTCTGCCAGTGGCTGGATCCCTTTCGTAAGGATCGTAATTTAGGCTGGCCCGGAAAGTGGTGATGTTGTTGAAAAAGCTGGTGTTGCCAGAGACACGGACAACACTCCAATTAAGTGAGTCTGCCGCAAAATTGTAATTGCCGCTAACCGACAGGGTGCGGAACAGCTTGATGTTTTTGGTCTTTTCCTCTTTTTTAGAATATACTTTTGCCTCTAATTGGTTACCAAAGCTGTAGCTGAAATTCATCTGCTTTCCAGAAGAGGAGGGTTTTTCAAAACCCGACAGCCGGTTGTTTTCAAATACATTATAAAGGTCTTCTTCATCGGTTCGGAAGTCTGTCCTGACCGATTTGAAATAGCCCCAGTCCGGATTGGTGTAGTCTGGCGTAAAGTTGAACCCAAACGATGGAGAAATGACGTGTCGGACTCCTCTCAATTTTCCTCTTTTAAACAGCACCGTTCCAAATATTTTGGTATCCATCCTGATGCCCATAGTGTATTGTCTGAATGGTTTGAACCCTAGGTTTTCCATGTCGATCACTTCACCATAGTTCAATGTATCGGGCACCACCTCGAATTGGGTCGAGTCAAATTCATTATAAATGGTGTCGAATTCGATTTCCGGTGTTGGGTCAAATGATTTATCGACCGACCTGAAATACCACACCTCTTTATAGGTAGCGTTTGGGGAAACGTTAAAATATTTCAAGAAGTTGAAAGTAGTAGAAGTAGTCATCTCGTGGCGCACGCCATATTGCGCATCTTCCAAAGTCTTTTTGGTGAACAAAGTGGAATCAGTTGCCTCGAATTGGTTGCGGGCCTCTGATTTGTAACGAACCTGCACCCGTTCATACCATTTTTCACCACCTACCTGTAGTTTTCTCTTAAAAGGATAAAGCGCTTGTGTCTGGAAACTTACGGTCGGAAAGCTGATGGAAACCTTCCTGGTATTTGTGTTTTGCGAATGACGGAACGAAGCGCTCAGGTCGAAAGGTGCGTCAAATTTTTGGCGGTAACTCATGTTCGAGCTGATCGAACTTTGGAACTGCGAGCGGGAATCCGTTTGGTTGGTGCGCTGATAATCGCTTGTCTGGACATTGATGTTGCCACCGAAGTTGCGGTAAGGATGGGCTTTTTGTTCCTGACTGTGTCGCCATTTTATATTTACGGAGGGACTGAATATTGGCTTGCCTTCTATTTCAGAGCGTTGGTACGCAAAGTCAAGCCCAATCGAGCCATTGTATTTATACCTCTTTTTGTACCTCGATTCTCCATGTATCCTGAAAGTGCCTTTCAGGTAAATGTCACTCGTAAATGTAAAGTCCCAATTGTCATTCATCGGGAAATACCAACCAACATTGCGAAGGCCAAAACCCCATGCCTCAGAAAATTCATAATCTCGTGGGAAAATCAGTCCTGTCCGCTGACCCATTTTCATTGGAAAAAAACCAAACGGCAACCAAAGCGGCGTGGGGATGCCCCCGATCTCTAGGTTTGACGGCCCAACGATAGCGACCTTGTCCTGTACTATTTTTTGTTTTTTGCTCCTTATGCCAAAGTGGGGTTCTTCCAAGTCGCAAGTGGAGAAGATAGCATCCTTGTTATAGATGATATTGACTTTTGTGGTATCGTCGCCAGCACCAAAAAACTTTCCTTTTGTGCCGACCACGTTCATGCCTTCTTGGATGGTCTGCACATCATAAATGATCCCTTTGTAGGTTTTGAAATTGTATTTCAGGCGACTTGCTTTCACATCTTGCCCACCTTGCTGGAAATTGGGTTTGCCTATCCACTCGCCTCTAGGTGATTTCCTCCCATTTGCCATCATCGTATTTTCATCCCAGTCGATGAGGATGTAATCAGCGGTCATGTTGACATCCTGGAAAACAACTTTGGCCTCTCCATACAGATGGATGTGTTTGTTCTTAAGGTCAAAAAACATCGAATCTTTTGAACTGTAATCGATCTGGTCGTCAGGTGCGTCAGGGGAGAGGTTCACTTCATCCCAATTGATGGATTGGCTGCCGGAAAATACAGGTTGTGAAATCGGGGGAATGGTGTCTGAAACACTGGACAGGCTATCAACGTTAGAGGTTTTTAGAGGTGCATTTGTCAAGGTGTCAGGGGCTTCTTGTGCAAGCGTGCTAAGCCCTGAAGCCATTAATAATGAAAGAATAATATGTACCTTTGTTTTTAAATGCAAAGCTTTGGATTAATGTTTGACTTGCATATGGAGGTAAAATAAGCGGCTACCAAATTCATTTTTTTGTTTTTCATAAAACGCTAGCCATTAACCGATTCTAAAACCCTAAGTTTTATTGCTATGATGAAAGCTACTTTTCTATTCACAACGTTATGGTTCATTTTTGTTTCCTTTAATTTGCCAATCATTAACAGCAGCTCGATCAGCGACGGCAAAAATATCAAAGCCATTGGGATTTCTCCACTTGATTTTTGTACCCCTGATTCCAGTAAAATAATCGCTGTCCCAAAATCACAACCTGCAACCACGCCTGAATCTTATCAATTAAGAACGATTGTTATTGACCCAGGGCATGGCGGACATGACCCTGGATGCTCAGGTCACAACTCCCGGGAGAAACATATAGCATTATCGGTAGGGAAATATTTGGTAGAGGATATCAAAAGTCAATACCCGGACTTAAATGTAATTATGACCCGTTCGACCGATGTGTTCGTGCCATTGCACGAACGGGCTTCTATAGCTACTGAGAACAAAGCAGATCTATTTATCTCCATCCATTGCAATTCATTTTCCCGATCAGAAGTAAAAGGTTCAGAGACATATGTGCTTGGTCTACATGCCACGGAGGAAAACCTTGCCGTTGCAAAAAGGGAGAATGAATCCATTCTTTTGGAAGAGAATTACCGGGAAAATTATGGATTTGACCCCAATTCGCCAGAGGCACATATCATGTTTTCCATGTTTCAAAATGCCTTTCTTGAACAGAGTATTTCTTTTGCAGAAAAAGTGCAGGGGCAAGCTAATGTGGTTGCAGGGAGAAAAAACAGAGGTGTGAAACAAGCTGGCTTTTTGGTTTTGAGATATGCGACGATGCCAAGCGTACTGGTCGAAACTGGTTACCTGACCAACAGCGTTGATGAATCATACTTGTCAACCGAAACTGGACAAAAAAATATGGCCATTGCTATTTCAAATGCATTTTCATCCTATAAAAACGAGATGGAAGTCGTGAAGACAGATGTGGCAACGGTGGCGTATGTTGAGTATAGGAATGAGGTGCCAGCTGAAAAAAAGCCAAGCATTAAGGTTAGTGAACCCACCAGCTCAATTGAAAAAGATAACATCTATTTTGATGACAATCAAAAAAAGGAAGCTGAACTTGCCCGAAAATGGGGACTTGAAATCGGGCCACCAACCGAATCAATAGTCTATAAAAAGAAAACCAATACTTCCCCAAGGAAGATTTCCAAAATTTCGCCTACCGTTCCAATAGTTGAAAAGAAAAAAGAGGTAGAAATCAAAAAAGAACCAACTAAAGAACCAGAAAAGACAATTGAGAAAGTTATCGATTCAGAAGAAACTGATATTCAGTTCAGTGTGCAATTGGCAGCTTCACCCAAATTGATAAATGTCCGTTCCGGCAAATGGACTTCAATTGGACAAACCATAGAAGTTGTTAAGGAAGGAAGCCTTTTTAAGTACCAGGTTCGTAATTTCGCAACTTTAGAAAAAGCGGAATCGTTGAAATCCATGCTTCGGTCAAAGGGTTTTAACGATGCGTTTGTTGTAGCTTATAAAAATGGAAAACGGGTCGATCCTCGAAAGCTTAGGCATTAAGAATTCAGGGGTTTAAAGGGCATCTTCACTTGCCATTAATCCGTTTCCTCCAACCTCTTCATTTCCCTTATGCGTAAAGAAACAAAAATTGGCTTGTTTGCCATCATAACGATTGCCCTGGCCATTTGGGGCTATAAATACCTCCGTGGATTTAATGTTCTTGCAAGTTCAACGACCCTTTATTCTGTTTATGAAAGGGTAGATGGTTTGCGAGTATCCACCCCCGTAAGGATCAATGGCCTGCAAGTTGGCTTGGTTGCCGATTTCGGACAAGTTGATGGCGACCTCAACAAGATCAAGGTCACACTGAACCTTAACAAAGGGATCTCTGTGCCAAAAAATACGAGTGCAGAACTTGTCAGTGCCAGCTTAATGGGCGGCTCTGAAGTCCACCTTGTTTATACAGATAATTGTTCTGGTGCCGACTGTGCCCAAGATGGCGATTATATTGAAGGGGTTACCAAGAGCCTACTTGGATCATTTACCACGCCTGAAGAAATGAAGGTTTATATGGATGTGCTGAGCAAAGGTCTTAATAGTGTTATTGATACTTTGAACGAACGCCTGTCCCAGAGTGGAGAACTTAATAATAGCATTGCCGATGCAAAGGCGATCCTTGCCAATCTCAATGCTGCAACGGGAAAGATCGACAGGTTGATGGCTGGCTCTTCGGCTTCTATTGAAGGTTCGTTGAAAAATGTGGAATCCATTACTGGAAACCTCAAAGACAACAATGAAAAAATCACCACCATTCTTGCCAATGTGGAAAAATTGAGCAACGACTTGGGTAAAGTCAATATGAACGAACTGAGCAAAGATGTTCAGGGCACCATGAAACAATTGCAAACAACCCTTGCTTCTTCTGACCAAGCAATCAACGATTTGGGTGTGTTATTAAAAAACCTCAACGAGGGAGGGGAAGGGGCCGTCGCCATGTTGCTCCACGACAAGGAATTTGCCGATAACCTGCAATTGACAGTCAAAAACATTGACTTGCTATTGGAAGATCTCCGCCTTCACCCTGAGCGGTACCGCCGTATTTTGTCCAAAAAGAAAATGCCTTACGAGACACCGGCGGGGAATTAGTGGGTTGGTGAATAGTTGACTAGTGACTAGTTCGCTGCTCCAAACGTACCTTTCAAAAGTGTGGGAATTTAATTCCCACACTTTTGAAAGGTGTCACCTTTTTTATTTTCACGAATCACTATTTCCGAATCACGAATCACTGACACTAAACATTAAACCTAAAGTGCATCACATCGCCATCCCCGACCACGTATTCTTTTCCTTCCACGCCCATTTTACCGGCTTCTTTAATGGCTGACTCTGACTTGTAAGTTAGGAAATCTGCATACCTGATAACCTCGGCACGAATAAAACCCTTTTCAAAATCTGTATGAATAACGCCAGCAGCTTTTGGTGCTTTCCAGCCTTTGCGAATTGTCCAGGCCCGCACCTCTTTTTCACCTGCGGTAAAATACGTAATCAGCTTGAGCAAGGCATAACTCGCGCTGATGAGTTTGTTGACTCCAGGTTCATTGAGCCCCATCATTTCAAGATATTCCTCCCGTTCTTCCTTGGTTTCCATGTTAGCAATTTCCGCCTCGATGGCAGCACTGATATAAATGACTTCTGCTGGTTCATTCTTGACGGCCTCTTGAAATGTAGCGGTATGCGAATTGCCGTTGTTCACCGATTCCTCATCTACATTGCAAACATATAATATGGGCTTGCTGGTCAGAAGGAGCAATTCTTTCAGGAGTTCATCGGCGTCTCCTTCCAGGTCAAGTGATCGTGCAGGGTTGCCTTCGTTCAAATGTTGGAGTATTGTTTCTCCATGTTCTGCTGCAGCCACATCTTCCTTCTTTCCAGTCTTCGCTTGTTTTCGAAGACGGTCCATCCTCTTTTCAATAGTCTCCAAGTCTTTGAGGATCAGTTCAGTATCAATAATGTCTTTATCTCTTACAGGGTCAACGCCACCTTCTACGTGGACAACATTTTCATTTTCGAAACAACGGACAACATGAATTATCGCATCCACTTCCCGTATGTTTGCAAGGAACTGGTTTCCAAGCCCTTCCCCTTTGCTCGCCCCTTTTATCAGGCCGGCAATGTCGAGGATTTCGATGGTGGTGGGAATCGTCTGTTTTGGTTTTACAAATTCGGTCAATTGATCCAGACGTGTATCGGGGACGGTAATCATGCCCACATTAGGGTCTTTGGTGGCAAAAGGATAGTTTGCTGCCAACGCCTTTGCAGAAGTCAAAGCATTGAAAAGGGTTGATTTACCGACGTTTGGCAGTCCGACGATGCCGCATTTTAGAGCCATATTTATTAATGATAATTGATGGTTTATGATTGTTTTTGCAAAACGGGCGCAAAGGTAAGATAATTTGGTGGACGGTTTGTGGTGGACATCCCCAAACGCCCCTTCCAAAAGGATGGGAATTTAATTCCCATCCTTTTGGAAGGGGCGTTTGGGGCAAAATCCGACTAGCTTTGAATCATTTGAACCACGTCGAAATTAACACTACCAAAAACTAAACTGTGAATTTTCTCGCGCACATTTTTCTTTCTGGCGAAAAGGAACATCTGATAGTCGGCAACTTTCTTGCTGACTATTTGAGCAATAAGGAGGTGGCCAAATTATCAAGGCCCATACAGGAAGGCATTCGTATGCACCGGAAAATTGATTCTTTTACTGATGAGCACGAACTCGTAAGGGAAAGTGTGCGGAAACTGCGACCTGTTCACAGAAAATTTGCCCCGGTTGTTTTGGACATTTGCTATGATTATGTGTTGGCCAACAACTGGCAGCGTTATTCCACCATTGAGATCAATGAATTTGCTCTTGGTATTTATAGTGTTTTAGAGAATCACCTCTACCTCATGCCATCGTTTTTACAGGAACGGTTGCCTAAAATGATTGCCGATAACTG
Organism: Saprospiraceae bacterium; assembly: GCA_029263015.1. Classification (GTDB taxonomy): domain Bacteria; phylum Bacteroidota; class Bacteroidia; order Chitinophagales; family Saprospiraceae; genus UBA6168. Next base: position 14,521 of record JAJCYI010000128.1, on the reverse strand, counting down.
GTTGGTGAAATACGGTACGAAGGGAGGGCTGCGTTTTACATTTGAGCGAATGAAACACCGGACTCGGTATCCGCAGTATTTTGAAAATGCCGTGGATAATTTTTTGAAAGATTACGATTTTTACGAATATGCTTTCAACCTTTTTTTTCCAGAATTGATTGCTGTGTTGAAAAATTGGGGAGAGCGGAGTGAGTGAAGAGTGATGTTCTGTCATTAGTTGAACTACAACCAAATCCTATTTTACATCGACTTTCAACCATTATTTATTAAGTTCAAAAACCAATGAACCTTGCTTAGGCACGCTGCCTAAATAAATGTTCATTTTTGGCTGCGTCTTTTGCTCTTAGTTTTCCTTTAAAATTAGTCATAGTATCAACAATATTCCTTCTTTTAATGGAAAACTAAAACCAAAATAAGCTACCCAAAATTTGAACTTTTATCTAATCAGCGTACCTTATGAGGATCCAGATTTTATTGTTATTCATGCTGTTTTTTATTGATACAGCTACTGCACAGATAAAGGGGACGGTGACGGATCAGTCAGGAGAACCGCTTGCCTTTGCTTCGGTTTATGTTCAGGGCACTACCAAAGGAACCACGACCAACCTCGAAGGGGAGTATTTTCTTGAACTGGAAAAAGGGAAATACCAACTCGTATTTCAATACATTGGATTCCGGCAACAGGTTATGGCGGTGGATTATCAAGGCAGCCTCCTGAAACTGGACGTTTATTTAGAAGGGGAAAGTATTTCCCTGATGGAAATTGAAGTGAAAGCTAATGCAGAAGATCCTGCTTACCCGATCATCAGGAAGGCTATAGCAAAACGCAAATACTACAAGGAACTGGTCAATTCGTATTCCTGTGATGTTTATATAAAAGGTAATGTGAAAATTTTGGAAGCCCCTGAAAAGTTACTCGGACAAGACGTGGGCGACATGGAAGGGAGCCTCGACACCAACCGGCAGGGCATCGTTTACCTTTCCGAATCGGTTTCAAAATTGTACTTCAAACAGCCTGATCGTTTTAAAGAAATAATGACTTCGAGTAAAGTGAGCGGTGATGACAATGGTTTCAGCTTCAACAGCGCCAGGGAGATGAACATTGACCTCTATGATAATCTTACCCAGTATGGCCGGAACATTATTTCACCGATAGCAGAAAAGGCCCTGGGTCATTACAAATACCGTCTGGAAGGAGTCATCATGGATGAGGAAGGCTACCTGATAAATAAGATCGAAGTGATCCCAAAACGGTCGGAAGATGCTGCATTTCAAGGATTTATATATATTGTCACTGATCTTTGGAACATTCAAAGTGCCGATATTTATGTGACTGGAAAACGGGTGCAGATGCCGTTGTTCGATACCTTGTACATAAAACAGACTTATGTGCCTGTGGTCAAACCAGACACCTGGCGCATTTTTTCACAGACTTTTTCGATTAAAGGAGGTGCGTTCGGTTTCAAATTTGGTGGAGATTTTACGGGCATTTTTACTAATTACGACCTCGCCCCCGGCTTGGGTGACAAGTTTTTTGGAAACGAAATAATGAAAGTTGAGGATGGGGCAAATGAAAAGGACAGCACTTACTGGGAAGGAACCCGGCCTGTACCTTTGACCATTGAGGAATCAGTTGATTACAGTAAAAAAGACAGCATCAAAGTGGTGCGGGAGTCGAAACCCTATTTGGATTCACTTGATCGGGAGAACAACAAATTAAAGGTAGCTGATCTGCTGTTTGGATATACCTTTCAAAACTCTTGGGAACAACGCTCATTTACTATTGAATCGCCGGTGAATACCATCCAGTTCAATGCTGTGCAAGGCGGGAATGTAAATTTTGGTTTGGCGTTCAAACAAGCTTTTGACAAGCTCGAAAAGAAGAAATTAACGATAGGTGCAAAAGTGAATTACGGTTTCGCTGATGAGGAGTTCCGTGCGGCTGGAAGATTTGTGTACAGTTACAACCCAAAAAAATTCAGCCGTTTGCGAGTGTTCGGTGGCCAAAAGTTAGCACAGTTCAATGGTGTAGAACCGATAAGTGTCATGCTGAATAGTTTCTATTCGGTGTTTAGCAAGGAGAACCACGCCCGTTTTTACGATAAAAAATATTTGATGTTTGAACATAGGCAGGAAGTCTCAAATGGGATTTTGCTTTTTGCATTGTTCCAATTCGCAGACCGTTCTCCACTAACCAACAATTCCGATTTTAGCTTTTTCAAAAAGGACAAAGAGTTTGCACCAAATGTCCCAATAAATGACCATACAGGGATAAAATGGTTGGAGAGAAACAAAGCTGTAGCCGCAGGTATCAGTGTCCGTTTCCGGTTTGGGCAGAAATATTATGATTACCCTGACCGCAAATATATTTTTGGCAGCAAATTCCCTGACTTGTGGATACATTACCGCAAAGGGTTTTCACTCAACCCTGGAACTGGTGATGTATTGAGTAGCGATGTTGATTATGACAGGATTTCAGCGGTTATTCAAAAAAGGAACGTCAAAATGGGGTTGGCGGGACATACTTCTTTCCGTTTAGAAATAGGTAGGTTTATTAACAGTAAGCAACTGTATTTCCAGGATTACAAACATTTCAATGGAAATGAAATTTCGGTGGGAAACCCCGGCAGGTACCTCTATTCCTTCAAAAAATTGCCGTACTATGAATTTAGCACTAGGGACGCATGGGTTGAGGGACATTGGGAGCATAATTTTCAAGGTTTTATTACAGATAAGTTACCACTGTTCAAAAAGTTGGATTGGAGTATGGTGGCTGGCGCCAATTTCCTTTATACCTCAGAGGAGAAGGATTACCTGGAATTGTCACTGGGTTTTGACCAGATCGGATTTGGCATTTTGCGCTTGTTGCGTTTTGATGTGGCAGGGTCGTTCAGGAATGGTGAATTCGAAGGGCTGGGTTATTTGATTGGCGTGGCGGTGCCAGTGGGGGATTTTGAGTTGTGATGTTAGAAGCTGTGGATGCCCCTATTGTCGAAAAAAGTTACCAAATGGATTTTATCTCTATCAATTCTATAAAGCAAAGAGGTGTTTTTATTGACAATACACTTTCTCAAAGAGGGACGCTTCTTGTAAGCAGGACATAACTCTTTATATTTTTTCAAATTTTGAATTATACTATCTACTTGCTCATCAAATTTGATGGCAGCATCAAGAGAATATTTACTTGAGAGGAATTCAGCAATATCAGTAAAGGTGAGGAAAGCAAGATCCGACCAAACAATTTTATTCATGATCTATTGATTCCAAGCATTTCGTTTATTTTATTCCGAGCATCTTTGTGGGAAATAACTTCACCTTTTTCAATTTGTTGAAGCCCAAGGTCGATCATAGCAAATTCTTGTTTCTCTATTTCACTCTGATTGATCGGTTCATTTTTTAAAAATTTAAAATATCGCCTGACCTTGTTCAAGAGGTCTTGATCGTTGGTTTCCACCATGAGTCGTAACAGATCATTTTTTATTTCTAATGTATTCATGACCAAATCGAATTTTAACAAAAATAACTATTTAGAACTATAAATCCAATCAAACTTCACCCCCCTGATTCCTCCAATCTGTAACTGAAAGGTAAACAATCACCACTCCACTAATAATCATCACAATCCTAACGAGAAACCCGAAAAGTGCCCCAGGGGCATCAATCCAAGTTAAGTACGATAATTTTATTCCAACCAGACTTAGCACGAGTGCCGTAAAGCCAATGATGAACAATAAAAATCCAGCAGAAACCCAAAGTGTTTTTTTCATAAGGTAATTATTCTTGAATCTTTGAAATATTTCGAGGAGGAGTAATATTTATTTAACCACAGGGGACACTGAGTGCACAGGATAAGAATCTACCCTGTGCTCTCTGTGTCCTCCGTGGTTAATACGTTTAAGTCCGTGGTTTTAGAACAGAACTTAATTGCCATTTCGTGCAAAATTAAAACAACCATGTACCAATTGCCAATCTCTTGACCAGTTCTATAAAATTTCACAACCCATCAATCCTCAATCATAACTCAAATCCTACCTTTGCCAAAATCCAACGAGTCAACCAATCTATGATCAAGCTGATAGAATGCCCCCGGGATGCGATGCAGGGATTGAAGGAATTCATTCCCACTGAAGCTAAGGCGGCTTACATCAATCAATTGTTGAAAGTCGGTTTTGATACCATTGACTTTGGAAGTTTTGTTTCGCCCAAGGCGATTCCACAAATGCGGGACACCGCTGCCGTTTTGAAACAACTTGATCTTTCGACCACCAGCTCGAAATTACTCGCAATCGTTGCCAATCAACGTGGTGCAGACGACGCCAGCCAATTTGATGAGATCGCTTTCTTGGGTTATCCATTTTCCATTTCTGAAACATTCCAGGTCAGGAACACAAATGCCACGATCGAAGAGTCATTGCAAAGGGCAGAAGGCATTCAGCGGACTTGTTTGGCTACAAACAAAGAAATGGTGATTTACATAAGTATGGGTTTTGGCAATCCTTATGGTGACCCCTGGAATGTAGAAACGGTCGTTAAATGGGTGGATAAACTAGTGGATATGGGCATTCACATCATTCAGCTTTCAGATACCATTGGCGTATCAAACCCTGCCAGTATTACTTATCTTTTTTCGAACCTTATCCCGATTTACAAAAACAATGGAATAGAAATAGGAGCCCATCTCCACACCCAAGCACAAAGTTGGAAGGAGAAAATAGAAGCTGCCTGGAAGAGCGGCTGCACTCGTTTCGACGGAGCCATCCGTGGCTTTGGAGGCTGTCCCATGGCGAAAGACGACCTGACTGGAAATATGCCTATGGAAAATATGGTTTTCTTATTTCAGGATGAAAAACAGAAGACTGGGGTAAATGTGGAGGAATTTAGGAAGTCATTTGAAATGGCACTTGAGGTGTTTCCGAAGCACTGAACATTTGTTCCATTTATACCAATTCCATCATCTTCCCGTCTGGCAGAAGTTCCAATTCCAGGGTCGTACTTTGAGAAGCAGCATATCGTTCGTCCTTACTATCAGTTTGTCCACTCATAATAAGTATGCTCATATCAGCGTCAAGTTGGGCTACTGAACGGATGATGATGTTGCCATCGGAAACTATACCTGCCAAAACCCTACGGTCAATTGCCCTTCCCCCTTTTTCGTAGGTAACCATAATGTATTGGTAATTCATCAACTCTGCTTTCCAAAATACAACTGCGTGGAAATCCTTTAATCCAGCCAATCTAAAACATGGGACAAATTCGGTCAGGTCATCACTTTCGCCTTCATGTGGCAAAATAAATTCTTGAATGAGTTTGTCAGGCAAAGGGTCGTTGTTCGCACTATAAATGCGAACATCCTCTTCCTTGAGGGTTTGAGGAAGTTTGACTTTGGGGAATTTATTCAAAAAATGATTGAAACTGTTTGCCATGTTAGTTTTATTGAAAAATAGAAGTTGCAATGGATTTACAAAAATACTCATACTTATTGCATCTTTTTACTTTGGCCTTTTTCCATTTTCCTTTTGCTTTGTGGCATGGTTATCAAAAAACATTACAACCTAAAAAGACAAAACACTTTTGGTTTGTCCGTTATGGCCGAGCATTTTATCGAAATACATTCAACGGATGAGTTGTCAGAATTCTTGAATACTGACTTTGGTGAAATCCGCATCCTTGGCGGAGGCAGTAATGTTCTGATGACCAGTGACTTGCAAGGGGTGGTTTTGAAAAATGAAATCAAAGGAATAGAGATAGTCGAAGAAATTTCCAGTCATGCCATTGTCTCCACAGGGGGAGGGGAGGAGTGGCACAATCTCGTTCTTTGGTCGTTGGAGAAAAACCTTGGCGGCATTGAAAACCTGTCGTTAATCCCCGGTAGTGTTGGGGCAGCCCCCATTCAGAATATTGGTGCGTATGGCGTCGAGTTGAACGATGTGTTCCATCATTTGGAAGCAGTGGAACTGGCGAGCGGAAAGGTTCGCCTTTTTACAAAAGAGGACTGTCAATTTGCATACAGGGACAGCATTTTTAAAAGAAAATTGAAAGGGAAATATTTCATCACAAAAGTATTTTTAAAACTTACGAAGCAACATCAGCTCAATACTTCGTATGGCACAATAAAGGAAATTCTTTCTCAAAACAATATCTTAAATCCGACTATCAAAGAGGTTAGCAGAGCAGTCATTTCCATTCGCCAAAGCAAATTGCCAGACCCAAAAAGAATCGGAAATTCAGGCAGTTTTTTTAAGAACCCTGAAATCGAAGTACCACATTGTCAAAGACTTAGAGCTGAATTTCCAGAAACTGTCTTTTATGAAATGCCAAACGGAAAAGTGAAAATCCCAGCTGGCTGGCTCATCGAAAAAGCAGGCTGGAAAGGCAAACGGTCTGGAGATGCAGGTTGCCACGAAAACCAGGCATTGGTGCTGGTGAATTATGGCAATGCTAAAGGTGAAGAAATCAGGGATTTGGCTTTTCAGATTCGGGCATCTGTGAAGGAAATGTTTGGTATTGAATTGATTTTTGAAGTCAATATTTGGTGAAATTTGCTGGCGTAGGACACAATCCAGTTCCAGCTCCATTTGCAATTTTAACTATAAAATCCCTTACCTTTGTTATCAAAGATTCTGAAAATGAATACAGCCATCAAAATACCGATCCAGTCCCTTAATCCTGTGGTCGTGAAAGATTTACAGGAAAAATACCCAAAAGCAGTAGTCCAGATTGAGGTAGAACAGGAAGAAGGTAAAAGTATGGACGAAAGGAAATTCTGGGAAATCATTGCTTTACTCGATTGGGGACGCAAGCGCAATGAAGATGTCATCTCACCAGCAGTAGAATCATTGAGCCAATTATCAGAACAGGACCTTTTCGAATTCGACCAAATCTTGGCCGAAAAACTCTTTGCTTTGGATGGAGAAAAATATGCAAAACCTTTGGGCTGGGGTGACTCATCAGGACGATCATTTTCCCCAGACGTATTCCTTTATTCCCGTTGTTGTGCTGTCGCTAATGGCAAAGTATTTTATGAGAAAGTGTTTCAAGACCCCTCCTTGATGCCAAAAGAATTTACTTTCGAACCCATTCTCTTCCTGTCTGAGAAAGCTCATCTCCTTAAAACCGGAAACCATCACTACGACTACCTTCCCTCTATCAGTTATGAAACTTTCAGTAACCACGATGGTTGGTCAAACAGGCCGCCACTTTCCAATTTCATAAAAGGAAAAGTGGCATGAAGCCACACGGCAATTCCCATCAAAACAACGAAAACCACCACCTGTACGAGATTTTTGATACAATAGAGGAGGACGTTTACAAATACGGAATTAGTGGCGAACCTCTATTTCCTGATGGTTCTTCTCCCCGTGCGAACAGGCAGGTTCGGGAATACAATAGGGTGGTTGGCATGCTCCGCTTTTTTGCAAAAATCTTGGTGATTGGTATTAGTGGCAGGAAACGGGCAGAGAAAATGGAGGATGAGATGGTTGCTGAGTATGAAGCCAAATATGGAAGAAGGCCACGGGGAAATCCGACAAAAATCTAAGAGTTGTAAATGGTATTGAATTCTTTGCTCTTCTTCTTTTTCAACGCAGAACTGTGTTTCCCATTAATAACCGATAAACGGTTTGTTAATGCTAAACCTGTCTCTTATTAGAAACAATTCGATCGAATCAGAGAAAAGGTGCATCCTTGCTGGTGGGTTTTTTTTTATCATCTCAACGTCGTATTCTCCATCAAAAATGCCTTGGTGTGTACCTTTTAAAATCAAGATAGCATTTTGCATGTCCTGTTTTGAATATTCCCATACTCCATGACCGGATTCTTTAAAATACTTTGCATTCTTATGGATGGGTACAACTAGATAATTATTCCACTGTGCCATATTGAAGTCAAGATTTTTGTACTCGTTGGAAACATCTTTTTTATTGAGGATTATTTTTTCCACTTTCCAATACCCTAATACTTTTGATTCACTTTCAACTTGAGATTGAAAATAAATTAGAACAAATGCGATTAGTAAAATCATGCAAATTAAACCGATAAATATTGATATCGACCTAAAAGAATGGTTTCTATGTAACATAATAAATGAACACGCTGTGAAAGGACGTTGATCTATGCCAAAACCCGATATTCTCCAATCTCATCACTCCCTCCTTTCAGCCTTGCTCATATCGTATCGCAATAACATGGTTGCAGAAGTAGTGGCGATAAGGAACTTTAGATCCTGTGGCAAACTGTTTTTTATCAGGATTCTGCCACCTCCCATTAGTTCAACGGCTCCAATCACTTTATCGCCTTCCCAAAATTCAAATCCCAGCATTTGGTCTTTCATCAATTTTCCCCTGGAATTGTGATGTATATCTTTAATGATAATACTAGTCTGGTTGTTGCTGATGACACCTTCTGAAAAAACATCTGTGGCGATGGCATTCGGATTTTCGATGGTGAAGTTCCAGGAAGGGGAATTGGCATCCAACACAATTCTTCCGATACAGACATCTTGACTGCCAACAGTGACCGGGTATTTCTCACTTGTCACGGGCAAGTTTAATTCTGATGATTTGCTCAAACAAAACACTTTAGACGAGTTGCCCGTGGTATCGAACACTTCAAATAGCATAGTATCCCTCGTGGTTTGGGATGAAATGGCATAGGCGTCTTCATCGGTAACAGCTACCCTTCTTTCCACTTTCCCAGAGAAATAATCGCCAAAGGTTAGTTTTTGACCGGGCATTCCACCGCCCCTTCCTTTCACTTCCATAACGGTGGTGTCCGTTTTAAGATTTTTATTTATCATCATCGAAGAAGAGCAGGAAACTAAAAGAGTGAATAGTGGAACAACAAAGAACAACAGCTTTATGTGAATGGTCATAAGGACAAGTTTATTACTTCAATGTAGGGTGGATTCCCAGATCCGGACTTTATAAGTGAATCTGGGGATCCTCGCTACGGCCATCGGCAATTTATTTAGGTGTCAAATGTAGGCCTTCTTATAAAACCTTACCCAATCAACAACTTTAATCATGTTTGTAATGTATTTGATAGGGAAAAATATAGCATATTTGTTCCCCACGGGACAACCTATACAGTTAATGAATATTGATGCCAACTATTGACAAAAATACTGGGTTTATTAGGGCTGTCTTTTTTTATATTAGCACATCCAAAGGCTCATTCTATGAGTGGGGTGCAGCTTTCCCAAATGTACTAAATTGAGTATTAGAAAATGAGCCACTTAAACAACAAATTTTTACTGCTGCTTACTTCCTTCCTATTTATCCAATCAACAGTTCTTTTTTCACAAAAGATGACAACTGTGAAAGGAGTAGTTATAGATGCGCATACCAAAGAACTGCTGCCATTTGTGAATGTGGCCTTTGTCGGCACAACAGTTGGAACGACTACAGACCTTGACGGCTCTTATTCGATTGATACGAGGTGGGGCTCCGATTCGTTGCAGGTCTCTTTTGTAGGGTATGAAGCTATCACCATTCCAGTGAAATTAGGGACTAACCAAAAAATTAATTTTGAACTGAATTCGACAACGCTCAACTTGGGAGAAGTGGTTATCAAAGTAAAGCGGGGGAAATATAAGAGAAAAGACAACCCTGCTGTTGCGTTAATCAAAAACGTGATCGCCCATAAGGGCGAAAACCGAATGCAAGGCCAGGATTTTTATGAATACGAAAAGTATGAAAAAATTGAACTGGACCTGAACAATATCACTGAAGATTTCAAGAAGAAAAGGGCTTTCAAAAAATTCCAGTTCATCTTCGAATACATGGATACATCTGACTTGAATGGTAAACCATATCTGCCTGTGTTCATCAGGGAAACTGCTTCCCAAGTCTATTACCGCAAAAATCCCAAAGCTGAAAAAGAATACAGAAAGGGCATCAAATTGACTGGCATTGATGATTATTTTGATTCAGACAACCTCTCAACCCTCACTGACATCCTTTATCAAAAGGTGGATATATACGAAAATAACGTATCGATGCTTGGCCTGCAGTTCATGAGCCCTTTGAGCAATGTTGCCAGCACGTTTTACCGTTTTTACATCCTAGACACGATCCAGTACAATGGAAAGGAAGTGATCGATCTGGCCTTTATGCCAGTCAATAAACAAGACCTTGGCTTCAAGGGAAACCTTTATATATTGAACGATGGAAGCTATGCTGTGGTCAAAGCAGATTTTGGGGTTTCAGAAAAAATAAATCTGAACTTTGTCCAAGATCTTAAACTGGTACAAGAATTTAATCATGATGGCGAGGTGTGGATATTGTCGAAAGACCAGGTGGTGGTTGACATTGCGTTCACGAAAGGCGGCTCTGGTTTTTTTGGAACCCGTTCTGTTTTGTACCGGAATCATATTTTTAATGTCGAACGGGATGATTCGATTTACAAAGGCACAGAAAAAATAGTGAAAGAGAAAGGGGCAGACGAGCGGGACGATGATTTTTGGGCGCAAGCTAGACAAGAAAAGCTATCTAAACACGAAGAAGGGGTGTACCACATGATTGATACCTTGCAGACAGTACCTGCTTTCCGCAGAGCACTCGATATTATTACGTTAGTGCTGTCGGGATATGTACAAGTGGGAAAAGTAGATGTTGGCCCTGTTGGGGCTTTTTATAGCTTTAATGAAGTAGAAGGATTCCGGCTCAGGTTTGGGGGCATGACGACTGTTAAATTTGCACCTAAGGTGGAGTTGGAAGGGTATGCTGCCTATGGCTTCAAAGACCAAGAGTTGAAATATTCGGGGGCGGTCTTGTATTCGTTCCAGGAGGATTTTAAAAGCAATCCCAAGCACTTCGTCCGTCTTTCCCATCAGCATGAAACCAGCTTTGTTGGCCAGGATTTGGACTTCGTCGTGGAAGACAATTTTTTCCTTTCTTTTAAAAGGGGTGGTTCTGATAAAATGTTGTTTTATGATTCATACAAAGGAGAGTATTTTCTGGAGTTGACCAACAAGTTTTCATGGGGCCTGAATTACGAACACAAAAAGCAACGTCCTTTGGGTAGCCTAAGCTTCGACTTTACAGACCCTGAGAACCAGGAACCTGTTTCTTTCGCCGATCTCACAACCAGCGAAATCAGTACGCTTATCCGCTTTGCACCAAATGAACAGTTCATTCAAGGCAAACAATACCGCTTTCCGCTTTTTAACAAATATCCTGTCTTTAGATTGAATTATGCCGTTGGATTTAATGGTTTTTTGGGCGGCGAGTATGACTACCAAAGGTTGTCGTTAAATATTTTTAAGCGATTCTATCTTTCAATTTTTGGAATAACAGACGTGGACATTGAAGGTGGAAAAATATTTGGCGAAGGGATTCCCTATTTTTTATTGGACCTACCTCGTGCCAACCAGACTTTTGCGCTACAAAAGCGCTCATACAACTTGATGAATTTTCTTGAATTTGCCAACGATTCGTATTTTAATTGGAGAATCGAGCACAATTTTAATGGTTTTATTTTCAATAAAATCCCACTTTTCAAAAAACTAAAACTAAGGGAAGTTGTCAATTTTAAAGGCGTTTGGGGCAGTTTGAGCGATAAAAACAACCCACAGGAAAATAGTGAACTGATTCAATTTATCAACAATGATGAAGGTGAACAGCAGACCTTTACCCTTGAAAGCAAACCATATATGGAGGCAAGTGTCGGTATCAAGAACATCTTCAAATTTGGAAGGATCGACGTCGTAAAACGCCTCACTTATCTGGACAATCCAAACATGCCAGGTCTGTTTGGGGTAACAGGCATGGGAATTCGTGGTATGGTGAAATTTGAGTTTTAAAGATATGGTTAGATTGAATTTTAATGAATTGTCCGAACACCTGCTGCTTCAGGTAAAAATGCAAAAACCAACAGATAAGATTTCCTCTCAATTGGAAGCGGTATCTTTTGAAGACCTGGTCCCTTTCCTCAAAACTGATAGCCTGAAAAAGGCATTTTGGATAAATATCTACAACGCCTTTTTCCAAATCCTTCGCTCGGAACAACAGCTTGGGAAACCTGAAATCTACCATCAAAAATCAGTCAGCATCGCAGGACTAATGTTCAGCCTCGATGACATCGAGCATGGTATTTTACGAAAATACCGCTTCAAATGGTCGCTGGGTTACTTGCCCAATCCTTTTGCCTCGACAATAGTGAAAAGACTGGCAGTGTCGAAGGTGGATTACCGCATCCATTTTGCGCTAAACTGCGGTGCAAAGAGCTGCCCTCCAATCGCTTTTTATACGCCAGACAAAATTGAAGGACAACTGGAAATGGCTACACTTTCATTTCTGGAAGGGGAGACGGATGTGTTTCCTGAAAAAAAGGAAATCCAAGTCACCAGACTGTTCCAATGGTTCATGGGTGACTTTGGTGGAAGGACTGGCATCCGCCGGATCTTAAAAGAAAAACTGAATCTTGATTCGGAAGGCATGAAGCTCGTTTTCAAAAAATATGATTGGGAAGAGGTGTTGGATAATTTTAGTGAGCAATAACCAGTAGTTGATCTGGTTATTTAATGTTTATGCGATGCAGGGGCTTGAAAATTTAATCCTTGACCAACTCCTGATTCTCAACTTTCTTAAATGGTACTTAAATGAAATCCCTACTCATAAAGTCTTTGATCGTTATCTTTTCCTTGTTTTGGGTTGGTGTAATGACCGGGCAAGACCTCTCCGACTTGTACGAGGAAATGAGCAAGACCGTCGTTACCTTGCAAACTGTGGAGTACAAAGTGGTCAAGGCCGAATTACGTCAATCCGGGGCATTGGGTTCGGGTGTGGTCATCAGGCAGGACGGACTGATTTTGACGGCTGCCCATGTTGTGGAAAGTGCAAATATCATTTCCGTTAAATTTCATGACGGGCAAGTGGTAGAGGCTGATATCCTGTCGATCGTACCTGCTGCCGATCTTGCGTTACTCAAGCTTCGTACTGTCCCGAAAGGTTTAAAAGTGGCGAAAACGGGTGACTCACAGTTAGCCCGAATTGGTAGCCAAATCATGGTCATCGGTGCACCACTGGGCTTGGAGCATAGCGTGTCCATTGGCCATATCAGTGGTAAAAAACCAGGCAACCGCTTGCTAAATGGTGAGCAGGTTGGTTTGATCCAGACCGATGCAGCGATCAACCACGGCAATTCCGGCGGCCCCATGTTCAACCTGAAAGGTGAACTTGTCGGCATTGTCAGTTTCATCCTTTCGGAGAGTGGGGGCTTCGAAGGTATTGGTTTTGGGGTAGAGGTCAATTCTGCCAAGAAAATCCTATTGGAAAAAAACACTTTCTGGACTGGTTTCGACGGAGTTTTTCTCGATACAAGAATGGCTGGAATTTTCAATGTGCCTGATGGGAAGCCAGGCTTGCTCGTTCAACGTGTAATTGCTAATTCCTTTGCAAAAGAAGTAGGCTTGCGGGGTGGGTTTTTCCAGGCTGAAATATTAGGACAAAAACTATGGCTCGGTGGTGATATTATCCTGAGTATACAAGGTGTCTCCTGTGACTCGCCTCACAATTTCGAAAACATTAAACAACAAGTTGAAAGCTTGACACCCGGTCAGATATTAATTATTGAAGTGTTGCGCCAAGGAAAGTTACTGACGTTGGCGGCAGGGGGGTAAGAATTTGAAATTACGATTGTGATGTTGTCTGGTCGACCATTTGGAGGCTTTACACCGTTACGCCATGGGAGTAACTACCAACGTTGCTTCCTTACAGGACGCTTAAAGTCTTAAAGTAGCTTGCAACTTCTATTATCTTTTGAACGTGACAAAGCAGGAATCCACGATGATAGAAGGGAAGTGGAAATCCGTATAGACGATTTTCATGTTCAATGAATCCTTTGACGGAGTGAACTTGCCATAGAATACCTCCCTGTATTCTGCAGGGCCAAAATTGTGACCATTACAAAATAAAGTACCGTAAGGCAGGCCTGTGTGGGCAAGACTGTCTCCTCCCGTTGATTGATGGTAAGTCATATCGAAACTGCCACCGACCCACCAGCCAGTGTCCGGGATTTCAACATTAATGCCATCGTTTACCTTTATCTTCGCAATGCCCCCCTCTATCTCAACGATCTTGAAGAAAAGGGTGTCTTCACAGATGCAGCCATCCAGCACAGCATACCATTCATTTTCAGCCAGTTCCTTGCAAAAGCCATAAGCACCGTACTTCCCTTCCGGGCACGCACAATTGCCGTCCACTTCCTCAAAACCGTTGCTGCACATGCTTATTGGTAAATCGTCGTCGCAGCAGCCCCAGGTGCCGGATACCAAAAATAACAGGAAAGACCAGAACAATGCATTCTTTTTATTTATTGCCATGTTGACCGTTTTTGAAAAACCGGCAGTTTCCTTGCATTTGGAAAAGTGCCTTGAAAAGAATTCTCTACCGTACACTTTTTTAAGAAGGAGAGATAAAGCAGTTCTTTGAAAATGAAAAAACAATTCTAATTGCGTGTTTAAGACAATACTCGACCAACTTTTTGCCAATCGTAAAAATGGATAGGTCCATCCTGTCCTTTC
>JAJCYI010000127.1 GCA_029263015.1 Saprospiraceae bacterium | reverse complement strand
TTCCGCCATACTTTGTTAAAAAAAAATGACCGTAGCTATGGCTATGCTAATTTTTTTTGCCTTGTCTGACGAAAAAACCTGCCTGCCGGTAGGCAGGTAACCTCGTCAAAAGTGTCGATTATTTAACTCCACCTACTTAGCTTGGCTATGTTCGGTTTTTTAAAAGTCCTCAGAAGAAAAAAAATCATCGTCATAATGTCTAATTTATTAATTTGATTTGCCTTAATGAAAATCCTGTATATGAGACTTACCTCGTTTTACCTGTTTGCTGTGCTTGCAATGCTAATGTTTGGTTGCAGAGCAGATGAACTTACAAAAGCTGAAATCGTTTCCGGCGAAGCCGAATTTGCTATCCCGTTGGGCAAAGCCACCACGACCATCGAAGACCTCCTCGAAAATTTTGACGATTTCACCTTTATTGAAATCACCCCAGACAAGATGATCCACGTCAAGTACAGAGGCGATGTTCTGAGCCAACATGCCGATGAGTTTTTGTCAGTAACGAGAGACAGCGTACCACCTATCATTCCGCTGATCGATACTACTTTCATAACAGTACCCTTCTCTTCGCCCGATGTTTTGGAAGTTGATAAGGCTGTTTATAAAACAGGTGTGGTGGGCATCGCTGTTTCGTCAACCTCTTATACCGGCCCCGTGAAGTTGCATGTCTCGCTTCCACAAGTATCTAACAATGGAGTACCACTCACTTGGGAAACGACATTTGACTCTCCCTTGACTGGGCCTTTGGGAGCTGTGCAATTACCAGGAATGTCAACAGATGTTTCAGGCTACTTGCTAGTACCGGATAACGGGGTCATCACCATAGCGTACGATGCCATCACAGAAAATGGGATGGGAGACACCATAACCCTCGACCTAGTTGCCTTGGTCAATACCAATATTTTCTTTTCCTATTTTGAAGGCTATCTTGGCGATGTGAAACATCGAGGTGATCGGGACACTATTTATATTGACTTCTTTGAAAGCTGGACACAAGGAGATGTTTATTTTGAAGACCCTAAGATCACCATTTTTATTGAAAATTCGTTTGGTGTACCTACTAGGTCAGTCATTGAAGTATTTGATATATTAACTGCTGATGGCCAACGCATTCCACTCCAAAGCGATTTTATTGACACGGTTAACGGTATTGATTTTGCCTATCCGACTGTGCCTGGCGAAGTGGCTACCATGGTGTTCGATTTCACGCGCGAAAACTCTAATATCGTTGAAGTTTTAGGCTCCCGTCCAATTGCACTTGATTATAAAGTAGATGCAAGAATGAATCCTGACACCATTGTTGATCTACGTGGGTTCGTCACCGATAGCAGCTATTACAATATCCAAGTGGAAGTTGATTTGCCCCTACATGGAAGAGTCTCGGGGTTTGGCATTACAGATGAGTTTCAAATTGAGTTCGATGGGTACGATGAAGTACTAGAAGCTGAATTCAAGTTGGTCGCTGACAATGACATCCCCCTGGATATTGACGGACAAGCTTATTTCATTGATAGTTCTGGCGTTATTCTTGACTCTCTTTTCGATTCAGGCACGACTCGGATCGTCAGTTCTGCTCCAGTTGACTTCGAAGGCAATGTGATAGACCGCACTACCCAAATAACCTATGCAACATTTTCAGATGAACGGTTTGAAAATATCCGCAAAGCTGCTATGATTTCGCTGGAAGCATTTTTTTCCACATTCAATGAAGGACAACAATCGGTCAAGGCATTGAAAGGACAAGAAACCGAAATCAGGATGGGCCTGAAACTGTTGACAGAATGATCGTTGTTCGTTTAAGGGACGCTCTCAAAAATAGTCACTATACTTAATGCTAAAGAAAATAATAGTCACCATTTCTTCCCTCTTGTTCATCTTCCCACTTTTTGCGCAACAAGAACTTGGATTGCATTTTATGCGAAATAACTGGCATGCCAACGAAACCAATCCCGCCATCGTCAGGGATTCGGGGGGCGTTTTCCGTTTGCCAGGTTTTTACAATGGGCTGGCATTTGACGGCCCGCACTACAGTCAACTGGTCAGCAAAGTAAATGGCGAACCTGTTATTAACATCAATTCCGTCATTGCTCTTCTCGATGATGAAAATGTGATCCGTGACGATTTTATCCTCCATACAATAGGCTTTGCAGTACCCATCAAAAAGAAATGGCTTGTCAGCTTCGGACACTCCATCAAGTACCATGCGTTTTTTAAATATCCTAAAACTTTGCCTCAGATCATTTATGAGGGGAATGCACAGTTTATTGGTGAAAGCGTCAATATTGGGAGTGAGATTCAACTTACTGGTTTCCACTCAATTGACTTTGGTTTAGCATATAAAGCTGATAAATTGACACTTGGGTTAAAAGCCAAATTCATGAGCGGCTTTGTCGATATGACCACTGATCCCGACCACAATGATGTTGGGTTTTTTACCGATCCTGATATTTACCAGATCACTTTGGATGGAGATTACATTCTCAATACTTCCAATGCGCTGGATTACCGCTCCTATAATGATTTTGACTTTGATATAAATTTTGGCACTTTCACCGCCGATCAATTTTTTGATGGCAACACTGGTTGGGCTTTTGACCTTGGTCTAAGGTATGAAACTGACAAGTGGGATCTTGCTGCTAGCGTACTTGACATCGGAAGTGGCATCACCTGGAAGACAAGGGTTACCAACTACATCGTCCAGGATTCCTTCCTATATGAAGGTCTTGATTTTTCTGGTGCACTCACAGGGGGCGATTCACCAGGTTTTGGGTCAACCCTTGATTCAATTGAACAGATTTTTCAACCAGAAAGAGCGGAAAATATTTATTCCAATAATATACCGCACAAAATTTACCTAAGTGCTTTGTACAAAGCCAGCGAAAAGGTGCGGGTAGGAGTTGTTTATTTTAACGAAAATTTTCGCAATGAAAACAGCTACGCCATCGGCCTGCACGGCAATTTTGATGTTGCCAAATGGCTCAATGCTGGATTTACTTATTCTATCACGGAAGACACCTACGACAACCTTGGTATGAGCGTGATGTTGCACGGTAAGTCAGTCCAGTTCTTTGGTGTAACGGATAATATCCTCGATATTTTCAACCCTGTGAAAGGGAATAATTTTGCGATTCGGTTAGGTGGCAATCTATTTTTCTGACTTCCATCCAAACTCAAAGTGAAAAGAATTAAATAAGGTTTTCAATATTTCTTGAGAAACAGCCTTGGTTGACAATGTAACTTCAACCAAGGCTGTTTTTTTTTAAAAGAAGACAGGCAAAGGCATACATTTGTCACTTAATGAAGTCCTCGCTAAATACCATCAAGCAGCCAATCGAAAAGGAACTGGAGCGATTCGAGCAGCATTTCCGGGAAGCCATGCGTAGCAAGGTCCCGTTGCTCGATCGCATCATGTACTACATCGTTCGGCGGAAAGGGAAGCAAGTCCGCCCTATGTTTGTATTCCTGAGTGCCAAGCTTTGCGGGGAAGTCAATGAGGCCAGTTTTGTTGCCTCCTCTCTTGTCGAGCTCCTGCACACCGCCACCCTTGTCCACGATGATGTAGTGGACGACTCTTATGAACGTCGCGGCTTTTTCTCTATCAATGCGTTGTGGAAAAATAAAGTAGCTGTACTGGTTGGCGATTACCTGCTGGCTCAAGGTCTTCTTTTGGCGTTAAGAAACAAGGAATTTCGGTTGTTGGAAATCCTTTCGGAATCAGTAAAGGCCATGAGCGAAGGAGAATTACTACAACTCGAAAAAGCCCGAAGGCTTGACATTAAAGAATCTGTTTATTACGATATTATCCGCCAGAAAACAGCCTCTTTGATTGCTGCCGCTTGTAGTGCGGGTGCTGCTTCTACCACCAAGGATGAAGAAATGATCGAACGCATGAGGCAGTTTGGGGAATATATTGGCATTGCATTTCAGATAAAGGACGACATCTTTGATTTTGGTACCGATAATGTGGGCAAGCCACTGGGCATCGACATTCAGGAAAAGAAACTCACACTACCTTTGATCTATGCACTCGACAATGCCTCATCGAGTGATAAAAAGCGTATTATCCGGATCATTAAGAAATATGGTGATCGCCCAGAAAAAGTAAAAAAAGTCATTGATTTTGTACATCAAAGCGGCGGTCTCGAATATGCAAAAAAGGCAATGGACGATTACAGCAAAAAGGCTTTTGGCATCCTCAACACTTTTCCAGAAGTACCCTCTCGCCTTGCTTTGGAAGAACTCGTTGTTTTTGTTACAAAAAGAAAAAAATAAAAAAGCCCCCTCAAGTTCATCACTCAAGAGGGCTTTCGTTGTGGTCTGGTAAGGCGGTTATTCTTTTGCCTTAGTTTTGGCTTTTTTTGCCTTGGCTTTTGTTTTCGACTTTGCCTTGGTCTCCTTCTTTTCCTTGGTTTCGACAACCTCTTCTTTCAACTCTTCGACTTCTTTTTTGGCTTCGCCTGCTTCTTCTTTTGTTTCGGCAACTTTCTCTTTTATGTCTTCGACCATTTCTTTTGACTTTGCCTTTGCTTTGGTCACAACCTCCTCGGCCTTTTCTTTGATTTCGGCAACTTCTTCTTTCATATCTTCAATCACTTCTGTTGCTTTTTCTTTAGCCTTTTCCATCGCTTCGCCTGCTTCTTCTTTTGCTTCGGCCATTTCCTCTTTCATATCTTCAATCACTTCTGTTGCTTTTTCTTTAGCCTTTTCCATCGCTTCACTTGCTTCTTCTTTTGCTTCGGCCATTTCCTCTTTTATATCTTCGACCACCTCTTTTGTCTTTTCTTTGGCTTTTTCCATGGCCTCTTCAGCCTCTTCTTTTACTTCATCAATGGCTTCGTCGATTTTATCTCCAATAACTGAAGCCGCAGCTTTGATTGTATCCACCATGTCACCCAAAGATTCTCCCACTGTTGCACTCACGGCATCCATGATTGATTCTGATTTTTCATCTCCTCCCGTATCTTCAACCTTTGCTTCTGCAATTTCATCAGCTGCTTTGCCCAATTTCTCAGCGTCCTCCTTTCGGGCCTCAGCCGTTTCCTTTATCTCTTGGGCAATTTTGTCCTTGGCTGCTTGTTGAGCTGCAAACCTTTCCTCTTTTTCTTTTTGCTGTGACATGCGTTTCTCAAGATCTTCCCTGGTGACATTCATTTCCTTGAGTTTTACCTCTTTCGAACGCACCCGCTCCTCGATCATCTTAATTTTTGCTTGCCTGATCTGGGCTTCCAATTGACCATCCGTGGTATCAATTTTATGCTGCTGGAAATCCAAGTCACTTTTATCGCGTCTGATGGACGAATCCATTTTTCCAATGGCACTTATCAATCCATCATACCGACGCTTGGTACGTTGATACGGTGACCGGCCTTCGTCAGAGGCTCTGCTACCAAATCTTTTTTCTTTTACATCTTTAAATGTAGCATCGAGTTTTTCCCAAATTTTTGACCGGTGCTCTCGGGTCAATTTTGAATCCCGAAACTTTCGCTGGAGCTTTTTCAATTCATCAAACATGACCGGCAACCTCGCACCTTCCCCCACTTTTTTTTCTATATCTTCCAAGGCGCTCATGAACTTATCACGAGTTTCTTCTGAAATTTTCTCAAACTCCTCGTCCATTTTTGAGCGAAGCTCTTTCATTTTAAAAAAAAGCGTATTTGTATTATCGCGCAAAACATCCGCATGTTCTCGGAGCAAATTCCGCTCCTTGACCTGGCTTTGGACCTTTCCCCAAAATTTTTTGAGGTTCTCCCACATTCCCTGATCGTATTTCACCAAGCCTTCCACCGTTTCCTTGAGTTCCTCCAACTGGTCTTTATATGCTTTGTGGAGTTTACTTGAAAGCACGAGGAAATGCCATTCAGTTTGGGCCCTCTGCACAACATCACCCCTTTCGACTTTGAGGTTGTCGGGGAGCAGGCTTTCGCTCATGGAAAGCTCACCCTCAATGTGCGTATTGGGTTCAGGAAATTCCAGCCCCTGTCCATCACGCCATTCTTTCATCATTTTTTGGTAAAAATCTTCAGTGGCTACCGACTCAGGAAAGGTCCAAATATCAACTTTGTTTTCCTCCATTCTCAAAGAAACAGCAATCATCAGTTTTTCATCCTGATCGTTGCTGCCCCAAAGTACAAGTTTCGACTTCATGGTACAGTGTATTTCGTTTTAAGTAATAGTATAGAATCATTTAAAATTCTACCCCTCACTTAGTTTCAAAAATTCAGTAATCAATAAATCCTTAAAGTTCAGAGAGTTATAATAAGCCTTGTCGATTCTGTCAAGTTTGCAATAGATAAGACTTTCAAATTCAAATTTATTAAAAATGTCTGGCAAACGTAAATCAGGACAGGGTGATGGTTAACCAGTTTGCTCAAACCGTTTCAGCCACATTGGCCATTTCAATCAAAGATTCAAAAAGAATACGCCCGTCCGTGTTGCCCAGTTGTTCTTCCGAAGCCCTCTCTGGGTGCGGCATCATGCCAAACACATTGCGGTTTTTGTTACAGATTCCTGCAATGTTCTTGACTGCCCCGTTGGGGTTTGCCTCCTGCGTAACTTCACCTTCCGCTGTACAGTATTTGAATAGAACCTGATCATTAGCTTCCAATTCATTCAATGTCTTATCATCTGCAAAATAACACCCGTCTGCATGGGCAATCGGAATTTTCAAAGGTATATTAAGATCAAGTAACCTTGAAGTGACTGCCGTTTTTTTGGTCATTGGCAACAAATGCACATTCTTGCAAATGAATTTTTGCCGTTCGTTCCTCAACAATACACCTGGCAACAACCCAGCTTCGCACAGCACTTGAAACCCATTGCAAATCCCCCAGACATAACCACCATTATTGGCAAATTCGATCAAAGCATTCATGATCGGGGAAAAACGTGCGATAGCCCCAGCCCTGAGGTAATCACCAAATGAAAACCCACCGGGCAAAACCACACAGTCATTCGTTTCAAAATTGGGAAGTTCCGTCTCTTTGTGCCACAGCTCTACCACTTCTTGTTTCATAACATTGCGCAAGACATGTATTATGTCGTGATCGCAATTGGAACCAGGAAAAACAACAACGCCAAATTTCATAAAAGCAATTATGTCGAAATCTGGAAATTGGAAATTAAATCTTTTTCTAATTCCTAATTTCCCTGTCTTGTCGGCAGGTAATTTCTAATTTTTCAAATGAAAAGCAAAGTTAGCTAAAAGCTGTTTCTTCAAGGTATCTGATACGATTGCTTTAATGAAATAAAGCCTGGTTCATTGGCATCTTACGTAACTTTGTATCCCTTGTTTTAAAATATCAATTGAAATGTCAAAAGAATTCACCCACCTCGACGCTGCCGGCAACCCATCCATGGTAGATGTTGGAGGCAAAGCAATAACGAGGCGATCGGCCACTGCGCGCAGCATTGTTGTTTTGGACGACGAAATACTTCTCCATTTTGGGGATGCTGATATCCGCACCAAAAAAGGCCCTGTCTTCCAGACAGCCGTCTTAGCAGGCGTGATGGCTGCCAAGCGCACCGGAGAACTGATTCCGTTGTGTCACCCGCTCGGCCTTGAAAACTGCCAACTGAATATTTATTTAAATGAAAAAAAGGAAGCCGTGGTAGAATGCACCGCCAACCTGACGGGCAAGACGGGTGTTGAAATGGAGGCCTTGACGGGGGCCAGCATTGCAGCACTAACCATTTATGATATGTGCAAGGCTTTTTCCCACAACATTGTCATCAAGGAAACAAGATTGATAGAGAAGACAGGGGGAAAGCAGGATTTTAAATTGACAGTGTAACTGTTTGGTGACAAACCGATAAACCTTTGTTACTTACCAATACATCTTCCACATGAAAAAACATCAAAAACATGCAGCCATAACTCGCCCTGCACTCGGGACTTTTGGCCGGAACGAGTGGGCCATCATCGGTACACCTTGCGGCAATATCCAACAGCTTGCTTTTCAAATTATAAAAGCTTTGTCAACGCAATGGAAAATCGGTTATGTCGATGCTGACCACGCACAGGCAGCAGTTGGCAGTCAACAGTCGGCGGTTGGAGCAGGGGCAACTTTGGAATACACGGATAAGATTTCACACCACCGTTTTGATCTGAAAGAAAAAATGGATGCTTACCAGTTCCGTCCTATTTTCAACGGAACAGATGCGGTGATTGTAAACGGAAATCATTTTACGGCCAAGCAACAGATCGTTGTCATTGATCCTAAAAAGGAAGATTCCTTGAAAAGGAAACTAGATCGGCTTTCCAATGTGCAGTTGTTTTTGTTGTCGGATGGCATTGACAAACCTTACGATTTTTTACAAGAGAATATTGAGGGTTTTGATAAAATTTCCATTTTGCAATTAGCTGATGTAGAGGGAGTTGTTTCATTTTTGAAAGATAAAATGAATGCAGCCATTCCTCCCGCCAATGGGTTAGTACTTGCAGGAGGCAAAAGTGTCCGTATGGGAAAAGACAAAGGATTACTTGATTTTCATGGCATGCCCCAGCGAAAATACATGGCCACCCTTTTGGATCAATTTTGTGAAAAAATTTTTCTTTCCTGTCGCCCTGACCAAGTGGAAGAATTGACTGGAGAATACCCAATCTTGCCAGACACTTTCACAGGCCTTGGCCCCATGGGTGCCATTCTTTCTGCTTTCCGGGATCAACCAGATTCGGCTTGGCTGGTTGTTGCTTGCGACCTTCCATTGCTTGATAAATCTACCCTTGAGTTTTTGATGAAAAACAGAAACCCTTCCCAAATGGCGACCACTTTTCGAAGTCCGGTCAATCAATTCCCAGAACCGTTGGTGACGATCTGGGAGCCGAGGAGCTATCCTGTCCTGTTGCAGTTTTTAGCGCAAGGATATTCCTGCCCGAGGAAGGCTTTGATTAATTCACCGATACATATATTGGAAGCACCGCAGGCAGCGGCTTTGCGGAATGTGAATACACCAGAGGAGCTGGAAAAAGTATTAAAAAGCAACAACTTCGAGGAAGTTTAAAACTTCCTCGAAGTTGTCGATCAAAAAAATGGCTGGCTCACAAAGTGTAAACCAGCCATTTTTATTTCTCATGAAACCTGTTTTTACAACAAGCTTTCAACAATTTTTTCTTCTGTAATTCCTTCCGCTTCTGCTTTGTAATTTCGAACGATACGATGACGGAGCACATAGTTGGCAATTGCCCTAACATCCTCGATATCAGGAGAGTATTTACCATTTATTGCTGCATGGCATTTCGCTCCGACCACCAAGTATTGCGACGCACGTGGCCCTGCTCCCCATGAGATATATTTGTTGACCATGTCTGTTGCACGGTCAGTACCAGGGCGGGTTTTGGTGGCCAGTGAAACAGCATATTCAAGCACGTTGTCAGCAATAGGAATCTTACGGATCAGTTGTTGGTAAGCCAGAATCTGAGTGTCGTTCAGAATGTGCTTTAAATCAGGCTTTTGCACACCTGTCGTTCTTTTTACTACATTTATTTCCTCCTCATAAGAAGGATAGTCGAGCGGTATGTTGAACATGAAACGATCAAGCTGCGCTTCTGGGAGTGGATAGGTACCTTCCTGCTCAATCGGGTTTTGAGTAGCCAAAACAAAGAAAGGGGAAGGCAGCACATGACGAACACCAGCGACCGTCACCGAGCGTTCCTGCATCGCTTCAAGCAATGCCGCCTGTGTTTTTGGCGGAGTCCGATTGATTTCATCTGCCAATACGATATTAGAAAATAGTGGTCCCCTGTTGAATTTGAAATGACGATCTTCATCCAAAATCTCCGAACCGGTTATATCGGAAGGCATCAGGTCAGGCGTGAACTGGATTCTTTTAAATCCGAGGTCAAGCACTTCTGCGATGGTGCTCACGAGCAGCGTCTTTGCCAAGCCCGGCACACCTACTAAGAGGCTGTGGCCGTTACTGAATAAAGATAAGATGACCGTTTTTACAACTTCATCCTGACCGACGATAACTTTTCCAATTTCTGATTTGAGTTCTTTGTACGAAGCGGCCAAAGCATCCACTGCTTCGACGTCCGATTTGTAGGCTGTTTGAGTCATGTATTTACGTGATGTTATATTTGGGCTATTGGCTGTGAGCTTGTTGCTGTTGGCCGTTAGCTTTTTAGTAGTATTAAATGCGAAGTATTGTCCACGAGCAGATTTCGTTCCGATCAATGATGGACTTGGTAAAAACGGCGCAAATGTATCATTTGTTTCGGGGTGCTGTTGTTTTCAGGTAAAACGTGTTTGGCCAATGCAATTGGCAACTAATCTACTCTTTCGACCACGTTGCACCATCCTTGCCATCTTTTACTTGAATGTTCATGGCTTTTAGTGCATCTCTGATCTTATCCGAAGTGCCCCAATTTTTGTCGGTACGAGCTTGTTGGCGCATATCCAGAACCAATGCCATCAACTCATCCACGACGCCACTCCCCGATACATCAATATCTTCGTCCAATAACCCAAAAATGTTAAAGATAAAATCGGTGAAAGTTTGTTGCATTCGTTGCAAAGTTTCAACGGTAATTTCACCAAAAGACAGTTGGCCCCCTTTCAGGCTGTTCACTTTTGTTACGAGTTCAAAAATACTGGCAAGGGCTTTTGGCGTATTAAAATCATCGCTCATATCGGCAAATGCCTGATCGATCAAACCGTTGATCTCTTTGTCCAGATCGCCAACATTGCCATTGCCAGGATGTTGCATTCCTTGCAATAACTTGTTCCCCTCCATCAAACGACGGTAGCCTTTTTCTGCAGCCTGCAAAGCACCATCTGTCAGGTCGAGTGTGCTGCGGTAGTGGGTCTGCATCATGAAAAAACGGACGGACATCGGTGAATAGCCTTTTGAAATGTGGGAACTGCCGCCACTAAACAATTCCTCCGGCATAATGGTGTTGCCATCGCTCTTCGACATCTTCCGGCCATTCATCAAAAGCATGTTCCCGTGAATCCAATAGTTTGCTGGGGCACACCCACATGCACCGTAGCTCTGCGCAACCTCATTTTCGTGATGTGGGAATTTAAGATCAGTACCACCACCGTGGATGTCGAATGTTTCGCCCAGGTATTTGGTGCTCATCACCGAACATTCCAAATGCCAGCCGGGAAAGCCTTCTGACCAGGGAGAGTGCCAGTGCATGAGGTGCTCAGGGGCTGCTTTGATCCAAATGGCGAAATCAGAAGGGTGGTTTTTCTCGCTCTGGTTTTTCAAATCAGCGCGGCTTTCTGCAACCAGGTCGTCTATTTTCCGACCCGATAGTTTGCCATAAACGCCATCCCTTTCAGCGAATTTTAAAGTGTTGAAATAAACAGAGCCGTTCTTCTCGTAGGCTAGGCCATTGTCAATAATAGTCTGCACCATTTCGATCTGCTCGGGAATATGTCCAGTTGCTCTCGGCTCGATGTTGGGGGGGAGTAAATTGAAGACTTTCATCATGTCATGAAACCCGTTCATGTATTGCTGCACAACTTCCATTGGCTCCAATTGTTCGAGGCGTGCCTTTTTTGAAATCTTATCTTCTCTACCCGTATCGGCATCACCCTCGAGATGCCCGACGTCAGTAATGTTCCGCACGTATCTGACTTTGTAACCCAAGTACATCAAGTACCGATAGATCACATCAAAGCTGGTGAAGGAACGGCAGTTGCCTAAATGCACATCGCTGTAAACTGTTGGCCCACAAACGTACATGCCAACCTGGCCTTCGTGTATTGGCTTGAATGTTTCTTTTTTTCCTTTGTAACTATTGTAAATTCTCAGTTCGTTCTTCATGGCGGCAAATGTAAAAGAAATTGAGTGTTGGATTTTGGTTCTGGGTCTCACATTCTCACATTCTCACATTCTCACATTCTCTTCAGCTCCACCAAAACGGGATAATGGTCTGAAAGTTCCAGCTTGGGTACTTGGTGGTCAACTATTTCGAACGTTGAGCTGGTCAAGACAAAATCAATTCGCAGGCCTGGAATTTTACCAGCATAAGTAAAGTCAAAACCCGCTCCTTTTTCACAAAAACTATCAGTCATATTTTCAGCCAAAACTTGATACACATATGAAATTGGCGTGTCATTCAGATCACCACAGAGGATCACCGGATATGGACTTTTAGCAACATGTGCAGCGACCATTTCAGCCTGTGACGCACGGCGGGCAGCAGCTCTTTTGTACAGCCGCATTACCTGTGCAATACCATTCCAGGTTTCTTTTTTTCGGGGATCGCTGTCTTGTGCTACTTTGCTCGCAGCAGGACCCAACCAATTGGATTGCAAGTGGACGGAATAGACTCTCACCAAGCCAGAAGGGGTTTCGATATCGCCCCAAATACAGGAGTTTGAGGTGTTTTCGAAAAGAATGATTCCGCTATCAGCAAAGGGATATTTTGAAAAAATAATGGTTCCTTTTTCTTTGAAAAAATATTTGAACTGCAAAGTGTTTTGGACTGTGCGTTTTGTATGGTTGTATGCGCCTTCCTGGATACAGAGAATGTCAGGGTTCAAGTTTTTCCGCAATTCGGACTTAAACCAATCTAACTTCGCTTGATTCACATTACCTTGATAGTCGTAATACCTCCGTAGTTGAGCCATGTTGTAACTCGTCACCGAAATGGTGTTTTCAGGGGAGGCATTTCCATCAAAAATGTTTAAACCGATAAGGCTTGAAAAGTAACCGGCTCCCACTAGAATGCACCCTGTCGAAAACAAAAATCGTTTGTTTTTCTGCCATAGCCAAAACAGCGCAAACATTACGTTCGCCAATAGCAGCAATGGATAGGATAGTCCCAAAAATGATAAATGCCAAATTTTTGCAGGATTGATAAAAGGGGAAAGGTAGGCCAGCAAGGTTACCAGTATCAGCAGCACATTGGCCCAACGGAGAATATTTTTAAGAATGTTCTTCACAGATGTTTTTGGGTGGTGTCACGATACCTCAATTGAGGGAAAAGAACGAGTCAGTTACGTAGCTTATTATTTTCTAATTCCCCTACTTTTTACTCGCATTAAAGAGGAACTCCTTTTCCTCTGCTGAAAGGCTGTTGTAGCCAGATTGCTTGATCTTATCGAGAATGGCATCTACTTTTTCTTGATGAGAGACACTTTTTGGGTCATTACTTTTATGCCGGCCTTGGTTGGGGCTCTTGTTGCCCTTTCTCCCAGCTTGTTGCTCTTTTTTGAATTTAGGGTTTTTGTATGCCATTTTTGGTTTTGGCCGTTCGTCCGAAAACAGGTTTTTGAAAAAAGAAGAAATGCCCTGGATCCAATCGTTGACTGGGGCGGTCAAATCGTTTCCACGTTGTAATTGGGTAGCTATAACGTAACCCATCATCGCTCCTCCTAAATGGCCAAAACTACCGCCGGTATTGCTGTTCCATGAAATCGCAACTAAGTCGAGCAGGACCAAAACCGCCACGATGTATTTCAATCGGACATCTCCAAGGAAAAGCAATGAAATAATGTAATCAGGAGCAGTCATTCCCGCTACTACTATTATGCCCATGAAGGCTGCCGAAGCCCCCAGCGCATAGCTCCCAAAGCCCATCCCTGTAAGTACTTGGGCCATCATAAAATAAGTCACCCCACCAGCTAAGCCTGAAAGTAGATAAATTGGTAAGATCCGATGATCGCCTAACAGATCCCCAACGATTCGGCCAAACCAGTATAATAGTAGCATGTTCCAAAGGATATGGAAAAATTGCTCATGCAGGAACATGTGGGTAATCAACACCCACGGATGGGTTAAATTGTGCCATCCACTGGAAGAGATGGCAAAAAAATGGAGGAAGTCATCGTATGTGATGCCGTCTTCCACGGGCATCAATATCAATCGCACAATCGTCATTATGACAAACACGGCAATGTTGACCAAGATGATCCTGGTCAACGTGTTTCCATGGCTAAATTGCTGTTTGATATCTGTCCAAATGGAGGTAATCATGGATGATTCTTTTAGCTTTTGGCTTTTGGCCATTAGCTTTTAGCTGAAAGTTAGAAGCGCAAAATTAATAGACTTTATGCTGAAATATTATAATAATTAATACAATCGCTCACCTGTCTTACGCCAGTACATGATGAGCAGAAAACCAAACAAAGCTCCACCAAGGTGAGCAAAGTGTGCCATATTGTCCCAGGAAAACTGCTGTACGCCCAAAAATAATTCGATGACAATCAGGACCGGAATGAAGTACTTCGCTTTGATCGGTACCGGCAAGAATATCAGCATTAGTTCGTTCTCAGGGAACAACATGCCAAAAGCAAGGAGCAGTCCGAAAATCGCACCTGAAGCACCAAGTACCGGAATATCTTTTTTGAAATCAACATATTGCTGCATATAGTCCGCAGCCTGTGTCGCTACGGCTGTATTCCCCTCGTTAAGCAAAGCTCCTATTTGATCAACAGCTTCACGGTAACCAATATTCACTCCCCCCAAATTCACTTTTTCAAAAAATTGACTGTACGTAATATAATCAGGATTTTCTGTAAAACTAGCCAAAAGTGATTCCAGTTGACTTATTTCTATATAATTGACACCCATATGGAGCGCCGCTGAGCCAAATGCGCAAAAGAGGTAGTAAAACAAAAACTTCTGTGGCCCCCAAACTGTCTCCAATACCGCTCCGAACAATACCAGTGCCCACATATTGAAAAGGATGTGCATGAAATTGGCATGCATGAAAAAATGGGTGACCAACTGGTATGGCTGGAAATCCTCCGAACCGGGGTGTCGCAAGGCCAGCATATCAGTATCGAGAACAAATCCTGCCAGAAACAATAGCACGTTGATGATCAGCAGGTTCTTTACTACATTGGTAAGTCGCATCAAAACGGTTCGGTATTATTATTTTGAAAAATCCAGATTCTAAAAAGAAAGCTCAAATATAGGCAGCATTTTATTTCAAAAAATGCAAGCGCCCAATTAACAGAATTCATGCTTAATAGTTTGGAGCAATAGAGCTACAGCTTTTTATTATCGACGGGGCAGTAATTTTATCTGAAATTAAAAACGGCCACACCGTGCAAAAGCATTAATCGGTGCGGACGTTTTGGTATCGGCCAATCCTTTGATTTATTCCCTTCTATGCTATTTTTTCAAAAATGGCGGCGTAGGAATTTTCCGTTTTGCTGGTAAAGTCCCGATAGGTTTCACTTCCAAAAAAAGTCTTTAAACTGGCAATATTATCCGATTCAAAAACGATGATTCCGTCCATAAAAAAGGGCACTTCCATAACACCCTTGTCAACAATAGTTCTACTTAAAGTAGCTACTTTGGTACCTGCGTAAATGAGGTTGATCCCTTTGTCTGATGCAAAAGAAGCAAGGCTATTAAACCCACCTGAGAAATTTTTTTTACTCCGAAAATGATGAATGAGGCAGGGCGCTCCTTTAGCCTGCCTGTTTTTGGTAAGCCCTGGAACGGCCACCCGTTTGGTAAATCCAAAAATAAAATCTTCGACAGCCAGAATGCGTAAAATACTTATCAACTGGAAAAATTTAATGCCCACCAAATCCATAAAGTTGCTAGCTGTTGGATATTCGACAATTAGCAACATGTTGCGGCCATCGTCATCTTTTCCGGCCAATTTTTCCAGAAATGTACTTTTGTGCCAGAGTCGCCCTCCAACTTTTATTACTAATGGCCCAGCCAGTGTAGTGTACAAATTGTATAACCACCTGCGTTTTGGGTTGAACCAATTTACGGCCCAAATATTTGAACCTAAATCAATACCCTGCTGTGAACCCGTAATTGAAAGTGAAGTTGTTTTTGTGACTTTCTTATCTATTTGATTTGATTTTTCCATAAAAAAAAACGCCTTAGGATATAGGAATTTTTTAGGTTTTTCTGTCAATTTAAAAAACCTAAACAACTTCATTTATAACCATAAAACCCAAACAGATCCTAACCAATTTCCACTGGTTTGTAACCTCCTTTTGATCGGAAGTACAGGATAAGACCGATATAACATAGGAGCATAAAAACCGGCAGGTAAGCCACCGTACTCAATGTGCCTTTTTGAGCCCCCTCTTGAATAGCCGCTATTTCATTTTTGGCCGTATCGCCCAGCGCTGCCAATTTTTCCTGATTGAGACCATTATAAGTTCCCAGAATCCCTTTCTTGGTTTCCATGACCTGTTGGTGGATTTCAGTACTGTAAGCGTTCACTTCCCGGTCAACATATTGATCTTGGAAATTTCCGAGCAGTGGTGCGCCAACAATACCTACAGCGAGCATGCCCACTGCAGCGATGGTGTTCAACGTCAAAGCTCCGCCCCGCGGAAACTGCTCTGCCACGACTCCCAGTGTTGTTGGCCAAAAAAATGCTTTTCCCACACCATATAAAGTAGCAGCCAGCAAAATGGTCGCTCCAGTTGCCTTTGACAAAAACAAAAGGCCGAGCGTTGCCAAAAATGCACTGGCTGCCAAAAGGCCAAGTGGCGATAATTTGTGGATGACTGGGCCAGCAAAAAAACGCAGGATCATCATAATTAGAGATGTGTAAACCAGTACCCAACCTGCATTGATGCCAATGCGCCCCATTTCACTTTCCATCAGCGAGGTAATCCAACTATCGACGCCCAACTCGGTGGAGGCCAGAGGCATCATAATGAGTAGTAAAAAGATAAATAAGGGACGCCCCAGAGATTTGGTGTAAACGCCCAACCCGATGCTTGTCAGGGCAGCAAGGCCATAAACGACCGCGCTTGGAAAACCGAAAACCCGACCTATTTCTGAAAACATCATCAACGAAATAATGAGTGCACCGATGGCCCCCACCTCTTTCAGCATGTCTTTGTAGGAAATTCCCGCGGATACCCGTTCCTGCAATGGGAATTTTTTATTGAAAAGCATGAATGCGTAAACCACCATCGGAATGAGGATCAGGCCGATTTTGACCCGCCAACCAACGCTTGATCCCAGCAGGATGGCCAAAATGCCACCGACAACCAAGCCGCCCGGCCAACCAGCATGTAAAACATTGAGCCATTTGGTTTTGTCCTTGTTGAACATCGTGGCCACCACTGGATTGATGTATGCCTCCACCATGCCACTGGCCAAAGCCAATGTGAACGTGCCGAGGTACATTCCCCAGTATCCTTTGGCCGAAATGATCAAAATAGTAGAAATGACGTGGCAAGCCAGGCCAAAGTACATGGCGACTTTGTATCCAACCCTATCAATGATTAGGCTGAACAATATAATACTGATCGCAAATGGCCACAGGCCCGCACCAAGGATTTCCCCAGTCTGTGTCTCAGAAAGCCCGAATTCGCCAGCCCATTCGCCAGCCGTGAGCACTCTAGCAATAAAGCCAAATGAAGTTGCGATCAATGCGATAAAACAGCCCCAAAAGAGTTTCATGTCAGGAGCGTCATTGGAAGGTGAAGAAGTCATATAGTTGTGTTTTCGTTTAATATAAAGCGGGTAAGGTAGCGGTTTTTGGTGAAAATCTACAAATGAAAATAATTGCAGTACATTTGCTGTGATTCCTCAACAATTTTGAGCGTTGTTCAGTAGAAAGGAGAATCAACAATTAGCCTATAGCCAACCATACATATGGTTTCTGACATATTATTTATTATTTTATTAGTTTTATTGAATGGCTTTTTTGTGGCAGCTGAATTTGCCATAGTGAAGGTACGCTTGTCCCAGATCCATTCAAAGACCACCCATAGCTTTAATGCCAGGATTGCTGAAAACATCGTCAACAATCTTGATGCCTATATAGCTGTTTCCCAATTGGGAATTACCTTGTCAAGCCTTGGCTTAGGTTGGACCGGAAAGCCGATTGTTGCCAAAGGCATCGGACATTTTTTGGAAATATTCAACCTTGCCCTTCCTGAAACCACAATCCATATCCTTGCCCTTTTCCTTGCTTTTATCCTGATTGTAGTGCTGCATTTTGTTTTTGGGGAATTGATTCCAAAATCAATGGCCATCCATCACCCCCTTAATACTACTTTGGCCATCGCTTGGCCGCTGCGCTTTTTCCGCCTTTTGTTTAGCCCGCTCAGTTGGTTGTTGAATGGGTTTGCAAATTTTTTCCTCAATATTTTGAGGCTTAAACCTTCCAAGCAAGACGTGGTGCATTCTGAAGAAGAATTAAAAATGATTATTGCAGAAAGTGCGGAAGGTGGTGCCATTGAAGCTACTGAAAGGGAGTTGATCCAAAATGTATTCGACTTTGACGATCGTTTTGTCTGGCAAATCCTCCAACCGCGCACTCAAATTGCCGCCATTGAAATGGGTGCTAAATTGGATGAGGCGATTGAGCTTTCACTCGAAGAAGGGTACTCTCGTTTTCCGGTTTACGAAGAAAGCATTGACAATATATTAGGTTTTATACACACCAAAGACCTGCTGATGTTGTCGAGGCAACAGAATGACAAGAAACAGATCAAAGATATTATTCGTCCAATCCAATATGTTTCGTCCAACAAAAAGGTAATGCAGCTTTTGCGGCAATTTCAAAAAGCCCATGAGCAATTGGCTATTGTCGTGAACGAGTTCGGGGGCACTGTAGGGTTGGTGACATTGGAAGATATCATCGAAGAATTGGTTGGTGAAATACAGGACGAATACGACACGGAAACCCCAATCGTTGAAAAGGCAAACGATAATATTTACCGCATTCAAGCCCAAAACCCGCTCGATGAAATCAACGATATGGTGCCTTCTCCGTTTTCCGAAGGCGATGAGTACCATACCTTGTCAGGCCTGATCTTGAAATTGTCAGAAGAGATTCCAGAAGAAGGTGACATTATTTATGTGGATGAATACCAAGTGAAAATCGTAAAAATGTTCCAAGCCAGCCCAGAACTGGTTGAAGCTGAATTTCATCCAAAATCAAAAGAAAAAGAGAATGGGGAAGAAGTGATTGAGGATTAGTGTCTTCCTTTCAAGGACATAGATTTACCAACCTAACGTTTTAATAATCAGTATTTTACTCGTTCTTAAGATTTCCGCTTCCTCACTTTATCTCCCGGTACTTCGCTTTTTCCAGATCATAGTATTTGTTGTTCAGTTCCTTATTAGTAATCGTTTTATGAAAAGGGGAAAAGAATAAATTTGTACTATCTAATTTATTAGCATACCAATCAAAGTCAGGCATTATCAGCAGCGTTTTTGATGCCTTTGGTTTATTGAGCGACGAAAGGTGCATGGCAGTGAATGGAACACCCCATTCCATCAACACCGTATCCAAAGGGACATTTTCCTTTTTTATCAAAAAGCGATTGGTCTGCAATGTTTCTGAATGCCGCAGTTGGTCTTTTATCCAAGTGAAATTCCTTTCAAAAGTTTGATGGTTCCATGCAATTGATGCAAGGCGCAAAAACATAAGAAGTACAAAAAAAGCAGGTATCCAATTTACTTTTTTTATCAAAAAAGGTACGAGATCGAACAGGAAAGGAACAGATACTATGATACTCAACGGCAGATATGTTACTTCAGAGTAGAACCTGGTTTTGGCCGTGGGGTCAGAGATGTTGTACAGCATCAGAAAGCCAATGAAGAAAGCCCAGGTCACTGCCAGTTTCATCCATTTTTTATTATAAAAATAAAATACACTTACTGCAAGCAACAATATTGGCAGCATATAATAATAGTAAAGACACCTTTTCAGGAAAATGATATTGGATGGAAGTGTGTGGTAATTGGGGAAGTAAGCGATCAAATTATTTTGGAATCCAACCTGCTTTGCCGCTTCATACCAATTGGTGAAATAAATGGATTTTATAGCAGCGATAACCAAGAACATGATTAAAAATAAAACATAGCGATAATGTCTTAATTCCTTTTTTCCTATCCAAAAAAACACCCAGAGGAAAAGGAAAAATACCAATGAAAGTTTATGGGAAAAGCCAACGGTGAACAACAGCGGTAACAAAATTGGAAACAACCATTTCTTCTTTAGTTCAGGAAATCGCAATACCACTCCGAATGACAAAAGCAAAAGGGCGAGCCCAAGGTAAAATTCACTTTGCATGTGGTAAAATGCATCAAAAGATATCAACGTAAATAGCAAAATCAGCACCCATCCTAAAAATTCATTTTTTAAATACCTTACCAACAGATGGTACACAAACAAAAAAAACAAGATGTACGATGCGGAAAATGCTATGCCTAATATCCATAGTGGCGCCCCTCCCTGTAACAATAAATAAGGTGAGATTTGGGGAATCCCCGTTACAAATCGGTAATGGTAAATCTGGATACTTCCCTCATTTATCATGTTGAACAACTGAAACCCAGCATCCATAAAAAATGCCCGCTCCTGGTAAAATACCAATGCCATTATCAGCATTATCAGCCAAACGGCATAGCCCAATTTTCGATAAAAAGGAGAAGGGAACATGAAAAATAGTGGACAGTCAAAAGTGAGAGGTGGAGCAAGGTGGAACCAAATTTTGATTCCATTCTACTTCTGTCTCGCCATTAACTAATGGCATAAGAAGTAAGGCGGCATTTGACCCTCAATATTTGACGGATGGCTTCAAGATCAACTTCATATGGTTTATAAACGGCATTATTATCTGAAATGAGGCGCAATTGGTCAGGAGTGCCCTCACTCCCCCTGATCTGCTGTATCCGCTTTGCCACTACCACATCGGTGACGACCACATATACATTATTATCGCGCATCGGGTCGCCCCGTTCAAGCGGCTCGCAGACCACGACATCACCGTTGGTAATTGTTGGATACATGCTATCTCCACTAATCTCAAAAGCAAGGAGGCTTCCATCCAGGTTGGGAATGGAAAATTTTGGTAGTTCCGAAAGGAAACCATCGGCCTGGTGCTCCATGGCATAACCAGCCATTGCGCGATTGGGCACTAACGTGATGTTTGGCCTACCTCCAAATAAGCGTTCTTCTTTTGATAGCGTAGGGAAGCCATTTTCAATATCCGTAAACATGTCTTCTCCAAGCCCAAACATGTAGTTGGCATCAATTCCATAAGTTTCAAACAATTTGTGTAATTGCTCTACTGTAATGTTACGGTCTCCTTTCAAAATGCTGTTAATCACATGGTTATATGTGCCTAATTGTTTGGCTATATCAGATTTGCCTTTAATCATACGCCTTTCTTCCAGTGAAAAAAAAGCTGCCTTAAAGCGCTGGTTAACAATGTTGTCTGAAAAATTTCCCATTTTAAAATAAAAATGTTTTAGAAATATTTGGTTTTAGAAACAAAATGTTTTTAAATTTGCACCGTTAGATTGATTCTACAACAAGAATTTGCAAAAGAAGGATCGAAGATACAAATAGTTTTCTAAACCGTGAAAATCATGTCATCAAATCAACAAAAAAGTTTCTTCTCTAATAATGGCCACAGCCAACAAACTAGCTTCCGTGCTTGCAGCGGTGGGGTTGCCCACGCTAATAATGGACTGTCTGTGCCGGGAATGGCCATTATTTGGGTGCTCCGAAAAGCATCACTAATTATTGAAAAATTGACTGTGTTAGTGAAGTACCAATTCTATAAACATACTGCTGTAACGCCAAGTACTGTCAAATTACCTTGGGCCAAGTTATCTTTCATTGGTGTGCTTGCCATTATGGCTTTTAAGCAGGATCTGTCTTTTACGGTAGGGATGGGAGATGTGGTTCAAAGTGCAAAATTTGGAAGTGCTGCGCTTGCCGAAGGGGTGGCATTGAAAGAAAAAGGGGAGCGGGCAAGTCTGTTTTCCATATTTAGTGAGAAGAAAAAAGATCATTTTGCCGATTCCCCTGGAGATAAGGCTAAAGACAGGATGGTCAAATCTTACATCCGCCGCTTTAAAGATGTAGCAATTTCGGAAAAAGAAAAGTATGGTATTCCGGCCAGTATAAAAATGGCCCAAGCCATTGTCGAGAGCAATTCAGGAAAGAGTGCCCTATCGACAAAAAACAACAACCATTTTGGCGTCAAATGTTTTTCAAAAACTTGTAAAAAGGGGCATTGCTCAAATTTTGGTGATGACAGCCACAAAGATTTTTTCCGAAAATATAATTCAGCGTGGGAGAGTTGGCGGGCACACAGCCAAATGATCGTAAGTGGGCGCTACAAACCGCTATTAAAATACGGGGATGATTACCATAAATGGGCAAGTGGCCTCAAAAGGCTGGGGTATGCCACTGCCAAGCATTATGAACAAACTTTGGTAAATATTATTGAAAAGTATCACTTACAGACTTTAGACAAAGGATGATAAAAATGGGGTTTTACAATTGTACTCCCTAAGAAACCAATTGCCCGACTGTTTCCCCAAAGACCAAAACTAATAGTAGTTTTCTCATGTATGTTCTGGGTGCGACCGCTCTCTGCGAACGGCAGAGTTGCGGTCTTTTTTTTGTCAAATTTGAAATAGCTTTTCAGGAAGACATTTTGTTTTTTCTTCTATTTACCTGATAGTACAGGCCGCCTACCATAATAGAAGATATACCAGCCAGTAAAAGGAGAATAAGTGCAGCGTTGTTCGTGTGCCGTTGGAGTAAAAAGACAAGAACGATGAAGAAAATATTCACGCTTACAAGTATGAGCGTTGCCTGGGTGTGATTAAGCCCTGAATCGAGCAGCAAATGATGGATGTGAGTACGGTCTGGATAAAGTGGGTGCCTGCCTCTTAATATCCTCGTGGTAAATACCCTCAATGTATCGAACAAAGGAAGTATCAGAATGCCAATGGCTACGGCTGGGGCAGCATTGATCTTGAAAGGATGCAGGTCGTTGAGTTTTCCATTGAGTTCAATGAAATTGATGGCCAGAATGGAGCATATCAGCCCCAGTAACAATGCTCCGGTATCACCCATAAATATCTGTGCAGGTGAATAATTGTACTTCAGGAACGCAGCAGTTGCACCAGCAGCCGAGACGGCCATTATTGCCAGATCATATCGTTCAATCATCATAAACCAGACACCCAAAGTACCTGTAATGATAATGATGAGACTTCCAGAAAGTCCGTTAATGCCATCTATCAAGTTGATTGCGTTAATGATGACTATAATGGTAAACACAGTTAGTAAAATGCTCCACCCAACCCCTATTTCTTCAATCCCCATCATGCCATGAAAGCTTGATATTTTAACACCCGCTTTAAATGTTAAGATAACCGCTGCAAGGATTTCGACTACCAGTTTTTTAGAGGGTGCTATGGCATCGATATCATCTTTTACCCCTACCAAGAATATCAGAATAAAGGCACATAATACATATTGAAGATTACCACCATAAAGGCTAAAAGGCGTCCATAACAAAATGGAAAAGATAGTCCCAGCAAAGATGGCAATTCCGCCTAGGCGTGGGGTAACTTGCGTGTGTGAACTACGTGCTACGGGAACATCGTATAAATTCTTTTTGAGTGCAACCCTGATGATGGGAGGTATCACAAAGTAAGTAAGCGTAAATGCTGTGACAAAGCTGATAATGACATCATAATCGTACATGAATGCTTGGTGTTTTGACTGTGACAAAGGTACAAAGGGAATTTACAATATTAGCCCTGAACCATTTTCTTTTACACAACTCTATTTGTGATGAAAGTTGAGTTAGGTTTCTAAAGATCGAAATGATGATAAAAGCTAGTTAATAAGTAGGTGAACTCAAATAATCGACACTTTTGGCGGGCTCTTTTTCCGCCATACTTTGTTAAAAAAAAATGACCGTAGCTATGGCTATGCTAATTTTTTTTGCCTTGTCTGACGAAAAAACCTGCCTGCCGGTAGGCAGGTAACCTCGTCAAAAGTGTCGATTATTTAACTCCACCTACTTATCAATCATCCCAAGCTTTTTCACCTCTTTTTGAATGTTCATTTCAATAATGGGCCACATGTAAAGCACCACCAGCTTTTACTACCTTTGCAATCCTTTGGCGAAACAATCAGGGGACACTGCTCTAACCCATTCATTTTGCCACCGTGGAATTGTATTTAAAATGGATTCAAAATCGAAAATAAACTTAAAAAAATTACCTCGGCACATAGCCATCATCATGGATGGAAATGGAAGGTGGGCCAAGGAGCAAAACCGGCCTCGGATATATGGCCACCACAATGGTGTAAAGTCAGTTAGGGAAGCAACTGAGGCTGCCGCTGAACTGGGTATAGAATTTTTGACATTGTATGCATTTTCAACCGAAAACTGGAACCGGCCAATAACAGAAGTAACGGCATTGATGACCTTACTGGTGGAGACAATTAAAAAGGAAGTCAAAACCCTGAATAAAAACAATATTCGGTTACAAGCAATTGGTGACCTTTCAAAACTCCCGCAAAAGAGCCATAAAGCTCTTTTGCGGGCGATCGAAGATACTGCTAACAATACAAGGATGACCCTCGTTTTAGCATTGAATTACAGTGCAAAATGGGAGATCGTGGAAGCAGCCCGAAAGATTGCCACTATGACAAAAGCTGGCAAAATAAGTGAAGTTGAGATAGATGAAACCATTTTTTCAAATGCCCTGGCCACGAAGGACATCCCCGATCCTGAGCTGCTTATCAGGACAAGTGGGGAGACAAGGATAAGCAATTTTCTTTTGTGGCAAATAGCTTACGCCGAGTTATATTTTACGGATACCCTATGGCCAGATTTTAGAAAAAACCATTTATATGAAGCAATCCTGAACTACCAGAGCAGGGAACGCCGATTCGGAAAAATCAGTGAACAGTTATCAAAATAAACAATTTCCTCAATAAATTGATTATCAATATCCTCTGCTATATCAAGAGTTTTATAAATGCTTTGAATAGGTGTACATGCATACAACCAACCAACTCTTTACTCCCACTTTTCAAATCAAGCATCGCAACGGACAGAAAAGTAGAATTTTTTGTCGTGGCACAAGAATTTGATTAATCATGTGTTTCTTTGCAACCCATTTTCGCAACACCTTCCCGATTGGATCGGGGCAAGTCGATTTTCAATATGAATAATAATTTACTTCTAAAAAGTACAATCATAAAAGGCAAATTCATGCAAAAGACTTATTACTTACTGCCTGCTATCATTGCTTTCTCATTTCTTTTTTGCACCACGTCACTATCTGGACAAATTGGTGTTGACACCATACCTGTACTCGATTACTCTGAACCCAAGGATTATGAAATTGGAGGCGTGAAAGTAATTGGGGCTAAATACAGCGACGAAAATGCGATCACTTCCATTGCAGGTTTCAGGGTTGGCGATAGGATCAGGATACCGGGAGGCAGTATTCCCCGGGCATTAAAAGCATTGTGGAAACTTAGCCTCTTTACTGATGTCCAGATATACAAAGAAAAGACAATTGGAGATGTCATATTCCTCGAAATCCAAGTACAGGAGCGGCCTCGGTTAACAACACATTCCTATAAAGGTGTAAAAAAAGGCAACCATGATGACCTCAATGAACAGATCAATAAATATTTGATTAAGGGAGGGATCGTTACAGAAAGTATCAAATCCAATTCTGCATTTGCCATCAAAAAATATTTTATCGAAAAGGGATATTTCGATGTATCGGTAAAAGTTGAAGAAATAATTGATGACAGCAGGATAAATTCCATCCGGTTGGTTTTTGATATTGATAAAAACAAAAAAGTAAAAATCCAGGATATTACTTTTACAGGGAACAATAATATCAAAACCGT
Organism: Saprospiraceae bacterium; assembly: GCA_029263015.1. Lineage (GTDB taxonomy): Bacteria > Bacteroidota > Bacteroidia > Chitinophagales > Saprospiraceae > UBA6168. Next base: position 54,918 of record JAJCYI010000127.1, on the reverse strand, counting down.
TAAACTCCGCAATATGATGAAAAATACGCGGCGGAAAAAACGGTTACTTTCTTCTTCCAAATTGATCAAAGCCGATTATGAAGGAGATAAAAAGGCGCTGATCGCAAACTATAACAAGATGGGCTTCCGCGATGCCCAAATCCTTTCCGATAGTATCTGGCGCGATGGGAAAAGTGGTAACTTGGTAGTACACCTCGACATTAATGAGGGCAATCAATATTATTTCCGCAACATCTCCTGGAAAGGAAACTCTATTTATGAAACCAATACGCTTTCCAATGTACTGGGGATAAACAAAGGAGATATTTACAACAGTGAACTACTCGAAACACGCCTTCAGTTTAGCCAGGATGGCAGGGACGTCAGTTCTCTATACATGGACAACGGCTACCTCTTTTTTAGTATTGATCCTGTTGAAGTTGCCGTGACCAAAGATTCTATTGACATAGAACTGCGGATTTTTGAAGGCCCACAAGCCACGATTGACAAAGTAGTGATAATGGGAAATGACCGCACAAATGAGCACGTAGTGAGAAGGGAACTGAGGACTATACCAGGGGCAAAATTCAGTCGGTCTGACATCATACGCTCTCAGCGAGAAATCATCAATCTAGGTTATTTCAATCCAGAAAATTTAGGTATCAATACACCTGTAAATCCAGAACGAGGAACAGTTGACATAGAATACACCGTTGAGGAAAAGCCCTCGGACCAGTTGGAATTATCTGCAGGATGGGGTGGCCGGGGGCGAGGTGTCATTGGAACACTTGGTGTCGCTTTTAATAACTTTTCCGCTCGAAATATTTTCAACAAAAGCACATGGAGCCCGCTCCCTCAAGGTGATGGCCAGCGGCTCTCGCTCAGGGCACAGACCAATGGCCGTTTTTTTCAATCGTACAACGTGTCCTTCACTGAACCTTGGATGGGCGGGAAAAAACCAAACTCATTGACCGTAGCAGGATTCATGTCTAGGCTTACCAACGGCTTTGATAGAAACAGCGAATTGTTCGGGAAACTGATAAATGCTGGAGTGACCATCAGTCTTGGTACAAGGCTGAAATTCCCTGATGATAACTTCCTTTACTCTGTAGCCCTAAACCTCCAAAACATTGAATTGGACAATTATCTCAGCACCAGCAATTCAACACTGTTCAGGACGGACAGGGGAGAGACTGTTTCTGATGGCGGTTTTAGAAACTTTAGCATCACTCAAACGATAGCAAGGAGTACCATCAACAACCCTATCTTCCCACAAGATGGATCAAGGATTTCCCTTTCTGTACAAGCTACGCCGCCATACTCATTGTTCAGTAAAAAAGATTACAGGGAACTTGAGCCTGAAGAGCGTTTCAACTTTTTGGAATACCATAAGTGGAAAATCAATGCTGATTGGTACCAGACCCTGATAGGCAAACTGGTCGTAAAAGCCTCGGCGAGGATGGGCTTTATTGGTGCTTATAATGACGAGATTGGCATTACTCCGTTTGAGAGATTTCAGTTGGGTGGGGATGGCCTCAACAACCAACAATTTGGATTCTTTACGGGCACCGAAATTATTTCAATGCGGGGATATGATCCAGAAGACTTTAAAAACAACATAACCTCATCTGGTGTGACAGCAACCCCACTTTATGAAAAGATGACCCTTGAATTGAGATACCCTCTTTCGTTGAACCCAAGTTCCACGATTTATGTGCTCGCTTTTGCCCAAGGTGGTAATGCTTGGAGGAAGAGCAGGAATTTCAATCCTTTTGATATGAAAAGATCAGTTGGTGGGGGACTCCGGGTTTTCTTGCCAATGTTCGGTGTGCTCGGATTCGATTATGGCGTAGGGTTTGACAAGCCCGGAAGCACACTGTCGGAGCTTTCCACTTTCAACATCATTCTTGGTTTTGAACCTGAATAAGGAATGAGTTCTAAATAAAAAAAGGCCAACCGATCGGTTGGCCTTTTTTTTTGTCCACTCAGAATTCGCTTGACTTACTATTAAACCTGATCCGATTCTTCTTCCTCTTCTTTCTTTTTCAAAATTAAGTGATAGCCAACCAATCCCAATCCACCTAAAATAAGCATCATAGAGAAGTGGGGGACTGGTGAATCCGTCTGTAAGACACTCTCGATAATCATCCCCATCAGAATGCCGAGACCAATGCCCACCATCAGCAAACCATACTTTAGGCCAGATGAACCTCTGCCGTTTTCCTTGAAGATGGAAGCTTCCTTATCATGTTGGATAAGGGCCATCCGTGTTTTGTGACGCGAGTTAAAAAACAGGTATGCAATGATAACAATAGATGTCATGCTTCCTGCAACTGCTACTAAGCCTATTAATTCTCCCATGGCTACTTTCTTTTAACATTTGTATGAAATAGTTTTCGATAAAAAATTAAAAAAGCTATTCCATGTTTAATAATTGATGTCGCCAGTATGGACGGGAAGGAATAATAAAGAGGTTACAAACAGCCCACTTTTTACATCGACTCCGCTCTCCCCATTTCAATAAAATCGTGTGATCTCGCATACAAACTGTATTTTTGCTAACAATTCAATAAAAAAACTTTATTCAGTAAGCGACTTTTAGGTGTTTGGAACGTTATTGAAAAGAAAAAAACTACCTCTACCAAATTGAAGACTGAACAATCATGGCATTTCATTGGAATACAGAAAGACTAAACAAAGACCTGGCAAGAATTGACGGCGCTATCATGGGCGGAAGATATAACCTTGCCATGAAACTTGCCCACCGTAGCCTCCGGCAGTATTATTCCTCTTTCATCCACGACAACGAAATTACTTCCGAGCAGATGCAAGCCGCTAATGTTCGACAAATGGCCATTTATATTAGCAAATACCTGCTCAGGTATTTTAGGAAATACGAAATCCCCTACTCTGAGCGGCGAGTAATATTTATATCGCTTGTTTCTAATTTTATCTTCATTGCGACAATGAACCTCACCGACTCAGATGAAACTTTCACCGATAAGGCGACCGCCACTTATGCGCGAGAAAATGTTTACAACATCATTTCTTATTTGATGCGATATTTCAGTTGAAACTTTAAAAGCTAATTTAGAACCCCTAAATCATCCCTCTCGATTTCAATTCCAAATATTTATTGATGGTATGCATGGAAAGGTCTTCAGGACGCGTGAGAATTGTCTGAATACCATGCTGGGCAAGTTTCTGGGCCATGGCTCTTTTTTCTGCCAAAAATTTACGCGCAATAGTATTGGTATAAATTCCTTGGATCGTTCCTACTTCTTTTTTTACAAAATCCTGTACTTCTGTATTTTCAAAAAATATAACCACCAACAGGTGAAACTTATTGATTCGACGCAATAAAGAGAGCACCCTGTCCAGTGCATACATGCTTTCAAAATTAGTGTACAAAAGAATCAAGCTGCGCCCATTGATGAGTTTCCTGGCAATGTGGTAAAGCAGTTCGTAGTTGGCCTCCAGCGGTCGGGCCTTTTCTTTATAGAGTGCATGTAAAATCTTGTTCAACTGGTTGGCCCTGCGGTCAGCTTTGATCGTGGCGCCTATTTTATCAGAAAAAGTAATCAGGCCTGCCTTGTCATATTTCTTGAGCGCAATGTTGGTAATAGCGAGGCTGGTGTTGATCGCATAATCCACCAAACTTAAATTGTTGAACGGCATTTTCATGGCCCTGCTTTTGTCAATCAAAGAATAGACTTGTTGCGAACGCTCGTCCTCGTATTGATTGACCATCAATCTGCTCATACGGCCTGTGGCCTTCCAGTTGACGCTTCGGTAATCATCGCCACGCACATAGTTTTTTATTTGGTCAAATTCATAACTATGGCCAATGCGGCGGATTTTACGCAAACCTTCTTGAGAACTGAACCTGTTAAATGCCAGCATTTCATACTGCTTCATTTGAATGACAGAAGGGTAAACAGGTACACGCATGGCTTGGCCAGCTTTGAAGCGGCGTTGTACAAGGTTGTACTTAGTAGAAGCAAACAAATTAATGACACCAAACTCATAGACGCCACGTTCCGAGGGAGTAAGTTCATATGCAATCACTTGGTCGTCCCCAGCTCCTATTTCCAATTCCATCTCAAAACCCCTTTCTTGAAACTGGTACGGCAACTCATCTACAACAGTCAATTTCAACAGGAGGGGTGATTGGTTGGAAATATTAAGATGCACGCTGTTCGCATCACCTAACGAAAATAATTTTGGCAATCTCCGGGAAGCATTGACCAACGTGTTTTTACGGAATAATAAAAATATGTCGGCAAAAGTGAGTGCCACCATTAAAACAAAAAAGGTGAGCGCCACTGGAAACCAAAACGAAACCAGGTAGCTCAATAGGAAGAATAACGCGATGCTGCCACAAAGTCCAAAAAAGCGGTTGGTCAAGTAGAGGTTTCGCATGATTGCAAATTACGGAAGAAATTTCCTTCTTTTGCATTCGCAATTTCAAATATACTTTAAGAAGTTGTTCAAAGTTTTGCGATGAAAATAAATATTAAATGCTTGATTCCCAAGGCGAAGCTCATTTAGAGTTTCGTAGCCAAAGTTACGAGACGAAAAATAGCTGAAGTATTTGAGGATCAATGGTTTACATTTAGGCCATCGGAATAACTTTAAACAACTTCTAAGACAATACTTATGGCAAACAACCTACTACAAGGAAAAACAGGGGTCATTTTTGGCGCTCTTGACGAACAATCGATTGCATGGAAGGTAGCGGAACGCTGTCACGAAGAAGGTGCAAAATTGGTACTGACCAATGCTCCCGTAGCCTTGCGTTTTGGTAAAATCGATGAGCTTGGCGAAAAATTGAATGCGCCCATCATTCCCGCTGATGCTACTTCTGAGGAAGACATCTCCAATCTTTTCAAACAGTCCGGTGAGCATTTTGGCGGTAAAATTGATTTTGTGCTGCACTCCATCGGCATGTCGCTAAACGTTCGGAAAAAACGGGAATACACCAACATCAAATATGATTGGATGCACAAGACCTTTGATATCAGCGCCATATCTTTCCACCGGGTCATGCAGGAGTTATATCAAAACGACCACATGAATGAATGGGGAAGTATTACTGCTCTGACCTACATCGCTGCCCAACGGGTGTTTCCCGATTATAGTGAAATGGCCGAATCAAAAGCATTGCTGGAAAGTTTTGCTCGGAGCTTCGGCTATCATTTTGGAACAAAAAACAAAGTCCGTGTGAATACAGTCTCGCAGTCCCCAACTTGGACAACCGCGGGAAGTGGGGTGAAAGGATTCCAGGAGTTTTTTGATTATGCTGATAAAATGTCCCCACTTGGGAATGCCTCAGCTGAAGCCTGCGCAGATTACTGTGTGTTCCTGTTTTCTGACCTCGCCAAGATGGTGACCATGCAGAACTTGTATCACGACGGCGGATTTTCCAACATGGGATTGAACCCAGCTATTATAGGGCTGTAAAATATATCTATACCGAGCATATTGAGAGCTGTTAGCAATTGGTGCTAACAGCTCTTTCTTTTTCAAAAAAAAAAGGAATCCGATTCCTTAATAATTACAGGGTCAAAAAACAAAACCATAGGATTATAATCATATACTTACCAGCGGCAAACATAAAAGTCAAACCCATTTTTTGAGGGTACAATAAACAAGGTTTGTAAAGCGAAATACTATTAATTTCATAAAAAATACATTGTATATTCTTTTTAAAATCAACGTTTTAAATAATGAAACCTGTTAACCAGAATTTAAGAACTTTTCCTATATGACCCTAATTGACAAAACAGATAGAGATCAGTCCTCACAAAAATATTTATTGTGAAATAGTAAGGACAAGCAGATGGATTGCCATCCTCATTGCAAAAATCACCAGCTTAGTAAGCTATAAATTTCCGACCTTGCAGCTTTCATTAACCAATAATTCCTGTACTTATGAAAGCAATAATGTACTCCACTGTTTTCTTATTAATGTTCGCTACGGCAAACACTTACTCACAATCCCAGGCGAATATGCTGAGCAACTGGCAGGACGATGACCTTGTTGAAACGAGTTCATTTAACAGTCGCTACAATGATGTTTGGGGTTATGCCAATAACGGCCACGAATTCGCAATCATCGGCTCAACGGAAGCCATCCATATTCTTGACGTTACAGATCCTACGACTCCAACCGAAGTACAACGCATCGAAGGTTCGGACGGCGGGTTTTTTCTGTCTCACCGCGACATGAAGGTTTATCAAGACTACCTGTATTGCGTAGCCGATGAAGGGAGTAGCAGCACCCTCCAGATTATTGATTTGTCTATGTTGCCGGACACTGCTGTCCAAGTTTACAGCTCCAATGAATTTGTCGTTACCTCCCACAATATGTTTATAGATACGCCACAGGCAAGGCTTTATATTGTCGGAAAAGGAAATAAAACAACGGTGCTCGATATTTCAAATCCAGCGGAGCCGGTCTTTATGGCCACCTACCCCCAGCCTGGATTTCAGTTGCCCTATGTTCATGATGCCTACGTTGAGAATAACATAGGTTTTATGAATTGTGCCAACAGTGGTTTATGGATGGTTGATTTTACTGATGCTGAAAACCCAATCGTATTGGGTACCATGACAGATTATCAAGAAGCTGGCTACAACCATTCTGGGTGGTTGTCGGAAGATGGACAATACTATTTTCTCTGTGATGAAAACCACGGCTCCCAAATCAAAGTCGTAAATGTAACTGATCCAACTGATTTGAAGGTTGAAGTACTTTTCAGCCCAGATTTATGGGAAAATGAAATACCCCACAATTGCATGGTAAAAGATGGCTTGCTCTATCTTTCCCACTATTATGACGGCATGCAAGTTTATGATATAAGCAATCCACTAAATCCAGTCAGGGTGGCCGAATATGACACTTATCCTGACGCCAACGAAGCTTGGTATGCAGGCAATTGGGGTATATATCCTTTTCTCCCATCGGGAAATATCTTATTGTCGGATATGCAATACGGCCTTTTTGTAATTGAAAAATTGCCCGAAACAGTTACCGCATATTTAGACCTTAGCGAAGACGAGTTTATTGTTTGTGCTGGAGATGATGTTTCATTTGAAATGAACCTTGGAGGTGGTTTTTCTGTGGGTGGCGTTATGTTGGAAGCAGACCTTTCCAACCTCCAGGCAACAGTCTCATTCAGTCCAAATCCCGCTATGCCAGGTGATGTTGTTACCGTTTCCCTCACTGATATAATGAGCACAGATGGCCATTTTGAACTATTTGCTATCCTCGCTGATGACGGCACAACTAACCAGTCAACCTCAGTCTCCATTCGGGCAGATGATGCTCCGACTGCCATTTCATCAATTGATTCCCCTATTGAAAACAGTACTGTTGCTTACAATGATATCAATTTCGCATGGAGTGAATCGGATGGAGCCGAGAGTTACAGATTAGAAATTGCCACTAATGAAATGGATTTTGAAAACACACTTGTTTTTAGTGGTGAAACAGCAGATAATTTTTATACCCTGAGTGGTCCATTGGAACTGGACAAGCAATATTTTTGGAAAGTCACTGCACTTAACGGCTGTGGCGAAAGCATAAGTGCCGTATGGGCTTTCAACACAGAAGGTGCAAATAGCACAATTGATCTTGCTGGCAATAAAATAACGGTTTATCCCAGCCCAGCCCATGAATATTTATTGATAAATTTTGACCAACCAATAAAAATACAGGCACATTTGGAACTGTATTCAACTACCGGTCAGCGCATTCTTGATCGAAATATTCCTGCTGGACAAAATAGCCTCATCCTGCAAACAGCCTCCCTGACAGCAGGGATTTATTGGTTGAAAATTAGAAGCGAGGAAAACACTTACAACCAGCGTTTATTGAAAGACTAAGAAACGAACAAACAGCCAGAGACTTTTTTATATTCACCACAATATTATACATTTGCATCCTATGCATCGTTTCACTTCCATATGTTTACTTCTACTTATGAGCATACTCCTGTTTCCTTGGCAGGAGTTGTGTATAGCACATCCCGGCGGGCACGAACATAATGAACACGATGGTCCGAGCCCTTGCGAGCTACGGAAAACATACATAAGTGACAAGCCCACTTATTTTCCGATGATGCACTGCAAACATATTTCGGAAGTGGTGAGTGCATTTCAATTACCACAAAAGAACTTTGAAAAAACGGTTTTAAAGACAACGCCAATCGTTGCAGTCTTCCTTGACTTTCTTCCTTTGCCCGAGAGGTATTACCAAAACGAATATTCTCTTTTCCCAGATGTACGTTGTAATTCTGGCCCGCCCATATCTGCCAATGCACTCCGAGGCCCTCCGTTAGTTTAATTCTCTTCTTCATTTGGGAACAGTTCCCTATTGCTTCATCAGAAGTAAGCAGTGCTGAATGGTCATTTCTGGCCTTTGGTAATTGCACCATTTACCACTGCTCCCAACCGCTCTATTTTCTATCGCCGCTTTTTCGTTGCCAGACATTGATTTGGCAAACAAACATATCGAACCGTCAATTCGATAATACGTCACTGGTGGAGTTAAACTGTTATTAATGATAAAAATCTCATTTAAAAATCCTTACCTCATCGTGGTAATGGCCATCATTGTCGGCGTATTGGCCTCGGTGCTGATTCCACGCATGCCTGTCGACATACTGCCACAGTTTAAAAAATCGGCGATGCAGATTTTGACATTGTACCCTGGGATGCCCGCCGAGGTGGTCGAAAAAGACATTACCAGTCGCATGGAACGCTGGACGGGGCAGTCGCCCGGTATCGAAAAGCAGCTCTCCAAAAGTATCATGGGTGTCAGCATCGTTACCAATTATTACAACGAAGAAGTAGATCCTGCTGAGGCCATGGCTAATACCTCCTCCTATGCCATGTCGGATATGTACTACCAGCCACCCGGTACTCTGCCGCCAATGGTACAGCCATTCGACCCGACGGCCTCCAAGCCTCTGATGTTGCTCACCGTAAGCAGTGAAATAAAGAGTGGCAAGGAACTTTATGACGTGGCCTATTACGCCTTGCGGCAAATGTTGAGTGGGGTGAAAGGCATCATTGCCCCAGCAGCCTACGGTGGTTCGTTGCGACGCATTTATATTTATGTGGACCCCCTAAAACTGGAAGCGCTCGGCCTATCCCAATTGGAAGTCAATAATGCCATCCAGCGAAACACGACGATGATCCCTTCTGGTATCGCAAGGATAGGCGACATCAACTACGGCATTGATGCCAAGGGCCTCATTGTCAAAGTGGAAGACTTCAACGACATTGTAATCACATATAAAAATGGTAAACCTATTTATGTAAAAGACATCGGACGGGCCGAAGATGCCAGCGCCATACAGACCAATATCGCACGAGTGGATGGCAACGAACAGGTCTATCTCCCTATCTTCAAACGCCCCGGCGCCAATACCATCGCCTCAGTGGAAGCAGTGAAAAAGGCGCTGCCAAAACTTAAGGAACGACTCCCGGATGATGTAAATCTCGACGTTATTTTCGATCAGTCCTCTTATGTGCGGAAAGCCATTTCCGGCCTGACTCAAGCGGGTGTGCTCGGACTAATTTTTGTGGTTCTGGTGCTGCTTTTGTTTTTGGGAAATTTCCGTTCTACTTTCATTGTCGCACTCAGCCTGCCGCTGTCGGTGCTGTTCGGTTTTATCGTTTTGTATTTTACCGGCCAGGCCATCAACAGCATCACTTTGGGTGGCATGACCTTGGTGCTTGGTCTTTTGGTTGACAACTCCATCGTCGTTTTGGAAAATGTGGACCGACACCTCCGACTGGGCAAAAGTTCCACGCAGGCAGCTCTGGATGCAGCAACAGAAGTCGCCAATCCCGTGCTTGTTTCCACCTTGGTTGTCATTGTAGTTTTCTTTCCAGTTATGTTTCTTTCGGGCATCGCTAAATTCCTTTTTTCGCCCCTAGCCATCACGGTGGCAGGAACGATGATCGGCTCCTATATTTTTTCACTGACTTTGGTGCCGCTTGCAGCTGCCCGTTTTTTCAGGAATTACCTGCCTGATTCAAAGGGTAAATCTTACCGGGGGGCGCTCGGTTGGTTTCAATGGTTGCTGGAGAAAGCAAAAATTTTTTACCTGTGGTCATTAAGGAATGTGCTGCGGTTTTATGCACTCGTTCTGTTGCTCGTTGCGACGATGTTCGGTGGAGCATTGTTCCTGATGATGAACCAAGGATACGAGTTATTTCCCCAAACAGATGTCGGACAAATGGAAATCCTCGTCCGCACAGAATCGGGTACGCCGCTGCAAGAAGCGACAGCCACCATGGCCGAAATAGAAGAAGTGGTGCGGGAAGAACTCGGCGATGACCTGTCACAGATATTTTCCAACACAGGCATCTTTTACGACCTGCCAGCAGCATATACGCCAAACTCAGGTACACAGGATGGTTTCATAGGTGTGCAATTAATCGAGGATCATGTGGGCAGTACTTTTGATTATGCGACCACTTTGCGAGAGCGCCTGCATTTTGAATTTCCAGGTGTCGAAATCAGCTTTAATACAGGGGGCATCATCACAGCTGCCCTCAACGACGGCAAGCCTGCTCCCATTGATGTGCAGATGAAAGGAAACGACCTCAAAGTGCTGCGCCAAATAGCCGAACGCATTCGGGACACGATCAAAACCATACCCACGGCGAGGGACGTGCGGGTACTCCAGCGCCTCGACCAGCCTGCCAAAGACATTGACCTCGACCGCATCAAAGCTGCCGAACTAGGTGTCGAACCAGTGGATGCAATCAAGAATATTGTCTCTGCTTTAAACTCTTCGACCACTTACGATAAGGCTTTTTGGATTGATGAAAAAAATGGCAATCACTATTACGTCGGTGTTACCTACCCAGAAAACCTCATCAACGACGAATCCATTTTCGGTAACGTCTTGACCGCCAGCAATACACATGACAAACCCGTGCCTTTCCGCAATTTTTCCAAAATCACTGAAAGCACAAATCCTGTGGAAATCAATCACCACAACCTGTCCCGTGAGTTCAACGTCTATGCCTCGGTGGAGGGCGAAGACATTGGCACGTTTTCCAAAAAAATACAAGACCTGCTGGATGAAATGGAATTCCCAAAAGGTTACGAAGTGAATTTTCAAGGTGAAATAGCCGTCATGCAATCTTCTTTTGGTGACCTGGGTCTCGGACTGGTGCTGGCAGTGGTACTGGCGTTTCTCATCATCGTGCCATTGTTCCGTTCGTTCCGCCAGCCGCTCATCATCATGTTTGCTTTTCCATTGGGACTGATCGGCGTGGCTGCCATCATGTATTTCACGAACACCTATCACAGCATCCAGTCCATCATGGGCCTGATCATGATGGTGGGGGTCGCCGTTTCTTATGGCAATATATTAATTGACCGGATCAATAATTTGGTAAAAGAAGGCCAGCCGAAAATGGATGCCATCATGAACGGTGCAGGCGACCGTTTCCGCCCCGTTTTAATGACGGCCTGTACCACCATATTCGCCCTGCTGCCAACAGCCGTCAGTCAATCTCATGGCTCAGAAGCAAATGTACCCTTGGCAATGGTGGTGATCGGCGGGACTTTTATGGCGACGGTTTTGACGCTGTATATTATTCCGGTGCTGTATTTATTGATTGCGAAGAAGGCGAGTTGATTCCCCTTCTGATTACTCTGTTATTTGAGGTTTGATAGCCATATCTTCACCATTGAAAGTTTATCCATATTAGGAGAGTAAAACCTCTTGCTCCCGTCCCATTAGGGACGGAACATTGGTAGTCAATAAATTGCAAACTCAATTCCCGTCCCGATAGGGACGCAACGTGAAAATTATTTAACCTGAAAACTAACCAAATTATGGCGAATACTTACACCCAAATCCACATCCACGCTGTCTTTGCACCCAAATACCGAGACGCCGTATTGGACAGAGAATGGAGGCCAGATTTGTTCCGATATATCACGGGCATCGTCCAAAACTATGATCACAAAATGTTGCAGATCAATGGGATGTACGATCATGTCCACATGCTCTTTGGGATGCGGCCAGCACAATCTTTATCTAAATTGATGCAGCAAGTAAAAGAAGACAGTACAAATTGGATAAAAGAAAACGGATTGGTGAAGTGCCGATTCAATTGGCAATTGGGTTATGGGGCTTTTTCATACAGCCGTTCACAAGTTCCACAAGTTATCAAGTATATCCAAGAGCAGGAAAAGCATCATAAAAAAAAGACATTTCTGGAAGAGTATGAGGAGATGTTGAATGCATTTGAAGTGGAATATGACGAGCGGTATGTTTTTAAGCCATTGGTATAAATGAAGTTGTTTTACGTTGGGTCCCTACGGGACGAGAATAAAGGGTGGAGCATTAATTGTTACCGACGTTACGTCCCTAACGGGACGTAGGCTAAAACCAACGGACGACATTGCAATCATTAGATTGATAAACGAAAACAAATAAATAATGAGTCAATTGTTTAGAAATAAAAATCGAATAAAAAGGTCATTAATTTTATCACCTTTTTTATTTTTTGCATTAATAAACCTCACCGCCTGCAAAAAAGAAAAACCCGCAGAAAACAAATCGGTTAATAAAACCGAGACCGTCACCCATACGCCAACCGTTGAGGTGGTTAACCCGCAGCCCCAATCGTTCAAAGCGGAGATCACCATCACCGGCACGACGAGGGCCAACCGCAAGGTCATGCTCCACGCCATGGAAAGTGGTTATTTGAAAAAGATGTACAAAGACATCGGTGATTATGCAAAAAAAGGCGAGACCGTTGCTGTGCTCGAAAACCCAGACCTGACCAACCGGGAGGAACGCTTGGTAGTAGATTTAGAGGCCAAGCGCAAAACTTATGAGCGGTTGAAATCCATCCAGGAAAAAACCCCTGCGCTCACCACCATTCAATTATTGGAAGATGCCGAAGCAGCTTTCCGCCTCGCCGAAGCAGATTTAAAATTTTTAAAAGACCGCATTCAATACCTTACTGTGAAAGCTCCATTCAGCGGCAGAGTAACCAAGCGGTATTCAGATGAAGGCACCTTGGTGCAGAGCGGTCTTTCCGACTCTGATGCCATGCCGTTGATCGAAATACAGCAGACTAATCCATTGCGTCTTGTCATCCCCATGCCAGAGGCGGATATTGGAGGAATCCAGGTGGGCATGACCGCCAATGTGACATTTCCTGAGTTGCCAGGTGGATCCATCAACGCTAAAATGAGCCGCGTTTCCAACGCCCTCGATCCAGCCAGTAAAACCATGGATGTGGAAATTGACCTGCAAAACCCAAACGGAAAACTGAAGCCCGGCATGTATGCCAAAGTATTGCTCGGCCTCGGAAGTCGCCCAGATGTGCTTTCATTGCCCGCCACGGCGCAGGTTATTTTTCAAAAGGACTTTTTTCTGTATGTCGTAAATGAAGACGGAATAGTGGAACGCGTGCCTTTGCAGAAGGGCTTGACAAATAAAGATTATTTCGAAGTATTAAATGCTGACATTACCGCGCAGTCGAAAGTGGTGGTACAGGGTAAAAGTTTGATCAAACCCGGCCAGAAAGTAGAGGCAGTTTTAAATGAAAATTGAAATGAAAATAAAAATACAAAAAGCAACCCGTGATTATTCATTTCCTATTTGTATCAAATATTTAAATTTTGACATGGCTTCATATTATAAGTGGGCTGTTTTCATTTTTATTTCATTTTTCATTTTTATTTCCAAAACCAATGCCCAACTACAACCCCTCCCTATTGACCTGAAAACCGTCCTCGAAATGGGTGGAGCGAACAACCTTACCATTAAAAAATACGAGTTACAAAAAGAACTCGCTCTCGCCGAACTGACCGAAGCCAATAGTTGGTGGTTGCCCGAGCTGTACGCAGGTGTCACAGCGCACCAACGCTGGGGTGCGGCCATGAACAGTGACGGGCGTATTTTTACAGGCGTTGACCGCCAAAATATATGGGCGGGCCTTGGCGCAAGTGGGTATTGGAAATTAGGCGAAGGCATTTACGGTGCAAAGGTGGCGGACATCCGTGCGAAAGCCATCCAATTTCAGCAGGAGGCTACCAAGAACGAGGTGCTGCTCGAAATCATCGAAGCCTATTATGACTTTCTTGGAGCACAATTGCAGATCGGAACTTACGGCCTACTCATCGATCAGGCCGACACAATTGCCCAGCAATTGGAGATACAAGTGCAAGCAGGCATCGGATTTCAATCCGACTGGTTGCTGGCCAAAAGCAATATCAAACACCTGCAAGTGGAGCGCCTGAACGCCAAAAAGGAAGTGGCAGAAAAAATGGCCCGCCTTATCGGTTTGTTGAACCTGCCGCCAACTACTCGATTGGTGAGCACTGAAACGGTTGTTGCTCCGTTAACATTAGTCTCGGAAAATGAAGTCTTTACTGACTTGTCAGATGCATATTCCCAGCGGCCCGAAATGAAATACATGGCGCTATCGAGACAGGCATTGGAAACGGAAAAAGAAGGTTTGAGGAAAAGCATGGCACTGCCTGAACTGAGTCTCGGCGTGTTTGGCGCTTCCTTTGGCGACATCTTCTCACCGCAACGCCCAACTGCAGAAATCAACGCCGCTGTGCTGTGGCGAGTACCCCTCGAATTGGTCCTGTCCGAGCATAAAGGGCCTTATAAAAAAATCGACACCCAACTTCATATCCAACAGTTCGAGGCAGAGCAGTTCAAGAACCAGATCAATGAAGAACTGGCTGCTGCCAAATGGGTGATGGAAGCAACTTCCGAGCAAATGACCATTGCCCAAGAGGGCAGTGAATTGGCTGGGGAGGCTTACCAGCAAAGTGTTCAACGGCAGCAACTTGGTACCGCCCGTCCTTTTGAAATTTTGCAGGCGCAGGAAATGTACATGCAGGCACAATTGGATTATTTACAGGCAGTGACGGCTTATAATCAAGCGCAGTATCGGATGTATGTAGCGTTGGGGAATGGGTTATAGAAGTTGTTCTTTGATCGTCACCGGACTACTGGACATTAGACGATAGACAATTAGATGTTAGACTATTTTGAACATATAAATTTCTAAAAATCAGGTATTTATATACCTAACACCGTCTAATGTCTATCGTCTAAATATCTAATGTCCAGTAGTTTGCATCGTTACTTACCTTTGGCGCTCAAAACTCAACCACATAACATGCTTGATTACAAAAACCCAAACCTCGTCATTACCTCGCAGGATGTCGAACCCGATAGTATCACCTGGCGCAGCCCCTCCAACATTGCCATCCTAAAATATTGGGGGAAACATGGTGTGCAATTGCCCCGCAACCCCTCCGTGAGCCTGACACTGAATTCTTCCTTTACCGATACCATGTTGGAATACCGCCCAAAAGAAAGTGGTGACAAGAACATTTCGTTGGAATTCTTTTTTCACCAAGAAGAGAACGAGGCGTTCCGGGCGAAGGTGTTGAAACATTTGGAAAGTGTCTCTGAAATATTTCCTTTTTTGCGACAATTGGACTTGACCGTCCGCACGGGAAATTCCTTTCCGCACTCAGCGGGGATTGCCTCTTCCGCTTCCGCAATGAGTGCGCTGGCCCTGTGCCTTTGCTCGCTCGAAGAAGAACTTTTTGGTACGCTGTCCGAGGATGATGCTTTTGATAAAAAGGCATCTTATGTGGCCCGTTTGGGATCGGGGAGTGCCTGTCGCTCCATTTTTCCGACCGCTGCTTTGTGGGGGCAAACAGGCGAGGTGGAAGGTGCTTCCGACCTTTATGCTATAGCGATGGAAGACCACATCCACGAAATTTTCAAAACTTTTCACGATGATATTTTAATAGCCAGTTCTGCCGAAAAACCTGTCAGCAGCAGGGCGGGGCACAGCCTGATGGAGGGCAATCCGTTTGCCGATGCCCGCTATACCGACGCCAAACGGAAACTTCTCCGTTTGCTCGATGCCATGCGCCGTGGCGATTTGGAGGAGTTTGGTAAAATAACCGAAAACGAAGCCCTCACCCTGCATGGCCTGATGATGAGCAGCAATCCTTCTTATATTTTGTTGAAACCATCTACACTGACAATGATCGAAAGGCTGAAAGAATATCGGGCGGATACGAAGCACCCAGTCTTTTTCACCCTCGACGCTGGCCCGAACCTCCATGTACTGTACCCTGAAGATGTGGTGCATCTGGTGCAGCCTTTTGTTGTAGATGAACTGGTGCCGCTTTGTGAGGATGGAAAATATATTCAAGATTGGGTCGGAGAAGGGCCGGAGCAAGTGTAGAAAAATACTTCATAAGGTTCAGAATAATATTTTTCAATTCCAATCCAAAGCCTTCTTAAACACTGCCAGTTTCTCTTATTCCCGAAGAACTGCTTGGCGCTTGACAATCAGATAATTTTTTTTCCTTACCTTGTTTCCATAATTTTTCTTTTCTCATAAAAAACAAAAATCATGGAAAAAATTTACTCCAACCGTCTTTCATTCTTATTGGCTTTTGGGATGCTTGCATTTAGCATGAATGCCCAAGTGTATGTCAAGTCCGATGCATCGGGCAATAGTGACGGCACTTCCTGGGCCAACGCATACGAGTCTGTTGAAAAAGCCCTGGCCAATGCTGCTTCTGGTGAAATCTGGATTGCAGCGGGGACTTATAACCCCGGTGGCATCACTCCTGACAACCTCTCGGTTTTTGCTATCAATTCCAATATTGCCATGTATGGTGGGTTCAATGGAACAGAAACCATTCTTTCTCAACGTGATCCTGCTACGAATGTCACCATTCTTTCGGGTGACCTGAATGATGATGATATCATTGATGAATTCACGACAAACAAAGGTGACAATACGGTGCATGTGATTGCAGTAGGGGCTGGCCTTATGGATGTTATCGTTGATGGTTTTTCCATCAAAGGAGGACATACCAGTGATGATAATACGATGGATGACTATTTTTGGCATGGCGGCGGCATTTACGCGGAGAGTCCAGTCTCGGTCAGCCAATGCAACTTCTCTGGCAACTTCAGCAGATCAGGGGCATGTATATTTATTCCCAATGCTGCGAGCGGTTCTGAGGTTGCCAACAGTACATTTACCCGTAATTCCACCTCGGCACAAAGTGCAGGTGTCTTTGTTCTGGGGGCAAGTGGGTTTAATATGTCGGGGTGTTCATTTACCAATAACCAGACGGTGAGGGGTGCTTTTTTTGTGAGTAGTTCGGATGACGTGGCGATAGACGACTGCACCTTTGAATTCAATATTAATACAACCGGCCCTGGTGGTGCTTTGTGGAACTTCGCCAGCACCAATGTGACCATTTCCAATACTGTTTTTAAAAACAATCAGGCTTTAAACGCGGGAGCTTTATTTTACAATGGGGAAGACTTGATGAACACCGAAGGTGCTGAAAATTTTGTGTTGACCAATTGCACCTTTATGGACAACTCGAATACAGATAATGCCGGCGGCGCCATGCGCAACAACAATGGCAGCTATACCCTCGATGGTTGCACATTCAAAGACAATAATTCTGTTGGCTCTGGTGGCCACATCAGGAACGATACCGATGGCGATGAGGTGGTTTACATTGACTGCACTTTTAAGGATGGATCGACTGGTGGATGGGGCGGCGCTCACACTTGTTATGGAGAAGGCACCTATACAATTACGAATTGCGAATACGAAGGCAATTCAACCCCTAACCTTGGAGGTGCTTGCAATATAGGATTTCAGGCTGTGGCTATTTTCGA
The DNA here is from genome assembly GCA_029263015.1 of Saprospiraceae bacterium. Lineage (GTDB taxonomy): Bacteria > Bacteroidota > Bacteroidia > Chitinophagales > Saprospiraceae > UBA6168. The sequence goes on along the minus strand of JAJCYI010000127.1, from coordinate 37,195 downwards.
GGACTGCACTTTTATCGAAAACAGTTCTACAGGTGCATCGGGCGGGGTGCTTTCATTGCAAAATGACTTGACTTCGCTCACGGTGCGCAATTCAGGTTTTTTCAACAATAGTTGTACGGGGAGCGGCGGTGCAATTTTTACGGGGACTACCGATAGCAGCAATGGTATTATAGTGGACAATTGTGAATTTTGGCAAAATGAAGCAGAGGGTTTTGGTGGCGCAATTAGTACTGTAGAAAATGGCCCTGGGCCAGGTTCGCTCTCTGTCACAAATAGTCTTTTTGCCTTCAATTCCTCTGCCAATCAAGGAGGGGCTATCAGTATGGTCAATGCCGATGTATCTATTGTCAGCTCGGTCTTTTTCGTGAATTTTGCCAATGGCTCCGGAACAGGAGGCGCACTTTCTCTCAACGCTTCTGACGGGAACGATGTAAATGTCAATATAATGAACACGACTATTGCTGATAATATCGGCAGTTTGGCTTCGGGCATTGCCCAATGGACGGGCGAGGATGCAGCTACCCTCACCACGACTGTGCAAAACAGTATCTTCAGGCAGGACGGTGAGATCAATTATGCGGTGGAAGGCGGAACCCCTGTGCTGGTCTCCAATGGTGGCAATATCTCCGATGATGAAACGATGCAGGATATGCTGATCGAACCAACCGATTTCAATATCGAAGAACCAGACTTTGAAGACCCCGATGATTTCAATTATGCCCTGACAGCATCAAGTCTTGGTATTGATGGAGGAGTCGCTGCTGGTGCACCTGAATTTGACATACTCGGCAACCCGCGCATCAACTTGCCAGATATTGGGGCATATGAAAACCAGGAGATTACAGGAGTCAATGAAACGTTGATTGAAAATAACGGCATGTTGACCATTTCACCAAACCCTGCAAAAGCCGCAACTACACTGGCCTCGCTCCGCAATGATTGGACAGGCGAATTGCAGGTACGGGTGACAAATTTGTCAGGCCAATTGGTACTGGAAATGAAAGTAAATAAAACGGGGAGCGAATCCCGCTTTGAATTACCAATCGAAAACATCGGAACAGGTATTTACCAGGTGGTTATTTCCAATGGGGAACAGGTCGTGGCAGAGCGGTTGATCCGTTTGTGATGTCCTCAGGTGTCGGACGCCTCCGAAGGCGTCCGACACTTTAAAAAACCAGAATGACTGACCAAAAATATCTTCAAAATTTAAGGAAACCTACCGAAGAAGATCCACTCCGAATATTATTGAGTGCTTGCCTTGTCGGGATCATGTGTGGCTATGACGGGTCTGCCAATGGCAAATATCCAAGTGCATTAAAACTGACAGGATATAAAACTGCAAAACTCACTACTTTTTGTCCAGAAGAACATTCCTTTGGCACTCCTCGTGAAATGTGCGATATTCATGGGGGAACAGGTTTGGATGTGCTGGAAGGGGACGCCAAATTATTATCAGAATCAGGAGAAGATTGGACGGAGGGGATTGTCAAAGCCTCAGAAAAAATGCTGACAATCGCAAGAAGGGAAGACATAGAACTGGCCGTGATGATGGACATAAGTGCTGCATGTGGCAGTCAGGTGATCTATGATGGAAATCGGTTTGCAGAAAACCCGGTATATCAAATCGGGGCGGGCGTCTGTGCCGCACAGTTGATGAGGAATGGGTTCAAAGTCATCAGCCAACGGGATTTTGCATCTTTGGAAATTTTATATTCAAAATTGGATGAAAAACATGTGGTGAATGAATCCGCTAAAGACCACCATGAAATTGATTGGTATAAATCCTATTTTGAGAAGGGAGTAGGCAATAAATAAGCTACCCAATTTTGCGAAGTTATTTGTTGCCTACTCCCTAAATAAAAATTGACACGGTGAAGAAACAAAACGGTGAGACGTCTGTAAAATTTAATAGGCCCAAATCCACCATCTTTGTCTAAAATATAAACGTAAAACCAACCATGCGACTACTATTCCTGCTCACCTGTTTACTGCTCTTTCAGTGTACCAGTAAGAAATCATCTCCCAAAATAACAGAAAGTCCAAAAACGGAAATAAAGGAAACTATTGATGTTCAACCAGACACAGCAATGGCTGAACCCGAAGCCATTGCAATAGATTACGATACCACCCAATGGCAAGAAATTACCCACCTCGCTCCCAACATTCGGCTCGACCTCCGATATGCAACCGACAACAATTTTGTGGAAGAAAAAATGTATGAATGTGGGCGTTGTTTCCTCCGACCAGTTGTGGCTGCAGCAGTGGTGGAGGCCCATCGCTTTTTGCAAAAAAAAGGATTGGGGTTGAAAATGTACGACTGCTACCGACCCAGACCCATTCAATGGAAACTTTGGAACAAGGTGCCTGACCCCCGCTATGTTGCCGATCCCCGTAAAGGCTCGATGCACAACCGTGGGATGGCTGTTGACTTGACGATAGTGGACAGCCTGGGCAATGAATTGGACATGGGCACTGATTTTGATTATTTCGGGAAAGAGGCTTACCACAGCTATGGCGGGCATTCAGATGTAGTGACCGACAACCGGGTTTTATTGGTAAAAACAATGGAAGAGTTTGGATTCCGATCTACTTCCACCGAGTGGTGGCATTATTCTTACAAACCCAAGACTTTTGAAATTGATGATTGGCTTTGGCGATGTGAGTGAAGAGGTTTAAATAATTTACTCCAATCTTCTTGCTCTTTGTTCCTTTTAAAAGAACTTAAAAAAGTCAACCATAACTTGGGTTATGCTTGATTTTTAAAGTCCATTTAAAAGAAAAAATAGCGGCGTATCTTGGAATAACTTATTTAAACCTCTTCACTGAGTGAATGACGCCACGGTCTCCGGCCATATTGATAAACCACTTTCCGTCTAATTTTTAATAACTTCGCCGCAGCACCCTCAATGTAAAAAATGGCACAACCTGATCAAGACATAATTGCTATTGCCAAGACGCATGTAATCGATTTTTACCAAAAAAACATCGGTGCTGAATATGTGTTTCACGACATCCAACACATAAAGAATGTGGTGGGAGCAGTGCAGGTAATTGGGAAGGCCTGCAGGCTGAGCGATCGGGAATTAGAGTTATTGCAATTGGCTGCCTGGTTTCACGATTGTGGCTATGTTGAAGGGGCAGAAGAGCATGAGGAACGGAGCTGCACTTTTGCAGTTGATTTTTTTTCAAAACACAATTTGCCAGAGCAGGACTTAGACGTGATTACCCGTTGCATCATGGCCACGAAGTTGCCTTTCAAACCAAAAGATCTGCTCGAAGAAATCATGTGCGATGCAGACTTGAGCCATTTGGGGAAAGAAATATATTGGGATCGCTGTGGAAGGTTGCGACAGGAATTGCTCATGACGAGAAGCATTTTAATGTCAGAACAGGAGTGGATTCAGTTCGAGATAGACTTCATGGGCAACCACAATTATTTTACGAAAGCAGCGCAAGAACTTTATTTAAAGAGAAAACTTAAACACATCAAACAATTGCAAAAGCAGCACCAACGCTTGAACCCGACCAAAGTTGAATCGGTGGACGAACTGGCAAGGTTAGACAAAAACAAAATCTATAAGAGGCCGAAGAAAAAGAAAAAGAGGAAAATCCAGCCCGGCATGTCTTCCTCAGAAATAGACCTGAAAACCTTTGACCTGGGTCGTGGCGTGGAAACAATGTACCGCACCACCTACCGAACACATATCAATCTCAGTTCCATCGCCGACAACAAGGCCAATATCATGTTGAGTATTAATGCCATTGTCATCTCGATATCATTGCCACAATTGCTGCCTTTGCTGGAGGATTCAAAAGGACTCGTTATTCCAACCATCATTTTGTTGTTGTCCTGCATCTCTGCCATAGTGCTGGCGACCATTTCCACAAAACCTAAAATAACGGAAGGGAAGTTTACCCGGGAAGACATTGAAAAACGCATTGCCAACCTGTTGTTCTTTGGCAATTTTTATAAAATGCCTTTAAAGGACTACCATTGGGGCATGACAGAAATGATAAAAGACCAGGATTTCCTATATAGCTCCATGACTAAAGATTTATATTTCCTTGGTGTTGTCTTGGCAAAAAAATATCGTTTCCTGAGTTACTGTTACACCGTATTTATGTATGGGATGATTGCAACAGTAGCAGCGTTTGCCATAGCTTTTTTGATGTGAGTTTTTGAGTTCGTGAGTTTTTTGAGGATGTGAGTTCGTAATCCTCTGCGTTCGGGGCTTAGTCTCTCAAACCCTCACGAACTCAGTCTCTCAAACCCTCACGAACTCAGAAACTCAAACCCTCATTGAAATTTCACTTAAAAAATACTGATCCAAATTCATCTGCCCGGGCGGGACTTATTGAAACAGGGCACGGCGAGATCGAAACACCCATCTTCATGCCAGTGGGCACAGTCGGAGCTGTGCGGGCCATCCACCAACACGAGTTGACCGACACTATTCAAGCACAGATCATTTTAGGAAACACCTATCATTTATACCTGCGGCCAGGAACAGAAATTTTGAAAAAGGCCGGCGGCCTGCATAAATTCATTGGCTGGAATCGTCCCATGCTGACGGACAGTGGCGGTTATCAGGTATATTCCCTGAGCAATCAAAGAAAGATCAAAGAAGAAGGCGTGACATTCAAATCGCACATTGATGGCTCGAAGCATTTTTTCAGCCCTGAGAAGGCGATGGATATACAGCGTGAAATCGGTGCAGACATCATCATGGCTTTTGATGAATGTACGCCCTATCCCTGCGAATACAGGTATGCCAAAAATTCAATGGAGATGACCCACCGTTGGCTGAAACGCTGCTGCGACCAATTTGACCAAACGGATGGAATCCATGGCTACCAGCAAACGCTTTTTCCAATTGTGCAGGGCAGCACTTTCACGGATTTGCGGAAGCAGTCGGCTGAGACCATTGCTTCTTTTGAGCGGGAAGGAAATGCTATTGGTGGCTTGTCGGTGGGCGAACCCGATGAGGATATGTATGGAATGACAGAGTTGGTTTGCTGTATTTTACCAAAAGAAAAACCGCGGTACCTCATGGGCGTTGGCACCCCAATGAATATTTTGGAATGCATTGCACTTGGTATCGATATGTTCGATTGTGTGCTGCCCACCCGCAATGCCCGACACGGCATGTTATATACTTCCGAGGGCATTATCAACATCAAAAATGCCAAGTGGAAAGATGACCTAAGTGCGATTGACGAAAACAGCACCAGCTATACCAGCCGCACCCATACCAAGGCTTACCTTCGACATTTGATCTACAGCAAAGAATACCTTGGGGCGCAGATCGCCTCGTTGCACAATCTCTGTTTTTTCCTTTGGTTGGTGAAAGAAGCCAGGAAGCACATCATCGAAGGTGATTTTTTAAATTGGAAAAATCAGATGGTAGCCCAAATGAAAGTACGCCTTTAGCAAAAAGAAAAGTAAATGGATCAAGAGTTAAGACCTCCTCCCCGTTCTACTTTTGCCTTTTGCCTTTTGCCTTTTTACTTTTTACTTTTTACTTTTTACTTCCCCTTTCCCTTTCCCATGCTAAAAATACTTGACCGCTATATCATCAAAAAATTCCTCGGCACCTTCTTGTTTGTTGTGCTGATCTTTACCCTCATTGCGGTCGTCATTGATTTTAGTCAAAATGTGGAAGAATTCATTGATGAACAATTGCCTGCCGGACAGGTGGCCAAAGAGTATTACCTCAATTTTGCTATTTTCATCAATGGGCTGCTCTGGCCTCTTTTCGCCATGATTTCGGTAATCTTCTTTACCTCCAGAATGGCCAACAATTCCGAAGTTATATCCATATTAAATGCAGGGGTGAGTTTTCGCCGGCTTATGCGCCCGTACCTGATCGGGGCAGGTTTGATTGCTTCAGTACATCTGTTGCTCAACCATTTTATCATTCCGGAAAGCAATAAGACCCGACTGGATTTTTTTCATTCCTACATTATGAAAGAGAGTGACAAAGGGCAGACCAGAGATGTTCACATGTTCATCTCGCCGGGCATGAAAATATATGTAAGGGATTATTTCAAAAGGGATTCCACGGCGCGCAACTTCAGAATAGAAAAACTGGAAGGCAACCGCATTGTTTCTTTTATTGAAGCAGCGGAAGCCCGCTGGCAGGGTGCTCCCAATAAATGGCAGCTAAGTAATTACGAAATTCACTCTTTTGATAGCAATGATGAAAAAATCATCGTCGGAGGGAGAGAGAAACTGGATACGACTTTTAACCTAACCCCGAATGACTTTGTCAGGTATGACGATACCCGTGAGATGATCCCTTCGCACAAGTTAAAGGCGTTTATCGAAGAAGAAAAACAACGCGGAATTGGGAATACAAAGCTATATGAAATAGAATTATACCGCCGCACAGCCGACCCGTTTACGCTCTTAATTGTGACCATAATAGGGATGGCCGTGGCGACGAGAAAAGTGAGGGGGGGGATGGGATTCCATTTGGCGTTGGGCATAGCCTTGGGGGCCACTTTTGTTTTTATGGCCAAGTTCTCTATCACTTTTGCCATGAATGAAGCGCTGTCTGCCATTATCGGCGTTTGGATGCCAAACTTGGTTTTTTCAGTTATTGCGATGGTCTTGGTAAGCCGTGCTCAGAAATAATTTTTTTTCAAATAAGTAAATAACTATACTCATAACTTTTTGATAATCTTGTGGCTATACTTTGTTGTTTGATGACAGGCATCTATAAGTAGAATTAAATCTAAATTACTGATATTCAAGACTTACCCATGTTTGCTTCTTTTGACAAAGTTCTTTAATTTTGCGACGCAGTTCTTGAAAGGGAAGAACTCAAGGAGGCTAAATTTGAGAGAAACGAACCAGTATCACCGACCGATTTACTTTTCTATAAATTATTTTCCGTTGTCTTCCATTTGCATGGCTAATCTACATAATAAAAGTTGCAATTATGAATTCCCGATGATCTTGCAACTCCCCCCGTATCTCTTACGAGAAACATCTATACTATTTCCTTGTGGCATCTAACATTTGAGAAAACCTTTATGCATAAAGTACTTGCTTTAAATGCTTTGGTGCATCTTTGCATAATTGTGATTTCAAATTGAAAGAAAGCATAGCCGAGAATTACGCTATGGGGAACACAGATTGATAGTTGAATTTGAGATTACCACTAATATTTAACTTGAATTTATTCGTGTTTCTCATTCTTAACATAACACACTTAAAGAACTTGTTGCCGAGGCAACTTAATATTGGCATATCATACGGTGATAGGTTGCGACTTATCAACGGCGAAGCCATGTTTGTTCCTTGACTTAATCATTCCCAAAACCTCCCTTTTAGTGATTTTACAGTTATTTAAAAAGAGAATTTCCAAACCCGTAATTTCAGATTTTTCGATATTGGGCACAGACATGCACTCGCACTTGGTGCCGGGTGTCGATGATGGGGCAGATACTGTGGAGACCAGCCTTACGATGATAAAAGGGTTGATGGAGCTTGGGTACAAAAAAATAATCACGACCCCGCATATCCGGCCCGATTACTTCCCCAATACGCGGGAAACAATTATGACCGGATTTGAGAAATTAAAAAAGGCAGTAGCGTCAGCAGGATTGGAAATTGAGTTGGAATGCGCTGCGGAATATTTTGTGGATTTTGAATTCAAAGAAAAAATAGAGAAAGAAAAATTACTCACTTTTTCGGGCAATCATCTGTTGATGGAGATTTCCACTTTTTCACCTCCCCCCAACCTTTACGACAGTATTTTTCAAATGAGGATAAAAGGTTACCAACCCATCATTGCACATCCTGAAAGGTATGGTTATTACAAAGTAGACGAGTTCAGTAAAATGAAAGATTTTGGCTGTATGCTCCAAGTGAATACGATGTCACTTACTGGCCATTACGGCAAGCCAACAAAAGAACTGGCTCTTAAACTTTTGAAAGCTGACTTGGTAGATCTGCTTGGTACTGATATGCACCATCCTGGTCATTTGGAAGTTTTGCAAAAAGCAACAAAAGATGGGTCGGTCATGAACCTTATTGCAGGACGAAAATTCAAGAATGCTACTTTTTAAGACATGAGATTATTTTCCAAAAAACAAACATTTGACTCTCATGGATACAACACTAGTACCCAGAATATTTTCTTTTCCTATCTCCCTGATTGGGAGTTTTTTATTCACCTTGTCAATAATTGACCTTGCCAACAAAAAGAAAATTTTTGATGGCAACAATAACCTGAAACACCACTGTGAAAAGGTTTCTTCACTAGGCGGGATTTCAATCTTTTCTTCATTTTGGATAGCAATATCTTTGGTGTCTGAAGTCCACAGTATGGCTGCTTTCAACTACTTTTTTGTTGGAGCATTCATTCTTTTTCTTACAGGTGTAAAAGATGACCTCGTTGGCATTTCGGCCTTTACGCGGTTGGCTATTCAGGTTGGTGTGGCAAGTTTAATGTTCATGGGGGGCATCAGGTTGACCTATATCCCTGGGCTGGAGGTGGAGGTACCGATTTTAGTTAGTTATTTTCTGACTATATTTTTGATTGGCGCGATTGTCAACGCATACAACTTCATAGATGGAATCAATGGTTTGGCCGGAGGCCTGACTATCATATCAGCATTGGCATTTGCCGTGCTTTTTTATTTTTCGGGCATGGAGAACTATGCTGCGCTGGCAGTTGCATTAGCTGGTTCGGTTTTCGGTTTTCTCTGGTTCAATTTCGGAAAGGCGAAAATATTCATGGGCGACAACGGCTCGACATTTATCGGGATAATCCTGTCATTTTTCACGATTGTTTTTTTTCAAAACCACGCTCAGGTTGGAGGTAGTATCACCTGCTCACCGCTGGTGGTGTTTTCGTTTTTGATCCTGCCATTGGCAGATATTACGAGGGTGGTACTTGGCCGGATTTCGAGTGCGCATTCACCATTTAAAGGCGATCGTACCCACATACACCATTTAATGTTAAATACTGGCTTGGGACAATGTCCCATCTGCTGGGTATTGTATACTTGGAGTGTGATCGTAATTGCAGCCTCCTTTTTGTTACTTCCACAAAGCATAGTTATCGGTAGCTTAATGTTGTTATTGGCCGGAAGCCTGCCGTATGTACTTTTAAATATATTTTTAAGAACCAAAAAAGAAAAACAATCTCTTAGGGTCTCCGCTACCAAAGTAGAGGAAGCCCTTTAGGTTTAGGACGTCTTTTTTCTGCTCTATAAACCATTCAACTGATAATGACTCGAATTAATCGCACGACCAAAAACTTGATTTATGCAGTATTACTGATTTGCTTCTTTGGATTATTCCAATCCTGCGTCCCGCATGAAAGATTGCTCAATTTCCAAGATGAATCGGACTCGGGACTGATAAGCTCTCAATATATCCAGGACGTCCAGAAAATAGTCATCCAGACCGACGATATTCTTTCAATCACGGTTTCAACGTTTGATTCCACCGCCGCCAGGGTGTTCAATAAAAGGATTACCCAGTCTAAGGATGGGTCATTTATCGGGCAGGGATATTTGGTGGACGAAGAAGGGAACATTGAATTCCCGGTTTTGGGGAAAATAAAACTGGATGGCTTCACACGAGAGGTCGCCAAGGATACGATCAGGAATAGGTTGTTTTATTATTTGAGGGATCCAGTTGTAGATGTTAGGTTCTTGAACCTTCACGTAAGTATCATGGGTGATGTAGTGAGGCCGGGCGTTTTTACATTTCCGGATGAACGCTTTACCTTGTTGGAAGCCCTCACATTGGCGGGCGATATGACTTCTTTTGCAAATAGGGCAAACATTATGGTTATCAGGGAAAAAGGACAGCTCAGGGAATTTGGGGTGGTGGATCTCACATCGTCCCGGGCCTTTGAATCGCCCTATTTTTACCTGAAGCAGAATGATGTGATTTATGTTAAACCATTAAAGGAAAAAGCCAGGGTTATCAATGACCCTTGGCCGAGGGTATTGTCAGCAACTGGGGTATTTGCATCATTGGCCACTTTGGTTCTTGCATTGACCCGTTAGGCCTTTTGAGTTATTGAGTCCCTGAGTCCCTGAGAGTTTGTGAGTTTGAGAGATCAAGTCACGAATCCTCAACAACTCACCAACTTAAAAACTCAAGGCTCACCTTATTTTAAGAGATAAATCGTTTTGACATGAAAAATAGCACTGAACAAACCAGCCAGGATTTTCTTAAAAAATGCCTTAGGAATTGGTATTTTATTATTCCGTTCGCTTTGGGCGCGCTGGTCTTTGCCAAATACCTGCTTGCCAAAGAGCAGGCAATTTGGAATGTGACCGGGAGTATTATTGTCCAAGAAGACAAAAGTGGGGGCGGTCAACTGCCAGAAGAAGCCATCATTCAAGGGTTACCATTTAAAAACAAAGGCAACCTCGATAAGCAAATTGAAATCCTAAAGTCACGTAAGCTGATGGAGCGGGTAGTCGATTCGTTGGGCCTCGATATTTTATATTTCAGAGAGGATAGGTTTAAAATGATTGAATTGTACAAACATTCTCCTGTCGGAATTTCAAGCGTGGACAATATGGATAAGGCTTATGGTGGAAACTTGCGCATAAAGATGATGGATGAGAGTCGTTTTTCACTGATCTTGGAAGAGGACGAAGAAACGGGCGTGACAGATACTTTGATTTATAATTATGGCGTGCCTTTCAATATGAATGGGGTAAAATACAACCTAGTCAGGGATACGGCCAATGTCGAATTGGATGAAATTATCCGCATTCAATTTATTTCACCCAGGTCTGTGGCAGCATGGTTTTCAAGCAGGATCGGTTTCCAGAAAAAAGGCATGTCGAATGTGCTGAGGGTAAATATGAATGGCAGCGCACCTGATAAAATAGTGGAGATTATTTATAATCTGGTGGATGTTTACAATGTTTTTGTGCAGGAAGAAAAGAATAAGATTGCAGCCAAATCCCTCAACTTCATTAATGACAGACTGAATTCTCTAAGTTCTGAACTGTTTGTGGTGGAAGGTAGCCAAGCAAGCTTCAAGTCCACCCAGGATGTGACCACTGATGTCGGAGCAAGTGCTGAACGCTATATCCAAAAGCTGAATGATGCTGAAAGCGCTTTAGATGATATAAATAACACGCAATTGACCCTTTCGAACCTCAGGAGTTTTTTGAATGATCCTACCAACCAATATGAACCAATACCGAGATTTGGAGACCTGGCTGGTATTTCGTTTGCACCGCTTATCAGCAGTTACAATAGGGTCATCGTTGGTAGGAGGACAAAACTGATAAATGTAACCCAGCAGCATCCAGACATCGTGACAGCCAATAACAATCTGGTCAAAATGAAACAGAGTCTCCTGAGCGGCATCAATTTGGCCAACTCTGAGCTTTCAACCAAAGAGCAGGATATAACTGAAAAAAAGGCCCCGGTTGAAAGGAAGGTGGCAAACATGCCTTATGTGAATAAAACACTCAATAAGATAGGCCGTGAAAAGTCGGTAAAGGAAGAGCTTGTTGTGTATATGCTCCAAAAAAGGGAAGAAACCGCTATTGGTTTGGCCACAGAAGTTGACAATACAAGGGTGCTCGATGATCCGGTCATTTCTCCAGTACCAGTAGGCCCTAATTCAGGGCAGTATTACATGATGGCATTTTTGCTTGGTTTTGGGATCCCGGTTGGCTTCATCTATTTACTTGATCGGCTGAACGATAAAGTAAGGACGAAGGAAGAACTGAAAGCGTTGACCCAAATCCCGTTCCTCGGTGAAGTGGCCTACGCTAAGAGTGAAAGGAACAAATTGATTACTGCTGATAGCAATACCGTCATCACCGAAATGTTCAGGCTTATACGAACCAACCTGATGTTCTTGATGACCAAGGGCAAAAAAAATGTTATTACCATTACTTCTAATGAAAGCGGTGACGGTAAAACCTTTGTAGCGACCAACCTCGGCATATGCCTTTCCCTATTGAATAAAAAAACAGTTATGTTGGAGCTGGATCTCCGAAAGCCTAAATTGACCGAACGCCTAATCGATAAGCCATCTACCTCCACCATCGGTATTACGAACTATTTGGTCGGTGAAAATGGCATGGATGAAATTATCAATAAAGTGGAAGGCTATCCAAACCTTCACCTCATCAGTAGTGGGCCTACTCCTCCGAATCCCGCTGAATTGATTATGAGCGACAAGATGACGCGACTAATTGATAAACTTAAAGAGGATTATGAATACATTGTCATCGATACGCCACCAATTGGTTTGGTTGCGGATGCATATTTGTTGAACAGGTTCACATCCAGCGTTATTTTGGTGACCCGTTCTGGCAAAACCAAACGTAAGGACATTGAAAACATTGATGACATAGTCCAGGATAAGAAGCTGATTCATCCAGCCATTATCCTTAACGGGACTAAAATCCCAAAGCGGTACGGCTATTACTATTGATTTCATCAACCGCTAAAAGCACACATTTTTGAAAGATCAATATTGGGATTCAATCCTCAGCACAAAGCAACCTTTTTTCCATTTTAAGTTGGGGGAGGTTTGGGAAAGCCGCGACCTATTATGGTTGTTTGCAAAAAGGGATATTGCGCAGCTTTACAAACAAACGGTTTTGGGGCCGCTCTGGTTTTTTATCCAACCACTGCTCACCACCCTTGTGTTTACTATCGTATTTGGAGGGTTGGCTGGCATGTCAACCGATGGTATTCCACCTTTACTGTTTTATTTGGCTGGACAAATTTTCTGGATGTTTTTTGCAGAAGTGCTCAATAAAAGCTCTACCACATTTCGGGATAACCAGGCCATTTTTGGGAAAGTATATTTTGCCAGACTGATAGCCCCGTTGTCGGTAGTTATCAACAGTGCCATTAAATTTGGTATCCAGTTTATGCTGTTCTTAATTTTTTACTTTTTTTTCCTGATATGGAAAGGAGTGGAAATTCAGCCGCAGATAGAAATATTGCTATTGCCAGTACTTGTATTACTAACTGGCTGTATGGGCCTGGGCATTGGCCTGATAATTACTTCATTGACTACCAAGTATCGTGACCTCACATTTTTGGTCACTTTTGGTGTGCAATTATTAATGTTCCTGACGCCATCCGTTATTATCCCAGTTTCAAAATTTACGGAAAAATATCCAGGCATAGCTCCATACGTCGTTGGCCTCAACCCTTTGACCGCCGTGATCGAAACATTCAAATATGGATTCCTCGGCAAAGGTGTTTTTACATGGCAATATTTTACCATGAGCGTGGTAGTGACCATATTTATATTTTTAGCAGGAGTGTTGGTTTTTAATAAAACCGAAAAGAATTTCATGGACGTGATTTGACCTTTATTTTAAGGCTTTAGATTATTAGACATTAGATTCAAGCCAGAGGATTCAACGCTTCACCTACCTTGAGCGTCTAATGTCTAACTTTCTAATGTCTAAAATCTTGAAAGACAACTATTTCCTTTGGCTTTTTCCTTATTTCATTAAATGTCGAAACCAGTTTTAAATGTCGAAAACCTCTCTAAGCAATACCGCCTCGGTGGATATGGCAGTGGCACACTGACGGACGACCTGAAAAAGTGGTGGTATAAATTGCAGGGCAAAGAAGACCCTTTCCTAATTATCGGTGAAGCCAACGACCGAAGCAAGGTCGGAGACTCGCAATATGTGTGGGCGTTGCGCGATATAGATTTTGAAGTGCACCAAGGAGAAGTCGTAGGCCTTATTGGGAAAAATGGCGCGGGTAAATCAACCTTGTTGAAAGTGCTCTCAAAAGTGACTGGTCCCACAAAAGGGAAAGCCTATATAAAAGGCCGGGTCGGATCAATGTTGGAGGTCGGTACAGGCTTCCACCCTGAACTGACGGGGCGTGAAAATATTTTCCTCAATGGTACCATCCTTGGTATGCGCAAAAGAGAAGTTGCCAAAAAGCTCGATGCAATTGTTGACTTTGCTGGCGTGGCCCGTTACCTCGAAACGCCCGTAAAAAGGTACTCTTCGGGGATGACGGTCAGGCTTGCGTTTGCGGTGGCCGCCCATCTTGAGCCTGAAATTTTATTGGTGGATGAAGTGTTGGCGGTCGGTGATGCTGAATTTCAAGACAAGTGCTTGGGGAAAATGGGAGAGGTGAGCGCTGAGGGCCGCACGATTCTTTTTGTAAGCCACAACCTTGGCTCTATGCGGCGTCTTTGCAATCGGGGTGTGTTGCTGCAAGATGGTCAAATGTCTTATGTTGGTAAAATAGAAACGGCTTTAGAAAAATACCTGGGCAGTGGTGAAGCACAAACCAGCGGCCCCAAAAATCGAGTGACATTTGAACCCAAGGATGCACTAGCTTATCTCACAGAAATATTTATTGAAAACGAAGACAAGGAGGGAAAAAATACTTTTTTGTACGGTGAGAAAATATTCCTCGGTATTAATTATAAAATAAATGACGAAACTCGGGGAATCAATATGCGCATGTCGCTTGCAAGGAACGGGGAATTGCTTTTCCTCTCTCAAGATTGCGATGATGACTTCGGCATGTTGGGTAAAAAACATCCTGGGGACTACCGGATTAAATTAAAATTGCCCGATTATTTAAAAGCGGGTTTATATACCATTAGTGTTTGGCTAATGGAAGTTGGCAAACCCAAAGAAGAAAAAATAGATATTCTTTCTTTCGTTCTCGACGATACCAATACCGATACTTTTTACCGCTCTTTTGCGAAAGATATGCCCGGTGTTTTAAAACCTAAACTTAATTGGGAATATATTGATTTTCCCGTGCCTGTAGAAACACAATAAAAAGAACTTCTAATTTCCATGTCAACCTATTTCCTATTACTTTTTTCTGTTCAAAATGATTAACGTCACAAAACCATATTTGCCTCCAAAGGAGGAATACACTCAGTTTATCGACGAGATATGGAATCGTTGTTGGCTGACCAATAATGGCCCATTGGTGAATGAATTGGAAGTTGTCCTTAAAGATTACTTTCAATTAAATCATTTATTGTTTGTCAGTAACGGGACTATTGCGATTCAACTTGCAATTAAAGCACTTGATTTAAAAGGTGAAATAATTACAACCCCTTTTTCTTACATTGCCACGACAAGCAGTATTGTTTGGGAAAATTGTAAACCGGTTTTTGTCGATATTGATCAAAAATCGCTGAACATAAATGCGGACTTGATCGAATCGGCAATTACAAAAAAAACAAGCGCCATATTAGCCACACATGTTTTTGGCATACCCTGCGATGTGAACAAAATTGAATCCATTGCCCAAAAACATGGATTGAAAGTAATATACGATGCCGCTCATTGTTTCGGAACCAAATTCAATGGCAAATCTATTCTCGAATATGGCGATGTTTCGACAATGAGTTTTCATGCTACCAAATTATTCCACACGGTTGAAGGTGGTGCAATAATTTCCAACTCACCGGATTTGATTTTTAAAATGGCCAAAATGCGAAACTTTGGACACGATGGGCCGGCCAAATTTTCTGGAGTTGGGGTAAATGGCAAAAACTCAGAATTCCATGCAGCGATGGGCCTGGTTAATTTTCGCCATATCGACGAAATATTGGAAACCCGCAAACGTCATTTTTTTCAGTATTCAAAATGGATAAAAAAAATGGATGTGGAAATGCCCCAACCAATAATGGAAGGTGTCGAGTGGAACTATGCATATATCCCAGTTATTTTCCCAACGGAAGAAAAATTATTAAAAGCAGAAAAAGCCCTGCATGACCACTATATTTATCCGAGGAGATATTTTTATCCATCCTTAAATAAACTCGAATATGTGGACGAGCAACCATGCCTCATCTCGGAAAGTATTTCAAAACGGATTTTGTGCCTGCCGATTTTCCATGAGATGTCGGACAGCACCATTGACTTGATTGCAAGGGTGCTTTTGCGTGCACAAAATTATGAGTAAAGTATTGGTCATATCCGACAATGAGCCTTTGGTGGGTAGGTTTAAAAAATTGATAAAAGACAAAGGATTCCCCGGCCACCAGTTCCATTTTTCCTATAGCTATATTAATGCTGCTTTGGCCAGAAAGTATAGTAATAGCAGCAAATTCACATCGGTCAATGTAAAAGATGAATGTGAAAATATCATTCAAAATTACGACCTCGTTATTTCGCTTCACTGCAAACAATTGTTCCCATCTGAGTTGGTAAAAGGCGTGCGTTGCGTGAATGTCCACCCTGGGTTGAACCCTCACAACCGAGGTTGGTTCCCTCAAGTTTTTTCCATATTAAATGGGTTGCCTTGTGGTGGCACTATCCATGAAATTGACGAGCAATTAGATCATGGTGCCATCATCGCACAAAAGGCAGTGGAGGTAGAATCTTGGGATACTTCACTTACAGCATATAATAAAATTCTTGATGCTGAAATGGAATTGATCCAAGCGAACTTACTGGATATTATTGAAAATAACTATCTAAAAGAAAACCCTTTAGAAGAAGGAAACCTTAACCTGAAAAAGGATTTCAACGCACTTCGCGAAATAGATTTATCGGATATCGATACTTTTCAAAAACACATAGACCGTCTGCGTGCAATGACGCATGGAGAATATATGAACGCCTATTTTTTAGATAAAGATGGGCGTAAAGTTTTTTTGAAATTGGAATTGTTTCCAGAGGAATAAAATGCAAAATCCAACAGTCAGCTTTATATTAACCACTTATAATTTTGCTCCATATATAAAAGGGGCAATCACCAGCCTCTTGAGTCAAAACGGAAATTATGATTTTGAAATAATTGTGGTGGATGATTGTTCGACCGACAATACGGAAGATGTTGTAAAGAATATAAATGATGAGCGCCTGACATATGTGAGACATGAAGAAAACAAGGGCGTTGCACAGACAATTAATGAAGCTTTCCAACTCACAAAAGGTGAATTCATCTGCCGTTTTGACGGTGATGACGAGTGGTATCCAGGGCTGCTTGAAAAAACCATTCCTTACCTGAAAAATAACCCTTCTGTTGGATTTGTATATGGTGATATTTCAATGATAGACTCCGAAGGGAAAATTACTGTAGAAAAAAATAATACAAAAGATGTAAGCGGGTTTGGTCAAAAAAAATTACTGCGAGCCATGCTCGATGATTATTTTATCCCAGCCCCTTCTATTGTTGGCCGCCGTGCCGCCTGGGAGGATGCATTCCCGCTCGAAAGTGATTTGATTTTTTGTGATTTTGAACTGTCATTGAAGATAATAAAGAAATGGAAGGTCGGATATGTGCCTCATCTTTTATCTAAATATCGGGTTCACGGGGGGAACATACATACAACAAGTTTTGCCAAAAAGCGACGTGGTGAAATGTCCATATTAAAAAGCATAAATGCCCTTTTTGACAGCACTGATATTTTTTCAGAAGAAGAAAAAAAGGAAATCATTAAAGCAAAGTATTTGAGTTTTGCAGATAGCTATTTTGGCCTTGGCAGTATGGACGATGCCAGAAGGTGCTATAAAAAATCATTGAATCTCAAGGATTTCTTGAGTAGTTCCGATTCACTTAGAAGGTATTTGGCTACTTACTTAGGAAGGGGATTGTATGATGGGATAAAATCATTTTACCACAAATTTGCTTTTGCTAATTAATGTTATTCAATTCATTTGAATTTGCGGCTTTTCTCCCTATCGTATTTTTGATCTACTGGTTTGTAGTCAATAAAAATCTGCGCGCACAAAATGCTTTTTTGCTATTGGCAAGTTATGTTTTTTACGGCTGGTGGGACTGGCGGTTTTTGGGCTTGATTGCATTTAGCTCGTTTGTGGATTATTTTTTGGGCATAGCCCTGAGCGAAGCCAAAAAAGATAAAAAAAGAAAAATGTTACTGATGATGAGCCTTTTGGTGAATCTTGGTTTGCTGGGCACATTCAAATATTTTAATTTTTTTGTCGAGTCATTTGTTGACCTTTTTGCTACGTCGGGGATACAGCTACAGCCGACCACATTACATATTATATTACCAGTAGGGATTAGCTTTTATACCTTTCAATCATTGAGTTATTCAATTGATGTTTATCGGAAAAAATTAGAGCCGACAAGGGATATTGTAGCATTTCTGGCGTATGTAAGTTTTTTTCCTCAGCTGGTTGCTGGACCAATTGAACGGGCGACTAATTTATTGCCACAATTTAATAAACGGCGTGAGTTTGATTATGGATTAGCGGTAGATGGGATGAGGCAAGCACTGTGGGGTTTGTTTAAAAAAGTAGTGGTTGCAGACAATTGCGCTATTTATGTCAACGATATATTTGCAAATTATTCTACCCTGTCGGGATCAGAATTAATACTGGGGGCTGTGTTTTTTGCCTTCCAAATTTATTGTGATTTTAGTGGATATTCGGATATGGCTATCGGTATCGCCAAACTATTTGGATTTAATTTGATGACCAATTTCCGTTACCCATACTTTTCAAGGGACATAGCTGAATTTTGGAGACGTTGGCATATTTCCTTGTCAACCTGGTTTCGGGATTATTTATACATTCCCCTAGGTGGCAGCAGGGTCGGTTTTTGGAAAGTCATCCGTAACATTTTTATCATTTTTGTGGTCAGCGGATTTTGGCATGGTGCCAATTGGACATTTATTGTTTGGGGTGCATTGAATGCGCTGTATTTTGTCCCGTTATTCGCATTTAAATTAAACCGAAATAATTTGTCTGTAGTGGCAAAAAAAAGTCAACTCCCAAATGTCAAAGAAATATTGCAAATAGGATTGACCTTTGTCCTGACCTGTATAGCTTGGGTGTTTTTTCGGGCAGAAAATGTCACCCTGGCATTTGATTATTTAAGCAGCATTGCGAACCTCCCATTTGCTCCGGCCAACTATTGGTTTTTCAACAAATTCACAATTGGCGTCATCATCGTGCTCATTATAGTAGAATGGCGATCCCGTAAACTGGACCACCCATTCCAAGTGGCAAATCTTTATAGGCCAATTCGCTGGAGTGTTTACCTGGTAATGTCGTATCTGATTTTCAACTTTATACATTACAAGTCTGAATTTATATATTTCCAGTTTTGATTTTTCCCAAGAAACTATGATAAATTAAATTTGTAAATCTATTATTAAACAGTTCCGAAGCCTTCTTTTTTTTGATAAATTTTATTCGTAAAACCCTATTCTTTTTTTTGCTTTTTTTAAGCCCTATTGTTCTATTGGAAGTTTATTTAAGGCAACCCTCAGTAGATGAATTTTCTGCTAAATATGCTTTTCTGGAAGAGAATATAAAAAGTTGTGAGGTTTTGTTGATGGGGTCATCGCATACCCAGACAGGCCTCAATCCTGAGTGGTTGGATATGAACAGCGTTAACGTCGCCAATTTTTCCCAACCGTTTTACTATGATTATAGAATTTTGGAAAAATATACGCAGGAAATGCAGTCGTTGAAGGCGGTAGTTTTGTCATTGTCGTATCCGGTTTTTTATTCAGCACCGACTGACCGGCAAGAAAACATGTACAGCATCCATTGGGGATTGGAACCGTATTCTGGTAAAAAAAACATTGACAATTATTCAGCAGTGTTAGCACTGGGGTTAGAAAATTCAATCGCTCGGATATTTAACGGTGAAAATTATTATCAACATAGGGGCTGGTATGAATCGGAAGAAACATTTAAAGGGACACTAATAGAAGCCGAGAATAAAGTGGAGACTTGGCATGGCATGATGTATGACGAAGAATGGGAAGATTGTGTTGGCTGGCTTGACAGGATCATTGAAAAGTGCGAAAAATACAATATCCGGCTAATATTGTATTTGCCTCCATTTGCTAAAAGCCTAAATGATTTAATAGCTGAAGACCACTGGTTGAAAAAAATATTAAGTTATTGTGAAAAAATAAAAAATAAGAACGCAGTAACATTTGTTAATGCGAATGATAATGAAATTTATTCTGACAATCTTTTTAGGGACCCTGATCATGTAAATAAAAACGGGGCCATTATCCTGACCAAAACTATAAATGATGCACTAAACACCCCCCTGTCGAATAACTGATCCTATGCATATTTTTATTAAAAAAAGTGCACTTTTCCTTGTGTTGTTTTTGCTTCCCTTAGTATTGTTCGAGGTTTATGTTCGTAATCAATGGATAGACCCATATGATGCAAAAAGAGCTTTTTTGGAGAATGAGAAAAGTACATGTGAGGTCTTGATTTTAGGGACGTCTCATGCATGGTCGGGGCTTAATCCAGAGTGGGTTTCAAAAAATTGTTTGAATCTGGCCAATGCCTTTCAACCATTTTATTATGATTATCAGATTTTGGAAAAATATATCCCACAAATGGGATCGTTAAATACTATAATATTACCGATGTCCTACACATCGTTTTTCAACAAACCTTCTGCTTACCATCAAAATTTATACAGCATATATTGGAACCTGTCTCCATATGGAGAGACGATGATTAGCGATCATTCGCTAGTACTGAGTTTGGGTTTGGAAAGGTTGGTGGAACGGCTGATAGATAATGAAAATAATTTCGTGAATAAAGGATGGTTGGCATTGGAAGGAGAATACAATGGTTCGTTTAAGCTTGCAAAAATGCGCCTCGATTTGATGCACGAAAATATGGATATGCAAAATTGGGACGAATCTGTATCATGGTTGAATAAAATTTTAGCGCTTGGCAAAGAACACAAATTACGGATGGTCCTTTATTATCCACCATATTCAAAGGAATTGAATCGCCAAATGGAAGCTTATCCGTTCAACCAGCGGATAAATGATTATTTAACTACACTTTCAGGAAATGATAATATTGAACTTCATTATTTTAATAATAATGAAATATATAGTAATGATCTTTTTAAAGATGCGGATCATTTGAATGCTGAAGGGGCATTTGTACTATCGAGTGCAATACGGGAAATACTGTTTAACTCAATCACCATAAATTAGTGAGGCAAGTATTATTGGCCACTTATAATTATTATCCTTACAATTGGGGTGGTTCAGAAGTTTATGTTCGAGGTTTGGCAAAATACCTGACGGCAAAAGGGAATACGGTGAGAATATTAGCTGCCATACCTGAGTCGGCACTAGGTGATTGTGAAACGGTATATACCGATTCATATTTAAGAATTGGTTTGTATAAATTTGAGGGAATAGAAATAATAGGATGCGTAAACAGTCTTTCCACAGAAGAAATATATAGCCGATATAATGTTGAGTGGAAAAAGTCCTGGATTAATTTTTTCAAAAAATATTGGACATTTCCACCGATTGATTTATTGCATATGCATGCGAATACGGCGCTGATCGGCGCAGCGTTGTCGGAAGCAATTAAATCATTTTTTCCGAATGCAAAAACATTGTTCAGCTACCATGTGGCTGACACCTGTCCAAAGGGCACCTTGATGTATTTTAATAAATCAACTTGTACCGTGACACCATCAGTGGAAACATGCACTGCCTGCATGATGAATGATCGCTGGCATATTTCACCCAACCTTGCAAAATTATTAGCAAAGGTGTGGCCAGATAGGTATCTTCCAAATTATGTCCCGGCAAAACTACGGCCTAAATATTTGACGAATTTATCTCTTGAGAGTTTTTACCGTTTTGAAAAGAACATTGATCACTGGCATGTCTTTTCTCCGCAAATAGAAACTGCTTTGAATAAATTGGATGTACTCTCAAAAAATATTTCCATTCTCCGGCATGGGATCGACGATCATTATTTTACGGAAATAAATGGAAGGCAAGCAGAATACGAGAGAACCAATTCCACTCTTATATTTATGTTTATAGGTAGGTTTAAAAAAATAAAAGGACTTTCAACTTTACTTAACACTTGGATGGGATTGGATGAAAAAGACGACCGAAAATTGTGGGTGATTGGCAGTGGAGATGGATTGGAAAAGAGCCTCAATAAATTAATTGATAAATCTAAATTGCGCAATGATGTTGAATATTTTGGGTTTATGAATGTCAAGGAACTAAGGTATAAATTGAGCCAAGCCCACTGCCTAATGATTCCATCAGAAGTTGTAGAGACCGGCCCATTGGTATTTCACGAAGCAATGGCTTGCGGCACCAACGTAATAGCGTCGGATATGGGAGGGTGTGCTTCGTTGGCAACTTTTTATGGAGAGGGCTGCCATTCTTTTCAAACTGGAAATGCAGAGAAATTGCGAAAAAAGATTAAAGGTTTTAAATTCCTTCCAATCGAAAAAAGAGTAATGAGCCAGCAG
Source organism: Saprospiraceae bacterium (assembly GCA_029263015.1). GTDB lineage: Bacteria > Bacteroidota > Bacteroidia > Chitinophagales > Saprospiraceae > UBA6168. Next base: position 14,979 of record JAJCYI010000127.1, on the reverse strand, counting down.
GCCCATTACTCTTTTTTATTGAAAGAATATGACGATTTGCTTACAGGAAAATCCTGCACAAAAGCTGTCGCTTGAGCCGTAATTTTTTTCAATGAAAATACTTTTTGTTGGACAATTTAAAGAAGCATCACTTGAGCATCATTATGTCAAATATTTGAGCGAATTGGTCGAAGTCCATACATATCCAGCAGAAAATATTTTTGACGATTATTATTTAGCGTCAACGTACAACAAGGTGAAATTTAAATTTGGGCTTTCCAATATTTATCAAAAAATAGCGAAAGGGCTATTGGATAAGGTTAAAACCATTCGTCCAGATATTGTTTGGGTTTTTAAAGGAATGCGACTTTTGCCTCAAGTCTTGGAAGAAATAAGAAGCATAGGCCCCAGGCTTGTTAATTACAACCCTGATCATCCTTTTTATTTTTCAAGCAAAGGCAGTGGCAATGAAAATATTACCAAATCAATTGGACTGTACGACCTGCATTTTTGTTATGACAAGCGGGTCGCTAAACGTATAGAAAGTGAATATGGAATCCGTACAGCCATGCTCCCATTTGGATATGAGTTGTCATTAGGTGATTTTGACAAATACGATCAGGAGCCGGAAATAAATGCAGTATGTTTTATTGGAGCATGTGATAAAATACGGGTGGAACATGTTCTTTATTTAGCAAAAAATAATTTGTCCGTGCATGTGTTTGGGAGCAACTGGAAAAGAATGCTTCCTCGAAATACAGAGAATATAACAATAAATAATTCTGTGTATGATGATATGTTTTGGAGGAATATGAATAAATACCGGCTTCAGTTAAATGTATTTAAACCCCATAATGATGGTTGCCATAATATGAGGACTTTTGAAGTACCTGCTGCGGGGGGAATAATGTTGGCACCGGATAGCCCTGACCATCGGTATTATTTTGAAGAAAAAACCGAAATATTTATATACCGAACGAAAGGAGAAATGGCCAAATGGGCTGAAAAGATTTTAAATCTATCAACAGAAGATGCAAAAGTTATTCGCCAGAATGCGCGGGCAAAATCTGTGTCTGCCGGATATTCATATAAGGAAAGGTCGCAACAAGTATATGGGACTTTTTGTGAAATAATGGAAGCAGCTTGATGGAGTTACAAGTGCTTAATAAAATTAAAAAACAGAAAGCTGAGAAGAAGACCAAGGTTGTGGTTTCATGCTCCGGAAGATTCCATGCGTTTGCCCTTTCAGAACAATTGGAAAAGCATAATATGCTTTTGGAATTTTATACGAGTTATGCCTATCAAAAAAATCTTTTGATGCGCCGTTTTACTTCGAGGGTTGACAAGGAAGATATTCCAGTTAATAAAATCCGTACAGCCACACCTCTTGCAATGCTGATGAAGTTGGGAATGGCGTTGCATGATGTAAATGAATATTATGATAAATGGGTTGCAAGAAAAATTGAAAATCAAGAATTTACAACTTTTATAGGTTGGAGCGGCATGTCATTGCAGGCAATTAGAAAGGCAAAAAAAGAAGGGAAGACAACCATCGTAGAAAGGGGGTCGTCTCACATTCAATATCAGGATAAAATATTGCAAGAAGAATACGCAAAATTTGGAATCCAATTCAAAATAGATGCACGCACTGTTGAAAAAGAATTATCTGAATACCAGGAGGCTGATTATATTTCAATCCCATCTACTTTTGTAAAAAATTCTTTTTTGGAATTTAATATTCCTGAACACAAGTTAGTTCAGAACACCTATGGCTCCAGCGCACATTTCAAAAAAGTAAAGCATGGTTTCCCAAAAAATAAATTCCGGGTTTTATATGTTGGTAACCTGACTATTCAAAAAGGGTTGATTTATTTGTTTGGAGCTTTAGGGAAATTAAAAATTCCAAAAAATAAATTGGAGGTTTGGTTTATTGGAACAGTGGATAATGAAATGAAAGAAACCGTTGAGAAACATATCCAGGCGAACTGGACTTTTTTTGGGCATATTAATTTTTATGAATTGCCCAAATATATCAGTGCCTGCGATGTTGCCGTACAACCGTCACTCCAGGAAGGGCTGAGCATGGTGATCCCACAAATGATATCCTGTGGGGTACCTGTTGTTGCCTCCACTAATTCTGGTGGGGAAGATGTGATTGAAAAAGATAAAACAGGTTTTATCGTACCTATAAGAAATCCTGGCGCCATTGCTGAAAAATTGCAGCTGTTATATGACAATCCTCAATTGTTGGCTGAAATGAAATGCCATGCCTCAGAAAGCCGAACAACAGAATTGTCATGGAATAAATATGGGGACAGGTATTCTGATTTTTTAAAAAATATTTGAGCAGCTTTTAAATATTTAATGTCAGGTATTATAAAAGGCAATCATTTGCTTACTGTTATTTACAGCCACCCAGAGGCTTATCCTCCGACGCTGAATGCATTGGAAGAATTGTCAAAAATATATAATCGTATATCGGTTTTATATCGGCCAACATTACCATTGAAATGGCCCTATGCAAATAATATTAAGTTGCAGGCAAGCGGAGCAGAAATGACTTCAAGGGAACAAGAAACACTACCGCTGATTCGACGAATAAAATTATTCATTACTTTTTCTTTTCATCTATTTAAACTTTGTAAAAAGGAACAACCAAGTGTTGTTTTATTATACGATCCTTTATCGGTTTTGGCTTATTCGATTACACAAATATTTGGATTGCACAGTCACACTATCTGGTACCACAACCACGACGTATTGGAAGCTGGGCAAAAGCGATTTTCATTAAATTGGTGGGCTATTAAGGCCGAAAAAAGATTGTTCCCTAAATTGGATATATTTACCCTCCCCGCGGAAGAACGCAAAGAATATTTCCCCATGAACCAGTTTAAGGGAAAATATTTTTTCCTGCCGAATCAACCTTCTGCTTCTTTTTATCGCCAATATCAATCTATTAAAAAAAGCGATAAAACCTGTCGTATCATTTTTCAAGGACATATTGATCGGGGACACGGCATTGAAGAAATTTTGGATTTATTGCCAATGGAAATCAATGGACGTGCAGTGCATTTGATTTTGAAAGGCTGGGTGCGAGATGAATACAAGGACACATTGCAAAAGCTAATAAATAAAAAAGGTATACAGGAAAATGTTGAGTTCGTTGGATATACCGCATACCAAGAATTGCCGAAATTGACAGCTTCCTGCCATATCGGAATTGCCATTCATACTAAGACTGATATTATGAATCGGACACTTGGTACAGCTTCTAATAAGATATATGAATATGCAGCAGTGGGACTGCCTGTCCTTTATTTCAACAATGAACATTTTATCAAACACTTAGGAAAATTTAAATGGGCTGTTCCCACAGACATGACTAAGCAGTCGCTAATAAATGCAATTAAAAACATTGTTGACAATTTTGATACCCTTTCTTTAGCTGCTCAACAGGATTTTATTAATAAATTAAGTTTTGAACTACATTTTAGGGAATTGGAAAACCATTTAAAAAATAAACCCGCACACAAGAAGGAAAAATTGATCGCAGTCGCATGAGTAAAATAATTTCTGCACTTAAAATAGTCAGCGTTTGGTTTTTAATAATCTTGGCGATGGGCGTTATTTCTGAAATCATATTGCACAATATTTCTTATCCTGGAAAATCCACTATTTATTATATTCATCATGAAGTTTTTGGGACTTGGCGAAAGCCGAACCAAAAGGCAGTAAAAATAGGAGATTGTTATGAAGTTGATGAAATATTGGTAAACAGCTATGGCATGAGGGGGGCAGAACCTGATAATAGCAAAAAAATAAAAATTGGCATATTTGGAGACAGCATGACGGAAGGGATACAAGTAAATGAAAAAGATCATTTTGTCACGCGATTAAATGAAACGAATGACTCCATTGATTTTTTGAATTTTGCAACTTCTTCCACCACCACAACATATCATCTATTAAATTTAAAATACCATCATCAAATATTTGACTTTGATAAAGCGATGGTCTTCTTTTTTCCAGCAAACGATATTCAGGAGAATTCTATTGAACTTCAAATGCAGTTTAATGGAAAGCGGTATTATTATCCGAGTTATAAGAAAGATGACAACAGAGGGTTCGAACTCGACTATAATTACAGGCCAACAAGTTGGAAATATGCAGTGCGGGATGTTCTTAGAAAATCATTGGTATTTCAAAAATTATATACCATTCAGGCTGCGATGCAAAAAGCGAAAGCATCGAGTAAACCTGCAAATGGAGATAAACCAAATGCATTGCCGGTTGCCAATATGGTGTACGGAAAAAAATTGACCCCCGCCGTTCAGGAGGCATATGAGATCACAGATTTTACTATTTTGCAGATAAAATCATATTGCGAAACAAATAACATCGAACTGGAATTTGTACTCGTGCCATCCGTTGGAGATTTGTTGAGCAAGGAAGAAATAGGGTTGTATTATAAAAACATGCTTGACTTGGTCGATCGGGAAAAACCCTATCGATATTATAAATCGTTTTTGGAAGAGAATGAAATTCCTGTAATAGATTTATTTCAATTATCGCGAGAGAGGATAAGGGAGCAAAATATGGAATACCCTTATTTTTCTTATGAATGCGATGGGCATTTTGCAGTGGCAGGCCACGACCTTATTTTTGATACTTTAAAATCAATAGGGTATTAAATGAAGTTTTACATTCTCATAGCACTTTTGTCTGGTTATGTCCTCGTCCCGGATATATACCACGAAAACAACTTGCCGTTGAGCCTGGCTTTGTTCGTTGCGCTACTGGTTGATTTTATCCAGGGCTTTGGCAAACGTATCCACCCGCTCGACCTGATGGGGTTATACGCTGCATTGACATATATGCTGGCGCCTTCTCTCAGTTATTATCTTGCGGAAATAGAATGGTATGTGGGGTACAATGTCATGTGCATCCCAAAAGAACAATACCTTTCGGTTGCCATGCCGGGCACATTCATGGTATTGGTTGGATTGAACTTCCCCTTCAAAGAGATCAATACTGGGCAAATAGATTATTACGACCAGATCAAGGAATATTTAAAAGACAAGACCGATGCAGGGTTTAAGCTTTTTTGGATCGGGTTCGCTGCAAATTTTCTATTGCCATTTATGCCAGGGGGGTTGGGTTTCTTCATGGAACTTGCTTCCCAATTGATTTATATTGGTGGCCTGTACTTGTGGTTTTCGCCCATGGAGATGAAAAAAAAACTGCCCTACCTTATCGTGATGTTGGTGCTTCCACTTGCCCGTACACTGCGAGAGGGGATGTTTGGAGAACTCGTGTTCTGGACTGTTTTCATGGCCATGATCATGCTGTTGAAATACAGGGTCGCTTTTTGGAAAAAACTGCTAATGGCTGTGAGCGGCCTGATTTTCATGCTATTTATTCAGTCTATTAAATACGAATACCGAACGCTGACTTGGTACACAGATGAAGCGGGCACAGAAACATTGAGCTACAAACTCAATGTTTTTCAGAATTTATGGCAGGATAGGCTCGACAATCCGGATATGCTTTACGGGCCTTTTGTATTGTCGAATGCACTTGACCGAACCAACCAAGGGGGGCTTACCGCCATGGCCATCAGGTATGTGCCCGACTATGAACCCTACGCCAAAGGCGAGACTATTTTCTTGGCGACTGCGGCCTCGTTTATTCCCCGATTCCTTTGGCCAAACAAGCCTACGGTTGGGGGGCGGGAAAAAATGATCCGCTTCACGGGGTTCGATAATGGAGAAATTACCTCCATGGATATCGGGCAGCTTGGTGACGCATATGTCAATTTTGGAACTTTGGGAGGGGCTGTATTCATGTTCATATATGGGTTAGTATTTGCCTTTTTCTTTTCCAAAATATTTGAAATAGGCCGGGCCAACATGCTTTCACTTACGCTGTGGATTCCCCTTTTCTACGTTGGGGTAGTCACAATGGATAGTAGTGTGCTGGCAAGTTTCAACCATCTGATAAAGTCTGGGATGTTTGCCTATATCTTTTTTATAGGGTATAAAAAATTCTTTAAAAGCGACCTTTGAAAGAACGTCTCGAAGTTGTTTTCCTCCATCGCAAGCCCCGTTCGCTTGGCACTTTCAGCATCGAGTTCATTTTCAAGGATACTCGTTCGAGGCTTCCGAAAGCGATTAAGAGTATTGTCAAAATTTCAAAATATCCAAGCAACGGCATTTGGATGCGGCTGTACAATGTGCTTGAAGCAGCCTTATGGAAAGGCGATGTGAAGCATGTAACGGGCGATGTACATTACCTAGCCTTATTGCTGAAGAAGAGCAATTCCATACTGACCATTCACGATTGCTATGGGCTACATCAAAAAAGCGGGTTAGCCAGGCAATTTTTCAAAATTTTTTGGTTTGACCTTCCCGTTCGCCAGGTGAAATATGTCGTGGCCATTTCGAATGCGACCAAACAGGAAATCATAAAATTCACAGGGTGCGACCCTCAAAAAATTGTCATTATTCCCACTATCATTTCCAGTAAGTACAAACCAGTGCCTAAAGTTTTTAATACTGAGAAACCCATTCTGCTGCATGTCGGTATGACGGCAAACAAGAATTTTGAGCGATTGATGGCAGCATTGGAAGGTATCAACTGCCACCTGTCAGTAGTCGGCAAATTAACACCAGAATACAAAGACAAACTGAGTAGGCACGGAATCGAGCACACGGCTGTACACAATATCTCCGATGATGAAATGAGGAAGAAATACGAGGAGTGCGATATACTCTGTTTTGCTTCTACTTTTGAGGGGTTCGGTATGCCGATCTTGGAAGCAAATGCGGTCGGACGGCCAGTGCTCACAAGCAATTGTTCATCCATGCCCGAAGTTGCCGGTGATGCTGGCTTATTGGTTGACCCCTACGACGTGCAATCGATCAGGCAAGGTGTGCTTAAATTAATCAATGATGAAACTTATCGGGATAAATTAATTGAAAACGGGTTTGTGAACTGCCACAGGTTCGATCCTGATAAAATTGCTCAACAATATGCTGACTTGTATTTTAAAGTAGCAGGGCGACAAGCTCAAAACCTGACCGAATGTGCGGAATTGCTGGCATAGTATCCACGCTTGATCCTTCTGGGAAGGACAAGGCCATTCGGCAAATGGCACGCGCTATTGCCCACCGTGGCCCAGATGCAGAGGGGGTCTTTTTGAACGGTGACATAGCATTGGCACACCTTCGGTTGAGCATTATTGACCTGTCGGAAGAAGCCAACCAGCCGTTTTGGAGTGCCGATAAAAGATATGCACTCATATTCAATGGAGAGGTTTACAATTACCGGGAAGTCCGCAACAAACTGACGGGACATCCTTTCCGCACCAAAAGCGACACGGAAGTAGTGCTTGCCGCTTATATGCGTTGGGGAGAGAAGTGCCTGGATCATTTTGCTGGCATGTTCGCTTTTGCAGTTTGGGATGACCATGAAAAAAGCCTGTTCATTACCCGCGACAGGCTTGGGATCAAACCATTGTATTATTGTGAAAAAGATGGGCAATTGATCTTTGCATCTGAAATAAGGGCTGTATTGGCCAGCGGTTTAGTAGACCGGAAACTCAGTAAGAAAGGACTTTACGACTATCTCACCTATCAGACTGTACATGCCCCGAATACGATGATAGAAAATTTGCGGCAGCTTAAGCCGGGCACTTTTGCTATTTTCAAAAATGGCATTTTGACAGAAGAGAAATATTGGGATTTGAGCGGAAAGAGGAACGTTGAAAATGGCAAGCACCCCGATTTCTCAAACTATGATGTGGTGAAAAAAAATGTCCGTCGCCTGATGTTACAATCGGTGGAGCGAAGGTTGGTGAGCGATGTCCCATTGGGCGCTTTTCTTTCAGGGGGCATAGATTCTTCGGCCATAGTGGCACTGATGGCGCAAGTGTCAGAGCAGCCAGTTGAAACTTTTTCCGTGGTTTTTGAAGAAAAGAAATACGATGAGAGCCAATATTCCAGCCTCGTTGCCAAAAGATACAAAACCAGCCACCATCCGATACTGCTCAAGCCGAGTGATTTTCTGGATGCTTTGCCGGAGGCCTTGAAATCAATGGATTCGCCCTCTGGCGATGGGGTGAATACTTATGTCGTTTCCAAAAAGACGAAGGAAGCTGGGGTCACAGTCGCCCTGTCAGGTCTTGGGGGCGATGAGTTGTTTGGAGGCTACCCACTGTTTGGAAATTTTATCCGGTTGCACAAGAATCCGATCCTCTGGCACATGCCTTTGGGGGTTCGAAGGGCTGGTGCCGCCATCGCCAATTTGTTTTTGAAAAGCCACCAACGAGGCCGTTTCAGTGAGCTGGCAAATGCACCGAGCGGAGCCATCGAAGATGTTTATCCAGCCTTTCGTAAAGTATTGACAAATAGAGAGTTGGGTAAAATGTTGTTTAACGGGAGTGGTCAGCCTTATGATGCTGTGAAAGAGTTGATTCAGGCACAAGAGGGCATTGCTGAAATGCCCCTTCTCAGCCAACTTACCGTCGCCGACATTTCAACTTATACCCAAAATGTGTTACTAAAGGATACCGACCAATTCAGCATGGCGCATGCCCTCGAAGTCCGTGTTCCGTTTTTCGACCATGACCTGGTTGAGTATGTGGTGCAAATCCCCGATAGGTTGAAGCCACTTACTTTTACAAAAAAACTGCTCGTGGATTCGCTCCACCCATTGCTCCCCGACGAGGTGGTATTCAGGCCAAAAGTAGGATTCAATCTGCCGTGGAAAGTCTGGATGAAAAGTGAACTGAGTGCTTTTTGTAAACAACAGATAGATAATTTCAATGAGCGTGGCCTAATTCCACCTCATTTACTAGATCGATTGTGGCATGACTTTTCAACTGGAAAAAATGATTACCTCTGGTCCAGGATTTGGATATTCGTCGTGCTGGAGGATTGGCTTGAGCGGATGGGCATAGAATGAAAAATGCCGCTCTCGATCGCTGTTCCCGATCGGACCGGCGCTTAGCCGATCCGATCGAGGAAGATTATATTCATTTTTATATTACAAATTAATCTCATTTTTACACCACAAATTAATCCTCCGTTTTTACGCAAAAATCAACTTTATTCAATATGAAGATTTTAGGAATTTCAGCATTTTATCACGACTCTGCCGCGGCGATCACCGAAAATGGAAAGGTGTTGGCGGCAGCCCAAGAGGAACGCTTCACCCGCAAAAAGCAGGATCCTGGTTTCCCAACCAATGCCATAAAATACTGCCTTGAATGGACAGGGTTCAGCATAGATGAATTGGACGCCATCGTTTTTTATGACAAACCGCTGCTCAAATTTGAGCGCTTATTGGAGACCTATTATGGTTTTTCACCAAAAGGACTGAGTTCTTTCATCACGGCCATCCCCGTTTGGCTCAGGGAAAAAATGTTCCTCAAAAGGGTCATTTATGAGGAACTGGAGAAGATTCAGGATTTCTCTAAAAAGAAAGTAAAAATGCTCTTTCCCGAGCACCACTTGTCACATGCTGCGAGTGCATTTTACCCAAGTAATTTTGAAGAATCGGCCATCCTCACCCTCGACGGTGTGGGCGAATGGGCCACGGCTTCCATCTGTTACGGCAAGGGCAAGGATTTGGAAATCGTGAAGGAACTGCATTTCCCACATTCCCTGGGGCTGCTGTATTCAGCATTTACCTATTTTTTGGGTTTTAGGGTAAATTCAGGTGAATATAAATTGATGGGACTTGCGCCTTATGGCAACCCCGTTTCACCAGAAATTGAAAAGTACAAAGCCATCATCAAAAAAGAATTGATCGACATCAAAGAAGACGGTTCGATCTGGCTCAACCAGGATTATTTCAACTATGCAGCAGGGCTCCGTATGGTAAAGGACCGCAAGTGGAAAAAATTATTTGGCTTTCCGACAAGAAAACCAGAGGATGAAATGGAGCAGCACCATTGTGACTTGGCGCTTACCATCCAACAGATAACGGAGGAGGTGGTTTTCCTGATGGCCGAAGAAGCGAAACGGATTACAGGGTCGAAAAATCTCTGCCTGGCAGGCGGAGTGGCACTCAACTGCGTGGCCAATGGAAAGCTGCTGGAGCGCAAGATTTTTGAAAATGTTTTTATCCAGCCTGCGGCTGGTGATGCTGGGGGTGCGCTTGGGGCTGCGCTGGCGGCCAACTATCTGTATTTCAAACAAGACCGCCGTTTGAACGGCAAAATGGATAGCATGGAAGGCTCTTACCTGGGCCCGGAATACTCGTATTTGGACATTGAGCAGATGGCCAAAAAATACAAAGCGGTCTTTACCAAGTTCGATGATTTCGACAAATTGGCCGAATCGGCTGCTGGGTACATTGCCAAAGGGAATGCCATCGGATGGATGCAGGGGAGGATGGAATTTGGCCCCCGGGCGCTGGGCGGCAGGAGCATCATCGGTGATGTCAGGAACAAGGACATGCAGAAAAAACTCAACCTGAAAATCAAGTACCGGGAAAGTTTCCGGCCTTTCGCCCCTTCTGTTTTGGCAGAGGATTCCCAGGAGTATTTCAACCTCGATTCGGATTCGCCCTACATGCTTTTGGTGGCGCCGATACAAGAAGAGCGCAAGGCAGAACTGCCCGACAATTATTTTGAGTTGCCGCTCATGGACAGGCTTTACATCAACCGCTCGGACATGCCCGCCATCACGCATATTGACTTTTCGGCGAGGGTGCAGTCCGTCCATAAAGAGACCAACCCCCGCTATTGGACACTGATTGACAAGTTCAAACAACAGACTGGATATGGGGTGGTCGTGAACACGAGCTTCAATGTGCGGGGCGAGCCGATAGTCTGCACCCCCGACGATGCGTACCGTTGTTTCATGCGTACCGAAATGGACTACCTCGTGATCGGCAATTACCTGTTTGAGAAAACAGCCCAGCCTGAGTGGGACCAGAAAGACAATTGGCAGGAAGAGTTTAAATTGGATTAGGTGATGGGTGCGTTTACTCTACTTATGAGTAAGTTCGATACAATTAAAAAAACAATACAAAGAATCGTAAAATGGCAATTTGGAAATCAAATAGGATATCTGACGTAATAAATGAAATAGAAGATGAGAGATTTGTTTTACCCGTAATTCAAAGGAAATTGGTATGGGATGAAATAAAAATGGAACTACTTTTTGATACTCTTTTAAAGGGAGATTCATTTGGCGGAATTATGGTTATCGAAGAAGAAAAAGGAAGTAAACCTTTATTCAATTATCGGCCGTTCACTAAAGATGGTAGTTTTATTCCTTCTCGTGCAGTTGACAAACTTACACAGCAACAGTTTTTTGTTATTGATGGACAGCAAAGGCTACAATCATTTTACATAGGTTTAAAGGGCAGTATAAATGGAAAAGTAATGTATTTTGATTTGTACAGTAACTACAATTCACAATTTGAATTTAAATTTGAGAACAACAAATTGCACCTTCCAAATAAATCTAAAGACGATGAAGAAAGAAAAATAAAAGACCATAATTGGTATTTGGCAAGTAGTCTTTTAAGGCGATTAAAAGATACTAATGACGAAGATCAAGTAGCAGATGAAATAATCAAAATTCAAAAAATATCCGTTGAGGATCGTGAAATTCATATAAGGAAAAATGTGAAAGCATTCTATAAAAACGTCATTACTGCGGAATCGCTTGGTATTTCAAAAGTGATAATTAATAAGACTTTTGATGAAGTCGCAAATAAACAAAAGATTGTAGAATTATTTAGAAGACTTAATGATGGAGGAACAAAATTGTCTCCATTTGATTTGGTGGCATCTATATTAAAGGGGTTTGCATGGGAAATGGAATCTTTTTTAGAGGATATCTTGAAAGAGTATGAGGAGATTGGTTTGTCTCAAGATAATTTGATAAAACTTATATTTTTATTGCAGGACAATCATAAAAAAGAAATGGCTTCAATAGAAGCAAAAGATGCTGATTTTGCAATCAAGAACAAAGAAAGGATTAAAGCGATTTTAAAATCTTTAAAAGATTTTTTAATTCACTCGGAATTATATAACTACTATAAAGATGGAAATAGATCATTTGTTCCTTTGTTTTTTATAGCCTATCATCTTTATCATAAAGAAATAAAAAATTCTAAGATTAAAATCTATTTTGACAATTTTGATTCAGGAAATATAGATTTTTTTGAGATGAAAATTTGGATTTATAACTCCTTGCTAAATGGAGTGTTTAGAAGCAAAGGGGCAGGTTGGATACCATACAAAACAGGGGTTCGAAAAATACTTGAGTTAATAAAAACCCATAAAAACAATAAATTTCCAACCTCGGAAATATTTAATACCTATAGAGGGCATCCAGTCATTTTTTCATTAGAGTACAATGAAGACAGGTTGAAAGAACTTGACCGAATATTTTTGTTTTATTTAATCTATGACAAAAGCCAAACAATCAGAAATCAAGATATCGACCATGTGATGCCAATATCAATTTTGTTACAAAAAGGATATGATTGGGACAAGATAAATAGTATAAAGAATTATCAATTACTTGATTCTGGAACAAATCGAGGTTTGAAAAATGGTAAACCTTTTCAGGAATGGGTGGAGAATCATGTAGAAAATAAAAATACATATACAAAAAGGCATCTAATCCCAAGTGAGGAACAGATTTGGAATGAAGATAGATTTATAGAATTTATTCAGCACAGAGGAAAATTACTCTTGGATAAAATAAAAAAGAACATATAGACTGTGCCGAACAAAGCGTTTTTCATGTTCTATCCAAGCCCCTGCCGATAAAACAATACACCACTTAATTTTCACCGATTTCCCCAAAACTCATATTTCAGTAAAAAGCCCATTTTCCCCCTCAAATACATCAATGCAATGACGGAAGCGACCACGGTGACGAAACAATTCAGGGACCGATTAAGAGAAAAGGTTTTTTCCAACCTCCCCAACCATTTTACCGACAATGCCGATCGGTATCGGTTGGCCAAAAGGGCGGCATTGGCTGGCATAAAAGATACGATACGCACATCTGCCAGGGGCGTGCTCCGCAAAGTCGGCAGGTACAGCAGTTCGTTTTTTGAGGACGTGGTGGGCCATTTGGACGAAGTTTCGGATGCTTTTTCTTTCCTCTATTCCATTTTGGAGGACGAACAATCAAAAGAACTTTTGTTGGACATCGGCGCATATCGGGTATTGGGAAATACAAGGGTGAAACTTCCTTTGAGTTCCCCGGCCTATTGGGAAGGTATCAAAAAAGTGGAAACATTGGCCGATACGACGGATGTGATTGACCCTGGATTTGAGATATTCCGATTGTACAAACACCGGCTCAACGAAGTGGGTTATCCCATCGAACTATACTTCAACAGCCAGGGAATCTATACCGATTTTATTTTAAAACAATATGAATACCAGGGCAAAAGCATTCATGTGAAAGCCCAACCGGGCGATTATGTGATTGATGGCGGAGGGTGCTGGGGCGATACGGCATTGTACTTTGCCGACAAAGCAGGAGAGCAAGGCAAAGTTTTTACTTTTGAGTTCATCCCAGGGAATTTGAACATCTTGGGGAAAAACCTGGCCCTGAACCCTGAGCTTGAACCACGGATACAAGTAGTGGAAAACGCGCTCGATTCAGGAAGTGGGCAAGATATTTTTTACATTGATAATGGCCCTGCCAGCAAGGTATTCTTTGACGAAGCCGACGCTTATACTGGAAAAACGAAAACGCTTTCGATAGATGGCCTCGTCGAGCGGGATGGGTTGGAGAAAATAAATTTTATTAAACTGGACATAGAAGGCGCAGAACTTTCAGCGCTAAAAGGGGCAGAAAAAACGATCAAACGTTTCAAGCCAGTCTTGGCGGTCGCTCTTTATCACGACTTGGACGACTTTTTTACCATCCCTCAATTTTTGCATGGCATGGGCTTGGGGTATAAATTTTACCTGGGGCACTATACCATCCACCATGAGGAAACAATACTTTTCGCGGTGGCGGACTAAGAGCTTGTCTAGATTTTAGGAAAAATTACTCATAAACCTTGGCTTGTACTTCTTGCTGAACACCACCCCAAAGCAAAGACGGGTCAAAAAACAATAGATATGGATTTTTTGAAAGACCTCTGGAATTTTATGAAAGAAAGAAAAAAATGGTGGCTGTTTCCAGTCATCTTCGTGTTATTGCTGATCGGCGTACTCATCGTCATTGGTGGCAGTAGTGCTGTCGCTCCTTTTATTTATACCCTATTTTAGAAAACAATGCGAATTAGGCATTGCGGTTTTAAAAGACTGACAAAGTTGGGGCAGCACAGCCTTGGCGTGGTGCCTTCCAACTCATCCAATTGTTTTACTGGAGATTTAAAATGGTCTAAAGCCTGCCTGTCAGCAGGGCTATTGTCTAAAATCTAAATATTCTAAAAATGCAAAATATAAACATTGAAGGAAAACAGCAACAGACCTGCTTGGTCATCATGACGGGGCTGCTGGTGCTGTGGTTCATAAACGGTACAAAAGGGCTGGTCACTGCAGCAGTAGCGATCGGGCTGATCGGTGCGTTTATTCCGATTGCTGCCAATTGGATCAATTGGGCTTGGTACAAATTAGCGGAAGTGATGGGCTGGGTAATGTCTAGGGTATTGCTATCCATCGTTTTCTACCTGTTTCTGTTTCCTATTGCCCTCATTTCCAAGCTGTTCAACAAGGATTCTTTGCAATTGAAGCGGCATCCTGATACTTATTGGACACAGCGTGACCATAAATATTCTGGCAAAGATTTGGAAAACGTTTGGTAGTCAAACGGCTTAGGAACAGTTCAAAAATAAACCACCCAAGAACGTCAATTTATTTATGCATTGTTCCTTATCTCGACTTTACTACTTTTTAAACCGGGGATTTGTTTGAGAATACCAGTAAAACATGACATTTGGAAGCAACCCTGGTTTATTTATCGATAAGGTATTTTTAAAGCCTTATTGATAGTTAAAATCGGGTTT
>JAJCYI010000126.1 GCA_029263015.1 Saprospiraceae bacterium | reverse complement strand
TGCCTACCGGCAGGCAGGTTTTTTCGTCAGACAAGGCAAAAAAAATTAGCATAGCCATAGCTACGGTCATTTTTTTTAACAAAGTATGGCGGAAAAAGAGGCCGCCAAAAGTGTCGATTATTTGAGTTCACCTACTTAGCCAACCCATAAATAAAGAAACCAGTCCTTCCCTCAAAACGCACAATAAAGAGTTTTTTCATACTAATTCAATTTTGATGGGCGCCTTAATAAGGTGCCCATTTTTTTTATTGCACAATTGCTCTCGATCAGACTGTCGCCCAAACGATCCAACCAGGTTACACGGCTGTCTGATCTGCTAACTGGTCCCTCCCTGTCAATAATTTACTTGTGGAGCAATAATGTCCCTGATAAGTTCTTCACAAGAAATATTTTAGCATCACCGACCACAACTTTTTACTTTTTACTTTTTACTTCTTACCTCCGCCCTTTATTTTTGCGGCCAAATCCTCTTAATGCAGCTGCTGATAAAGAATGCCATCCTCGTTGATCCCGCCTCCAAATACAATGGCGAAAAAATCAACATTTTCATCATAGACGGTAAGATCAAACAAATAGGCAAACGGCTGGGAGTCCAGGATGCTAAAGTTTACGACGCCAATGGTGCCTATGTGTCTCCGGGATGGGTTGACATTGGTACACAAGTGGGCGACCCAGGGTTCGAGCACAGGGAGGATTTTAGATCAATCGAAAAAGCAGCCTTGGCAGGAGGTTACACTTCAATGGCCTGTTTACCAAACACTTACCCTCCTATCCATTCTAAGTCAGAGGTTTTATATGTAATAAATAGTTCAAAAAACAGCATAGTAGATTTTTTGCCAATCGGTGCTATATCCGACGATTGTGCAGGCAAGGATATTACTGAGATGTACGATATGCGGGCAGCGGGGGCCATCGCTTTTTCAGATGGTAAAAACCCGATTCAGGACAGTGGTTTGATGATGCGGGCATTGCAATACGTGCAACCGTTTAACGGCGTCATCATCAACCAGCCGCTCGACAAAAATGTGGCCCAACACGGACAGCTGCATGAAGGAGTAGTGAGTACCTCATTGGGTTTGCGGGGCATTCCTTCCATGGCGGAAGAATTGGTCGTGCAGCGGGATATTTACCTTTCAGAATACACAAGTTCCAATCTTCATTTGCTGAACATATCTACTGCTGAATCGGTGCGGCTTATCCGATTGGCGAAGAAAAAAGGATTGAAAGTAACTGCTTCTGTGGCGGCCTTGAACCTTGCTTTCAACGATGCAGCACTATCGGATTTTGACAGCAATTTCAAAGTGCTGCCGCCTTTACGGAGGGCAAGCGACCAAAAAGCGTTGATCCAAGGATTAAAAGATGGTACCATCGACTGCATCACTTCAAACCACACGCCACTGGAGTCTGAAGTCAAAAATCTGGAATTCCTTTTTGCAGAATTTGGTGCCATCGGTTTGCAAACAGCCTTTTCACTTGCAAATTCGGCACTGCACAAAAAGCTTTCCATTGAGGAAATTATTGAAAAAATAGCATTCGGCCCACGGAAGGTTTTAGGCCTCCCAATGAAAACTATTGCTGTCGGCGAACCTGCCGACCTAACTTTGTTCGATCCACAGCTTGAATGGACATTTGAGCAAAAAGACATTTTGTCGAAATCAAAAAACTCACCTTTGATTGGCAGCCGGCTGAAAGGCAAAGTGACAGCGGTGGCCAAAGGAAAAGATCTTGTCATGAACTGAGAACCTTTTTGAATCAGTGTTAAGAGCATGATCGGGTTTAGGAATGAGTTCTAAATAAAGTATACAACTACACTTTATTTAAATCTCATTCCTTAGAAGACCATTTGGTGGAATAATCTTTTTGTTCATCGAAAAACCATGGCACAAAAGCTTGAACAATCTTAATTACACGGTGATATTAATTTTCACCTTCTAAAACACTATTCATATGACAACTTTAGACAACACTTCCAACGTTCCCGATCCTTCCCAAGTCCCTGTCCGACCAACTGCTATGAAATATGGCGCATATGCAGCAGGAATCAGCATTATAATTGGACTGATATTCTATGTGTTTGACGTCGTAGATTACAGTGAACAAGGTGGCACAGGCAATACCATAGCAAGTTTCGTGAGTTATGCCATATTAATTGGCGGTATCATCATGGCCATTAAACACCATAAAGAAAATGAGCTGGGAGGATACATAACCATGGGCAGATCAGTTGGAATGGGTACGCTTACGGCATTGGTAGTTGCCATAATATCAGCGGTTTACGTAATAATTTTTTTCAATTTCGTCGATCCAGGCGCCCTTGAGTTAATTAAGGAATCAGCAATGGATCAAGCCATGGAAAAAGGTACCTCCGATGAACAAATGGAACAAATGGAGGGTATGATGAGCTTCTTTACGAGCCCTATCTTTATGTCCATCGTCGTTATTTTCATGTTTACAATTGTTGGCGTAGTAACATCTCTGATTACCGGTGCTGTTTTGAAAAAAGACCCACCACCATTTGCATAATTCCGGAAAAAGAGTCATCATCAAATCGGGAAGTTATTAGCCTACCAAAAACATAACTTTGCGCAAAAATTTGGATGAAACAAACACCTATCAAATACGGTATTATAACAGGTGCAGCAATCGTGCTGTACCTGTTGTTATTTTATTCAGCCGATAAATCAAATTTGTTCAACCCGCTCGTGTTTTGGGCTTCGCTCCTGATACCGATGGTTGGCATGGTCATCGCCACAAGAAAAGTCAGGGAAAGTCAGGGTGATGAGATTTCCAAAAAGGAAGCCATCCAAGCCAGTTTCTTGACCTGGGTGTTGGCCATGGTCATATTCCACCTGTTCATTTTTATTATGTTCAATTATGTGGACAACGGCCTGATCGACATGCAAAAGGAAATGCTGGAAAAAGCCGCTGATCAAAAGATCAATAGGGAAGATCTCGAAATGACGCTGGGGAGCGTGTTTTTCCGAATGGCATTTATGTTGATACCAGGGTTTCTTTTTTCTTATATGATCGCTTCTTTTCTAAAGAATAAATAGAAGTTGTTCTGAAATTGGAAATTATGTCGTGCGAGTGAACCAACAAACCAACTGCCAACTACCAAAATGGATATAAGCCTCGTCATCCCGTTATTCAATGAAGAAGAAAGCCTCCCAGAGTTGGAGGCCTGGGTCTGCCGTGTGATGGCGGAGCATAAGTTCACTTATGAAATTATCATGGTGGATGATGGTAGTAAAGACAAATCGTGGCAAGTCGTCGAGGAGTTGAGTAAAGGGAACCCAAATGTAAAAGGAGTGAAATTCCGCCGGAATTACGGTAAATCCGCCGCGCTGTTCACGGGTTTTGACACTGCCCAGGGAGATGTCGTCATCACAATGGATGCTGATTTGCAGGACAGCCCCGAAGAAATTCCCGAATTGTACCACATGATCGCCAAGGAAGGTTTTGACCTTGTTTCAGGTTGGAAAAAGAAACGCCACGACCCACTCTCCAAACGCATCCCATCAAAACTTTACAATGCCGTCACCCGCAAGATCAGCGGTATCCAGCTCAATGATTTCAACTGTGGCCTGAAAGCTTATAAGCTCACCGTGGTGAAAAGCATCGAGGTGTTTGGTGACATGCACCGATATACACCGCTGCTGGCCAAGTGGTCTGGCTTCCGCAATATCGGTGAAAAAGTGGTGGAGCACCGGGCACGGAAATACGGCTATTCCAAGTTTGGGATGAGCCGCCTCGTGACTGGTTTCCTCGACTTGCTGTCCATTACTTTTATCGGCAGGTTTGGTAAAAAACCCATGCACTTTTTGGGCACGCTGGGCACTTTGTTTTTTATGGCAGGTTTCGCCATTCTCGCTTATTTGAGTTATGAAAAACTCATTGACAACGAGTACGGAATCGCCGACCGCCCATTATTTTATTTTGGAATCCTGACTTTAATCATGGGCACCCAACTATTTGTCACTGGCTTTTTGGCTGAACTCTTAGTGCGCAATTCCAATACACGAAATAAGTACGTAGTTGAAAAAAGGGTATGATGTGAACTAACATCGAGGAAGTTTCGAACTTCCTCGATGTTGCAACGATACAAATGAAAAAAATAGTCCTCCTCACACCGGCCCACCCGCTCCGTGGCGGTATCGCAGCTTCAAGCGAACGTTTGGCAATCGAGCTTCAAAATACTGGTTACGAGGTAGTTATTTATAGTTTTTTTTTGCAATACCCTAATTTTTTTTTTCCTGGCAAAACACAGTTTACTGACGACCCCGCACCTGCTGACCTGACCATCCACTCCAAAATAAACGCTATCAATCCACTAAACTGGCTATCTGTCGGACTGGAAATAAAGAAACTCAAACCCGACCTGATTATTTCCCGGTATTGGCTGCCATTCATGGGGCCAAGTTTAGGTTCCATTCAGCATATCGCAAAAAGCAACGACCACACAAAAGTCATTTGCATCGCCGACAACATCATCCCGCACGAATCGAGGCCGGGGGACCGGCTGTTTACCAAATATTTTGTCAGCTCGACTGACGCATTCATTGCCATGTCCCGATCGGTGCTGGACGACATTGCAACTTTCACCTCCAAACCTGCGAAGTTCATCCCCCACCCTATTTACGATACTTATGGCGAAATATGCGGTCGCGAGGAAGCAATTGCCAAATTGGGACTTGGCCCTAAATACCGTTACCTGCTCTTTTTTGGATTCATCCGCGATTACAAAGGATTGGATTTACTGCTAAGAGCAATGGCTGACGAACGCCTCCGGCAAATGGATTTGAAATTATTGGTCGCTGGTGAGTATTACGGCAATCAGGAGTTTTACGAGCAACTCATCAAAGAATTAGGCATTGAAGATCAACTGATTATAAAATCAGACTACATCCCAAATGAAGATGTGCGCTATTATTTCGGCGCTGCCGATCTGGTCGTTCAACCATACAAAACAGCTACTCAAAGTGGCATTTCACAAATGGCCTATCATTTCGATAAACCAATGGTGGTAACGGAAGTTGGAGGCTTGCCAGAGATCGTTCCCCACGGCAAAGCTGGTTATGTCGTCCCCGTGAATGAACAAGCCATCGCTAATGCTATTTTTGACTTTTATAAAAATGGAAAAATGGAAGAGCTGACTGCTGGAGTCAAAGAGGAAAAGAAGCGCTTCTCCTGGTCAAACATGGCAAACGCCCTTCAGGCTTTAATGAATAATGAGTAATGAACAACGAGTAATGAATTGTTCGTTGTTCATTACTCATTATTCATTGATTTCGCTTTCTCCCGCAGCCACTTCGCCCGCTCGCCCTCGCCCTCGCTTTCGTAAAAATCCGCCAGCAGGAGGCAGTTTTCCTTAAAATAAATCGGTTCCGAACTATTGATGGCTTGCTCACCCTCATATACCTGCCCTGGAAAATGCTTTTCCATCAGGTCCTTGAAAGCCTGCTCCTTACGAATGCTTTCTAGGTTTGGATCGAAATATATATAGTCGAAATAGGCCAACCCCAACCCTTTCTCTAACGTGAGTTCTGGATAATAATCCTTGACAATCAAGAGCCTATGGCGGTTTCTGTCCTTTGATTGTCCCGTTAGGGACGGAACATGGGTAGCAATGCCAAACCAACGGTATTTTTCGTGCCGTAGGTACGTAACATTTTC
>JAJCYI010000125.1 GCA_029263015.1 Saprospiraceae bacterium | reverse complement strand
TGCCTACCGGCAGGCAGGTTTTTTCGTCAGACAAGGCAAAAAAAATTAGCATAGCCATAGCTACGGTCATTTTTTTTAACAAAGTATGGCGGAAAAAGAGGCCGCCAAAAGTGTCGATTATTTGAGTTCACCTACTTAGCCCCACTATTCTTAGTTTTTCAAGCACTTTTACAAGAAAAAATAACTTCGCAAAATTAGGTAGCTTATTTATTGCCTACTCCCTAACCAAGCACAAAAGTAGAATGGAAAATTTAATTTGGATATTTGTTTCAGCATTATTGATTAATAATTTCACCTTGTCCTACTTCTTAGGGCTATGTCCTTTTCTTGGAGTCTCAGGAAAGTTTGAAACCGCATTTCGTCTGGGTTTGGCAAATATATTTGTAATGCTGATAACGGCTTCTGCTGCTTATGTTCTGAATACCTGGGTACTGATTTATGCTCCTTATTTAAGATTAATTAGCTTTATTATTGTTATTGCCAGTTCAGTACAGTTTGTTGAAATGGCCATTAAAAAATTAAGCCCTGATTTGTTTAGGGCTTTGGGTATATTCTTGCCGTTAATTACTACGAATTGTGCCATTCTTGGTTTGGCATTGTTCTCTACCAACAAAGGTTATGGTTTTATTGAGGGAATGATTTATGCCTTAGGAGCAGGAGCAGGAGTGACATTGGCATTGGTATTATTGGCGGGGATCCGGGAAGAAACTAGGATATTAAATATTCCCGATGTAATACAAGGAACAGCTATTAATTTAATAATTGCCGGCATCCTTTCCATGGCATTTATGGGATTTGCCGGTTTGTTTAGTTCATAAGTGCCACGTAGTGATTAATATTTAGATCAATGATTAAATATATAATTCCAGTATTGTCAGTGGCTTTCCTTTGTGCTGGCTGGGTAGTGGTGCAGATAATGGCAAAAAAGATGAAAACCAAAAATCATTTTGACCACTTGAATTCATCCTGCGGAAGTTGTATCTGTGGCGGAGTTGAGGGGGCTTGTACAAATGAAGAGATATAGGTTTTTAATTCTTCAAACGACCTCCGCTACCACAAATATGCTCCCCCCAACAAAAATCAAATCGTTATTGTTGCACCTCATTTTAGCAGATGCCAAAGCCCGCCTTACGGAAGTATAAGCTTTTCCATGCAAACCATGTTTTGTGGCTTCTTTTTTCAATTCGTGTGCATCCATGCCACGGGGAATATTAGCCTTTACAAAATAATAAGTAGCGTTTTTAGGTAAAAGAGCCAAAGTCTTGTCATGGGATTTATCGAAAACAACCCCAAGCACAAAGTGTAAATGTCGAAATTCCAATTCCCCAAGAGCCTGCACTAATCGTCTGATACCACTTTCATTGTGCGCGCTGTCAACAAGAACTGGAGGGCTTTCGCTAATGTATTCCCACCTGCCTATGAAATTGGTCAAGGTTTTTAAATTGGAAAGCCCATCTGTAATAGAACCGGCAAGATCGGTGAACCAGGCGGGATAGTTCTTATGGAATACTTCAAGCGTGGCAAGGAGGGTGGCAAGGTTGTTTTTTTGAAACCCGCCCATATGTTGCAAATTCAATTTTCTATAGGCTGGTTTTCCATTAATCGTTACTTCAAATGACGAATAGCCATTCCTCGCTGATGTGTTTTTAACTTTATATATTTTATCAGCAAAAGTGATGGGAGCTCCTAATGCCTGGGCTTTTTGTTGGAAAACTGGAACTGTTTCAGGGTGCGTTTCCCCAATAATCACAGGTGTATTTTCTTTCATGATGCCAGCTTTTTCAGCTGCGATTAAAGGAAGGGTATCGCCCAGGAATTGAGTGTGGTCATATCCAATGTTGGTGATAACCGTTAACAACGGCTGCACGATATTGGTAGAATCAAGCCGGCCTCCCAGGCCAGTTTCAATAATGGCAATATCTACCTGTTCTTCGGCAAAATAGTCAAAGGCAAGCGCAACTGTCCATTCAAAAAAAGAAGGATTGATGGTCTGGAAGATTTGTTTGTTGTCTTTTACAAAATCAATTATGCGTTGCTTTGGGATCAATTGACCGTTGATCTTGATCCGCTCCCTGAAATCTTTGTAGTGAGGAGAAGTGTATAGCCCTGTCTTAAATCCAGCAGCTGTAAAAACCGCTGCCAGCATGTGGGCCACAGACCCTTTTCCGTTGGTTCCTGCTAGGTGGATTGAAGGAAACTTGGTTTCTGGATGATCCAAGATCTCCGAAAGGGCGATAATATTAGTGAGGTCTTTTTTAAAAGCTTTTGGTCCAACCCTTTGGAACATTGGAAGCTGCTGGAAGAGATAATCTAATGTCTGTTGATATTTAGTTTTGATGATTCAGAAGAGATTGAAGCCTAGCGGAAATTTGACACCTTGGTGGTATTGAATTGGTTTAAATGAGATCGTAAACAATTGATATACTGACATTTATGTCAATGTGTTTCAAAATTGCTTTCCATCAGGATGGCAAATTGCTGCAATTTTCGCAGGTACGTTATTGCTTCATCTTGGTTCTTGTCGATGTTTGAAAAAGAATATTCTTTGATGGTTTTCAGTATTTCCTTTTGCTTGTTGAGTTGATCCTTTTGGGATTTGTCTGATGAGTATTCAGTTTCCATCAAAGCAACCCTTTTTGCCATGGCAGTTACGAGGTCGCCTTTTAGGTCAATCACTGATTGTTGGTCTTTTTCTTTTAACGCAGTTTCAAACCTTCTCAACGAATATTGAAAACCAAGAACTTCTCCGTCCCGCTGTTTTTGGATCGTGGTAGCATCTGGCTGGCGAACAGCCGTGGTTTCCTGTGCTTGAACTGTAATGAAAAAAGAAAATGAAAAAAGAAAACAAAGAATAATTTGACGTTTCATAAAAAATAGATTTTTTTGGTCTTTAAATTTCAGAATAGCGTGTGACCTTCTTTAAAATAACAAAAGTACGCTACATCTGCTAATCCTACAATCACTCTAATGTTTACTGAAAAACATTTCTTGGATTCTATCAGTGGGGAAGAATTGGATGCCTACCTGGGCAAAGGGTGGTATAGGTTAGGGCAGATTGTGTTCACCAGCCATTTTATTTTTTTTGAAGAAAAACTGTATTCTCCGATCTGGATTAGGCTGCCTTTGGGGCAATCTGAATTTCGGAAGAGTTTAAGGAAAATCAAACACAAGGTAGAAAGCTCATTTAGGGTAGTGGTGAAACCAGCAAAAATCACCGCTTCAAAAGAAAGGCTTTATCAAAAATACCGCCATAACTTTAATGGCACGATAGCTCCTACTTTGGTCAACAGTTTGCAAGATGACCACTTAACTAATATTTTCGATTCCTTCAATGTGGAAGTTTATCATGGCCGAAAATTGATAGCATTCAGCATCTTTGATATTGGCGAAAACAGCATAGCCAGCATCAAAGGGGTATATGATCCGGCCTATTCAAATTACAGCCTTGGGATTTACACCATGCTCAGGGAAATAGAGTTTGGTCAGGAAAAAGGTTTTAAATTTTATTATCCTGGTTATATTGTGCCGGGGCACAGCAGATTTGATTACAAGCTCCGGATCGGGAAAAAGGAAGAAATTGAATTTTACGATTTGAAAACCCATTTCTGGATTAATTATGCCAACTTTAATAATTCGCATATTCCAGTTGAATTATTAAGTAAAAAATTGATGCATCTTGGTCGGAGATTATCAGAACACGATATCTCTTGTCAGATGTTGTTCTATCCCGCTTATGAGGCTAAAATATTTGGTTACGAAAGCGAACGGTTTTTAGAGTCGCCTTTATTTTTAAATATTTTCAATGATATTTTTCCGAGACCCAGTTTTATTGTTTTTTACGATATATGGAAAGAAAAATTAATTTTTTGTCATTGTATGGCTGTCGAAGACTTAGGGTTTTATTTTGAATGTTCCATGCAATTTGACAATAAAAACGCCAAACATTTTTTAGATTTTATTATGAAGAAATCTAAAATTATTGAATCCGATGATTATGATAAGATTGTCGAATTGGCTAATAATATTTTTTCATTAGTGAAAAAGCCTAAAAAGAATATTGGGTTTCCTAAATGATTTTGAACAGTAGGAATTGGAAATTGGAAATTTTCTTCGGATTCACTCGATACGTAATTTACAATTCCCAATTTGTTATTTGTGAACAAGACTATAAGAGTATATTGGGGATTTAGGTTTCGAGTGAAAAAGTGTCTATTTTTTGATGAAACAAGGCGGGGAATTGGGAGTATAGCCATAACTACATGACTAATTTCGCAACGCCGTGTCATCAAAAAAGAGGCATTTTTTCGCCGGAAGTTAAATCCCCAACATGCTCTAAATCAATTAAAGAAATGATTGTATTGTTATCGCCTGCCAAGTCTTTAGATTTTTCTCCTTTGAAGGATGTTAAATACTCTCAGCCTCGGCTGTTGGAAAGGAGTGAAGAACTTGTGGCTAACTTAAAAAAGAAATCTTCAAAAAGCCTGCAAACATTGATGGGGGTGAGTAAAAAAATAGCTGACCTAAATGTTGAAAAGTTCCGTTCGTTCCAAGTTCCGTTTTCTCCTGAAAACGCTAAACAGGCCATGTATGCATTTAACGGCGATGTATACATGGGATTGGAAGCGTCGTCTTTTGATGAAAATGAAATAGGATTTGCCCAAAAACATATCCGCTTGTTGTCAGGGTTATATGGTGTTTTAAAACCTTTGGATTTGATCCAGCCATACCGGTTGGAAATGGGGACAAAATTGAAATATAGACGAAAAAAGAACTTGTATGAATATTGGGGTAAAGCTATTACCGAATTGATCAATGAGGACTTGAGTATTACAGAGAATAATATTGTTCTGAATTTAGCATCGAAGGAATATTTTAATGCAATAAAAAAAGATGCTTTAAAAGGAAAGATCGTTCATGTTGATTTTTTGGAAAATAGGAATGGGCAATTAAAAATTATTTCTTTTAACGCCAAGAAAGCCCGTGGGCGGTTGGCGCATATTATCGTAAAAGAAAAGATTGTTGACCCCATTGATTTTAAAGAACTCGTTGTTAACGATTATATTTTCAATCAAGAAAAATCAAGTGAGGAAAAATATTGTTTTATTAAAGACTAAGAGGTTGTCAAGGTGCATTTAAAAATGTCGGTAAGAAGGTAGGCCGGATTTACCAAACCGGTTGTAAACAGGGCGGATTGGGAAATCCGGCCTACGTTTTCCACCGACATTTTGAAATGCACCCGGTTGTCATGAATTTTTTTTCTTTGAAAAAAGCGGCCATCGGAGTATCTTGTTATTAAATATCAGCCAATTGACCTTTCTTCGATATCTCATTATATGATATACCAACACAAAAGTTATATCCGACAATATGACCAATAAAAACGCATTGGTAGCATGGGAATTACATAGAACGGAACATACTTAGCACGAACTAAATATATTTTAAGTGATGAATGAACCTTCTTCAACATCAGGATATATTTCATTATACTTCATTACTTTATTCATTCCTACTCTTCTGTTAATGTCCTGGCGTTTTAAGCGACTTGAATCTGTACACCCGCATGCAGCCATTAATTCGGTAAAACTTTTTACGGTTTCGTGATGAAAATTTGCTACTCTTTGTGCTTTATCACTAACTACCAGACCTTTCATTAAACTTTTATCTTGGGTAGCAACTCCAACGGGGCAAGTGTTGGTGTTACATTGCAATGCTTGGATGCAGCCTATCGCCATCATCATCGCTCTTGCGCTACTAACCATATCTGCCCCTAATGCTATTGCTCTATAGATATGAAAACCGCTAAATATTTTTCCTGATGCAATTACTTTAATATCTTTTTTCAAATCATAACCTCGTAAAGTATCAACAGCAAAAGAAAGTCCATCTCTTAAAGGCATTCCTAATGAGTTAGAAAACTCAATTGGAGCTGCTCCTGTCCCTCCTTCACCACCATCTATAGTCATAAAATCTGGTTTTATTCCTGTAGAAATCATGGCTTTACACATGTCTTCAAATTCGGCTTTTTTACCGACACACAATTTAAAACCCACTGGTTTACCACCAGATAATTCTCTTAACTGTTTTACAAATTGCATTAATTCTTCAGGGTTAGAAAAAGCAGAATGCCCTGGAGGAGAATGCACATCAGTATGAGCTTCAACATGTCGAATTGCTGCAATTTCTTCCGTATTTTTAGATGCTGGTAAAATTCCTCCATGACCTGGTTTTGCACCTTGAGAAATTTTAATCTCTATCATTTTCACATTGTCAATTGTTGCATTTTTTTGAAATGTATCTGGACAAAAATTTCCATCTTTTGTTCTGCACCCAAAATAACCAGTTCCTATTTGCCAAATTAAATCACCACCGGGTTGTTTATGATAAGGACTTACTCCTCCTTCACCTGTATTGTGTGCAAAATTTCCAATCTTAGCTCCGGTATTCATTGCTAAAACAGCATTTTGACTTAACGCCCCGAAACTCATTGCTGAAATATTTAAAATACTTGCTGAATATGGTTTTGTACAATTAGCACCACCAACCATTACTCTTGGTTCGTGTGCTAAATCTGTATGGTTTTTTGCATAAATGGAATGATCCGCCCATTCATATCCCGCACGATAAACATCCATTTGTGTTCCAAAAGGAGTGGTATCGTTTACTTTTTTTGCCCGTTGATAAATTAACGAACGAAATAATCTATTGATGGGAGCTCCTTCTGTATCCGTCTCTACGAAATATTGCATAATTTCAGGTCGGACTTTTTCCAGCATGTATCTGAAATTACCTATAACTGGAAAATTTCTTCTGACAGCATGTTTTGTTTGAATGGTATCTACAATGCCAATAATTATTAGAGGACCAATCACTATAAACAACCATAGTATAGCAGGAACTTCAATAGAAATTAATACAATTGACGTAATGGCAAGTATTGATGATGCAGCGAAAATTTGTTTTGGATTCATTTATGAATTATTGATGAGTCTGATGGTAGGTTTATTTGAAGCTAAAGACCTGAATAAACGCCCGTTTTAATGGGATTTATATTTTGTTAAGTTCATGTTGTAATGTATCAAAGACTTTTACTTTTAATGACCATTAGTTTTTCTCGTGTCATTTCGTGCATAGAATATTGAATACCTCCCATTCCAATTCCTGATGAATCTCTACCTCCAAATGGCATCCAATCTACCCGAAATGCAGTGTGATCGTTTACCATAACTGCGGTTGCGTTTAGTTTTCTCACACAATCTAAAGCTACATCTAAATTCTTCGTAAATACCGATGCTTGAAAATGTACATCCAAACTATTGGCAATTTTGATGGCTTCTTCTCTATCCGAATAGGAATAAATACAAACCACAGGGCCAAAGATTTCTAATTTAGATACATTGGCATTCATTGGCGGGTTTAATAAAACAGTTGCTTCAAAACAGGTATTAGAAATTCGTTTTCCACCGGTAGACACTTTTGCTCCACCAGCTACGGCTTCATTTACCCATTCTTCTACTCTATCTACTTCTCTTGGCAAAATTAATGGTCCAACCTCCGTTTTTTCATCCATTTGATTGCCTACAACTAATTTACTCGCCATTTCAGCCAATTGATTCGCAACATCCTCACAAATAGATTCATGCACAAAAATTCGTTGGACAGAAACACAAACTTGTCCAGCATGATAAAAACCTCCTTTTAAAAGTGATGGCAACATTTCTTTAAAATCAGCATCCTTTTCTACGATTACTGGAGCCGCTCCACCATGTTCTAAAGCACATCTTGTGCCTGGTGCTAATTTTGATTTTAAATACCAGCCCACTTTTGATGAACCAATAAAAGAGAAATAATTAATTCTTTTATCAGTAACTAATACCTCAGCAGCTTCGTTTTCACAAATTATGGCTTGGCACCAGCCATCTGGCAAACCTGCTTCTTTTAAAATATCTACTAAGGCTAAACATGATAAAGGTGTGGTTAAAGCAGGCTTTACAATTACTGGACAACCAGCAGCAACTGCTGTTACCACTTGATGCACAATTAAATTTAAGGGATGATTAAAAGCACTTATGGAACTCACTACGCCAATAGGTTCGCGAGTGGTAAAACCTAAGCGATTTTCAGAAGCTTTTGTTAGGCCCATAGGAATTTGCTCTCCTTTCAATTGTCCGATATGTTCTGCTGCTATTTCTACTCCATTGATGGCTCTTAATACTTCAATTTTAGAATCTACCAGTGGTTTACCGCCTTCTTGAGCGGCAGTTTTGGTTAATTCGTCAATCCTGGTTTCCATAATCGCAACGGCTCTTTTTAAAATTGCAATCCGCTCATGTGGAGCTATCCATTTACTTTGATCTTGAAACAATGTATAAGCAATTGCTAAGGCATTTTCTACCTTAGCTTTCCCTACTAAAGGAATTTCTTTGATGAGGCTCAAATCGTAAGGTGATGTTATTTTTAGCATAATTTATTTTTAAATTCTATTATGATTATGAGCTGATATAATAGAACACGAATTAGCAACAGCATCTGAAACTTTATTTGCAATGCCCTCATCAAATGAAGAAGGAATTATTCGATCTCTTGTAGGATTTTCAACATAATCAGCCAGTGCATAAGCGGCTGCCAATTTCATAATTGGAGTTATTTTTTTTGCCCGTCCATCTAATGCTCCTCTAAAAATACCTGGAAATGCCAATACATTATTTACTTGATTAGGATAATCACTTCTTCCAGTTGCAACAATAGCTGCACCTCCTTTATAAGCTTTTTCTGGTGTAATTTCAGGCTCTGGATTTGCCAAAGCAAAAATTACTGGATTTACATTCATCGTTTTAACATCTTCAGCCGATAAAATATTTCCTTTACTTACTCCAATAAATACATCTGCATTTTTAATTGCATCTTGTAAAGAACCTTCAATATTATTAGGATTGGAATACGATAGTAATTCTTCTTTTACTGGGTTTAAGTTTGTTCTATTTTTATGAATGATTCCTTTACTATCACAAATAATTATTTCTTTAACAGATAAGCATTGCGAAGGATCTAAACTAATACACCGTAATAATTTGGAGATTGCTACACCAGCAGAACCTGCGCCATTAATTACCACTTTAAGTTCATCAATTTTTTTATCCAGCACTTTACACGAATTTAATATCCCTGCTAAAGTTACAATTGCTGTTCCGTGCTGATCATCATGGAATACAGGTATTCCAATTTCTTGCAATGCCAACTCAATTTCAAAACAGCGAGGTGCAGAAATATCTTCTAAATTTACGCCACCAAAAACGGGAGCTATTCTTTTTACTGTATCAATAATTTCTTGAGGAACTTGGGTATCCAAACAAATCGGAAAAGCATCCACTCCGCCAAATTGCTTAAACAACATGGCTTTGCCTTCCATTACTGGAATAGCTGCTTTTGGTCCAATATTCCCCAACCCTAAAACGGCAGAGCCATCAGAAACTATTGCTACAGAATTTCCTTTTATAGTATAATCATAAGCCAGTTCTGGATTTTCTTGAATTGCCAAACAAGGTTGAGCAACGCCAGGCGAATAAACAACTGCTAAATCTTCTTTTGATGCTACTGTGGTTTTCGTAGTTACTTCAATTTTTCCATGTAATTTCTGATGAAGTTCTATTGATTTTTGATAATAATCCGGCATTTTTTATTTTATAATTTTAAATGTTCTTGTCTTATTTTTAAGGAATTAATAGAATATTGGATGAGTAACCCTATTGAAATACTCAGAAAAATTACCCCAATAAAAACTGTATATATAATTAAATTATTGTTTTTTGTTATCTCCCCTAAAACACCTCCTAAAACAAATAATAACCCTGAACAGTATTGTATTATTAATGCATAATTTAGTTTAATTAACTGCTTTAATTTTTGAGAAATTATTTTTTTATATTTTGATTTTTCAGTATTTAAAATCCTTATTTCATCATTTAATGCAATTAGAATATTAGAGGTGGAAAGAATAAAAAATCCAACACCCGGTAAAATTGTTATGGGTATATACCACTCCATTTCTTAAAGTATACAAGTTTTTTCTTTCAGTAAAACATTTAAAATGGAATGATTTAAGGAATAATCGACCGCTAAATCGATTAAATGAACACCATCCATATTTAAACATTTTGATAAAATCTCTCTAAAGTTCTCATCGGATGTCGGCCGGTGACCAATTGCGCCATAACTTTCAGCATACTTTACAAAATCAGGATTTTTATAATCCAATCCAAAATTATCAAGGCCCATTCCCTCTTGTTTCCATTTTATCATCCCGTAGGAGCTGTCATTCAGAATAATAACGACCATATTTAAACCTAAACGAGTTGCAGTTTCCAACTCTTGAGAGTTCATCATAAAACCACCATCGCCACAAACGGAAATTACTTTTTTATTAGGGTTTATCAGTTTGGCACACATGGCAGAAGGCAATCCTGCACCCATAGTTGCCAAAGCATTATCCAATAGTAGGGTATTGGGTTGATAGCAATTATAATTCCGAGCAAACCAAATTTTATAAACGCCATTATCTAAAGTTACAATACCATCTTCTGGTAATATAGATCGAACAATATGTACCAAGCGTTGCGGTAATATAGGAAAGCGATTGTCTTTTGAATATTTGGTTAAATGACTTTCTACGTTTTCCTTAATATCGTGGTAATAAGAAAAGTCCCAATGGTTTTTGTTGGTTATATGTGATGTTAGGTGTTCTACAGAAGAAGCGATGTCACCAATAACATTTAATTGCGGGAAATAAACTTCATCGATTTGAGCAGCAAAAAAGTTTACGTGAATCACCTTTGTGCCTCCTTCCTCCATAAAAAACGGTGGCTTTTCAATGACATCGTGACCAACATTTATTATTAAATCGGCTTTATTTATAGCACAATGTAAAAAGTCGTGAGATGAAAGGGCCGCAGTTCCTAAAAATTGAGCATGACGCTCGTCCACAACACCTTTACCCATTTGGGTATTAAAAAACGGAATACCCGTTTGTTCTATAAATTCGGTTAATGCCTTACCTGTCCTTTTTCTGTTTGCACCAGCTCCAATCAATAATAAAGGCATTTTTGCAGATTCAATCATTTTAACCGCCTCTCGAATAGCGAACTCATCTGCATCAGGCCTTCTATGTCCAACTACTTCAAAAATCCTATCTTCACACTTCTCGACAGCAATATCTTCGGGTAGTTCTAAATGTACTGCACCTGGTCGTTCTTCGATAGCCAAGCGAAATGCTTCTCTAACCATAGCTGGAATATTATTTCCATTTACAATTTGTCGCGCATATTTAGTTATCGGTTTCATTAACTCAACAATATCCACAATTTGAAAACGCCCTTGTTTTGATTTTTTAATTGGCTTTTGGCCAGTAATCATGAGCATCGGCATAGCGCCAAGTTGTGCATATGCTGCAGGGGTTGTGAAATTAGTTGCTCCAGGACCTAAAGTAGAAAGGCATACTCCAGGTTTTCCAGTTAAGCGACCATAGGTTGCAGCCATAAATCCTGCACCTTGTTCATGGCGTGTTAATATGAGTTTAATTTTAGAATCTTTCATGGAATCCAGAAAATCGAGATTTTCTTCACCCGGTATTCCAAAAATATATTCAACGCCTTCGTTTTCTAATGCTTTTATAAACAGATCTGATGCTTTCATGAATAATTTGTATTTTCATTTACTTTTAGCTCAACTTTACTACTTTTTAAAATGAAGATTTATCTAAAACCCATATAAAACATAATGGTTGTACACATTTCTGATTAATTATTTTAATGCCTTTTTGATAATTAATCTCACCATTAGTAAAACGACTTGTTTCCCATTAGGCTTTCCATGAATCTCTTGATAAGAAAAGTAGTAAAGCCGAGCTTTGACCAAGCTTGTCAACTTATTATTGTCCGACTACTTAATTCGACTGAGTCACCTCATGCCAGCATTGATTACTTCCAACGCTTCAGAACCTGGGCACAAGTCTGCTTCTTTCAAGCTGTTTAAAGGAGTTTTCACGGTGTCCAGTATTTCATGTAAACATTTGCTGTCTGGATCAATGTAAATCAATCCCGTAATTATTTCACCCTTGTTTTTTGCCTGTTGTAGCCCGTCCATGGCAATCCTTCTGTTGGTCGGATCCCAGTTAGGAGCAAGCTTGCGTAAGTGGACAAAAGAACCATCGTGAAGGGTTACGTTTATCGTTCTTCCTTCCTCGTATTGTACCGTGATTTCTTTTCTTTCAGGAACAAAGTCCAGTTCAGAAGTGGCTTCAATATGATCTCGGACAAAATCGTAAGATTTTGTTGAACCTTGATTATTGTTAAAAGTAACACATGGCGAGATACAGTCTATAATTGCGAATCCCGTATGTGACATGGCAGCTTTTATCAGTGGAATCAATTGTTGTTTGTCCCCGGAAAAACTTCGAGCAGCAAATGTCACACCCATCTCCATGGCCAATCCCGCCAAGTCAATTGCGGGAAAAGGACTTGGTGATTTACCCGCTTTGCTTACCGAACCGAAATCAGCGGTGGCGGAATCCTGCCCTTTGGTAAGGCCGTAACAGCCATTGTTCATCACAATATAAACGAGGTTCAGGTTCCGGCGCATTGCATGGACAAATTGGCCCATCCCAATGGAAGCGGTGTCACCATCGCCAGATATACCAAGGTATATTAAATCCCTGTTGGCCATATTGGCTCCGGTAGTGATGGAAGGCATCCGGCCATGCACAGAATTAAAACCGTGCGAATTGTTCAAGAAATAGGTTGGCGTTTTGGAGGAACAGCCGATTCCGGATATTTTTGCTATTTTATGAGGCTCGATGGACAGCTCGAAACAAGCTTGTACAATGGCACCACTGATCGAATCGTGGCCACAACCAGCGCAAAGGGTTGAGATGGCGCCTTCGTAATCTACTTTAGTAAATCCGACCTTGTTTTTTGGTAGGGCTGGGTGGCGGAAACTGGGTTTTAAATAGGTCATTTTTGTTTGGATACAAAATTAAAAATGGTGGTTCTTAGATAAATCCCGTGGAAACCCTCAAACCAAATGGTAAAAGGAAGCCAAAAGGTGACACCTTTTGGAAAGGTGTCACCTTTCACCCGCTATGAAAACTAAAATCACGGGATTTGTCAAAGTACCAAATAACTTTCCGGTTTACAAAGGTTTAGGCTTGTAAAAACAATGGTTCAATATCAGCTTACTGCAACTTTTTTTGTTATCAGTTGAGTTATGAAATTGGCGGTAATCGGCATCCCGTCATAATTTAAAACAGGGGTCAGTTTGGCTGGATTCAATTCTAATTCGTTGATTAACAGACTTCTGAACTGTGCGTCTCGGTTTTGTTCCACAACAAACACCTCTTCATGCGCATGGATGAAATCTTTAACTTCCTGATTGAATGGAAATGCCCGCACCCGCATGGAGTCAAACTCGATGCCTTGTTCTTTCAAAATATCAATCGCCTCCAATGCCGCATCGGTTGTCGTTCCGAAAAAGATAATTCCCTGAGTACTTTTGCTAGATTTTTGATAGAATTCGGGACCAGGGACATAGTTCTTTGCCGTTTCCCATTTTTTCAAAATCCTATTGACCATACTTACATAGTCCTCACCGTTTTCCGTGTATTTTGCATACTCATTTCGAGAAGTCCCTCTGGTGAAAAACGCCCCCTTTGTTGGGTGAGTGCCAGGAATAGTGCGATAGCAGATCCCATCTCCATCGACATCAAGGTATCTGCCAAATTCCTTGATTTCAAGGTCTTCTGCACTCATTAATTTTCCTATGTCATATTTTCTTGAATCATCCCATTTCAAGGGAGGGGAGAGGTGGTTGTTCATGCCCAAATCCAAGTCTGACATAATGAAAACCGGTGTTTGGAAACGATCCGCCAGATCAAATGCTTGGGCTGCCATTTCAAAGCATTCGGCAGGCGAACGGGGGAAAAGGAGCATGTGTTTGGTATCGCCGTGAGAAGCATAGGCAGTCGATAATATGTCGGGCTGTTGGGTGCGGGTAGGCATGCCCGTTGATGGGCCTCCTCTCTGCACATTGACAATGACTGCAGGAATTTCTGCAAAGTAGGCCAGGCCAATGAACTCACTCATTAATGAAATCCCTGGGCCACTTGTTGCAGTGAAAGCCCTTGCACCGTTCCAGGCTGCTCCGATAACCATACCTATTGCCGCCAATTCGTCTTCGGCCTGTAAGAAAGCATATTTTTTCTTTCCTGATTCGGGTTCGATCCTGAGCTTTTTGCAATACGTTTCGTAAGCTTTTGCTACAGAAGTAGAAGGAGTGATCGGATACCAGGCCATTACAGTTGCACCACCGTAAACCGCGCCTATGGCGATGGCTGCGTTCCCCTCCATCATTATTTTGTCCCCAATTTTATTGATCCTTTTGACACAAACACCAATTGGACAATCATAATTATTTTTAGCATAATCAAAGCCTAAATATAGCGCTTTGAAATTAGGCGGGATAAGCTTTTCCTTAGTTGCGAACAGCTCTCTGACTATATTTTTGACCACTTCCATTTCCATGTTCAGCAAAGCCACCAAAGCCCCAACGTACACGATGTTTTTAAACAACTGCTGTTGCCGTGGATCGTCATAATGTTCCATGCACATTTGCATCATCGGGATTCCAATGTAATGTATGTCTTCTCTGACATGTTCGGTATGATGTAATTTGGAACTATCATAGACCAGGTACCCGCCAGGATGGATGGAGGCAATGTCTTGTATCAAAGTTGCTGGGTTAACGCCAACCATCAGGTCTATTTCAGCCCGGCGGCCGAGATAGCCTTTCTCACTGATCCTCATTTCAAACCAGGTTGGAAGACCCTGGATATTGGATGGGAATATATTTTTTGGAGAAACGGGTATCCCCATTCTGAAAACAGCCTTCGCAAACATGTCATTGGCACTTGCAGAACCAGTTCCGTTGACATTGGCGAAACGGATTACCATATCATTTACCTTACGTGGTTTCATAAAATTTGACCAGCTTTTGTTACTGAATACAAATACTTCTGCATGTCCCACGCTGCGGTGGGGCATCTTTCGGCACACAATCCGCAATGCAGGCACACATCCTCATCTTTTACCATAATGCGGCTGGTCGGGAGGAGGTCTGAAACAAAGAGGTCTTGTGTTAAATCATTGGATGGTGCTGACAATCGGGTGCGCAGGTCTTCTTCATCGCCATTGATCGTGAAAGTGATACAATCGGTTGGACAAATATCTACGCATGCATCGCATTCTATACAACGGGATGTATTGAAAACAGTTTGCACATCGCAGTTCAGGCAGCGCTGGGCCTCTTTGAACCCTTCTAAATGTGTAAACCCAAGCTCCACTTCGACTTTCCTGTTTTTTAAAGTGACACTTTTTTCCTCATGTGTAACTTTGTAACGGTCGTCGTTTACCACTGGGCTGTCGTACATCCACTCATGAATGCCCATTTTTTGGCGGTAAAGGTTGGTAGTTGGAGCAGGACGCTCTTTTTGTATGTCTTTATTCTCCAAAAAAAGGTGAATAGAAATAGCTGCTTGATGACCATGGGCCGCTGCAGTGATAATATTCTCAGGCCCAAATGCCGCATCTCCACCAAAGAATACTTTAGGATTGGTGGATTGGAAAGTTAGGCGGTCAAGGACTGGCAAGTTCCATTTTCCGAACTCAATCCCCAAGTCCTTTTCAATCCATGGGAAAGCATTGTCCTGGCCAATGGCAATGATCACGTCATCGGCTTTAACAAAAACATCAGGCTCACCAGTTGGGATTAAATTACGTTTTCCAAGATGGTCATATTCTGCTTTGATTTTTCCGAAGATCATCCCTTTCAACGTACCGTTCTCCACCACAAACTCCTTTGGTGGCATGTTGTTCATAATTGGGATGTCTTCACCTTGGGCATCTTCAATTTCCCAAGCTGAAGCTTTCATGTCTTTGAAAGGACTTCGAACAATCACCTTAACATCATCACCGCCTAACCTTCGAGAAGTACGGCAACAGTCCATAGCTGTGTTGCCGCCGCCCAATACGATGACTTTTTTTCCAATTTTATCTTTGTGTTCAAAAGCTATGTTGGCTAAGAATTCAACCCCAATATGAACGTTTGAGCCTGCATCTTTTCTGCCCGGCAATTCCAAATCACGCCCCCTTGGTGCTCCTGTCCCCACAAAAACCGCATCATACCCTTTGGACAAGATCTCTTCTTTCATGCTCGATACAAAATGGTTGAAATGAGTATGGATGCCCAAATCGATCACAAAATTCACCTCTTCATCCAACACTTCCTCTGGTAAGCGGAAAGACGGAATCTGGCTTCTCATCATGCCACCGCCTTTGTGCCATTCGTCGTACAAATGGATTTCATAACCCAAAGGGGCAAGGTCACGGGCAACTGTGAGGGAAGCAGGGCCAGCACCAATCAAAGCTATTTTTTTCCCGTTGGATTTGAATGGAACTTTAGGCATGTACTGGAGCACATCACCTTTATTATCGGCAGCTACACGTTTTAATCTGCATATGGCAACCGGCTCTTCATCAACCCTTCCTCGACGGCAAGCAGGTTCGCATGGCCGATCACATGTTCGGCCAAGAACCCCTGGGAACACATTGGATTCCCAATTAACCATATAAGCTTCTGTGTATTTTCCAGCAGCAATTAGCCTAATATATTCTGGAACAGGCGTATGTGCAGGGCAAGCATATTGGCAATCAACCACTTTATGGAAGTACTCGGGATCAGCAATATTTGTTGGTTTCAAAATTTAGTTCTTCTGTTTTTGGTCATGAAACTGGTTTCAACGGGTAAACTTAATTCTTAGGAAAGAAATTATAAAATATTGATAGAAGTAATAATTGAAATTGGTCTTTGAGATGTGATTCCATTAATTTACTTTCAATTCCTAATCGTCGTCGCCTATTGTATTTCAACAAAATGTAATACCTTCAACTTGATATTTTCCAACCAGTTACGTAAAACTGGCATTAGTTGGAAATTATATGATCTCGACTACTTGAGTATTTGGCGTTGTACGGAATCAGTGTTTCTTGTAACGTTCATACCCAAACGGAGTTCGAATCTTAAACACATTCGTGTTTTGTTTTAACTGATATTTTGACAATATTTTAAAAAGTGCGCGGTAGAGAAAAAATGAAAGACCTGACAGGTATTGCAAACCTGTCAGGTCTGGCCGAAAAGTCATCAAAATAATAGAACTCATTCCTTACGCCTTTTCGAAAGAGCTCCTAACCTTTCATGAATGCAAAACTTTGGACTATAAAAATCATCTATTATGAAAAATATCTTCGAATCGAAAGGGCAAAAATTTTGGGCGATCATGCTGTTTCAGAAATTGAGAAATACTATGGTTGTCATTTTGATTCTATTATTTTCCTTTTCTATTTTTTCTTGCAATGAAAATGGTTCTTTAAATAAGAATGAGGAAACTGATTCCATTGAAAGCAAAACCTCAATACCAATTCCGACCCCCCAATTCACATTGACCAAAGATCAAACCCACAATAAATTTAGCCGAGACATCCCACCTGTACTTACAGTATCATCGGGCGCTGTCATCGAGGCATTTACAGAAGAGGCCAGTGCATCCCAAATCAAGCTGGGCGATGGTCCAGAGGTATTGGCCACTTTGAATTTTGACCCGATTCACCCTTTGACAGGACCTGTTTATGTGGAAGGGGCAGAACCAGGCGATGTATTGAAAGTTACGCTCCACGAAATAGAATTGCAAGGTTGGGGCTGGACAGCCATTTTACCTGGATTTGGTTTTTTGGCTGATCAATTTGTAGAGCCTTATTTGAAAACTTATGAGACCCATGCTGGAGACACGCATGTCTCTTTCACCGATAAAATAAAAGTTCCGTTGAAGCCCTTTCCTGGTGTAATGGGGGTTGCGCCAGCCACTGGAGAAATGCTCTCAACGATTCCTCCAAGGGAAAATGGCGGCAACATGGACGACCCACATCTGACAGAAGGGACCATTGTTTACTTTCCGATTTTTGTGGAAGGAGCTTTGTTTTCGATTGGTGATGCACATGCTACGCAAGGAATGGGAGAAGTATGCGGCACAGCGATCGAGGCTCCAATGAGAATCGTTTATCAGGTGGAAGTATTAAAAGGGGGTAGATCCTTGCGAGAGCCGGAATATGAAACGGATGATTATTATGCTGTTACTGCCATTGGAACCACTATTGATGAAGCTGCTAAAAAAGCAGTAGGTTTTATGGTTGATTATTTGGTCGCAGAACATGAATTGTCTCGGAACGACGCATACGCTTTATGTTCATTGGCTGGAGACTTAAAAATAGCAGAAGTTGTAGATATGCCAAATATGCTGGTGGCGATGCACATCTCGAAAGAGGTGCTTGGGGTGAAATGATTGAAAAATCAAATACGAATCTGGAGATTCGCACTACTTTATAAAAAAAAGGTGGCACCCAAACTGGATGCCACCTTTTGTTATTCCGAATCAATTGATTATCAATTGGTTTCTGAAACCGGACGAGGGAATAATTCCCAAACAACATCGTCCGGACGATCAATAGGAAGTTCTCCTAATCTTCCCCAACGGCGCATGTCCACCCAGCGGTGTCCTTCACCAAAAAGGGAATACCTTCTTTGGTACATGATTTCATCCATCAGTTCTGTGTCAGATGTTCCACCAGTGTAATCTCCAATATTATTGGCATTTCTTACAGCATTGATCGCA
The DNA here is from genome assembly GCA_029263015.1 of Saprospiraceae bacterium. Lineage (GTDB taxonomy): Bacteria > Bacteroidota > Bacteroidia > Chitinophagales > Saprospiraceae > UBA6168. Next base: position 8,872 of record JAJCYI010000125.1, on the reverse strand, counting down.
TCAATAGCAGCTGAGCTGTTCGTGCCTACATTGGCTTCCGCTGAGATCAAGATCAACTCTTCATTGCGGATGAAAGGAACAAAATCGGAAAGTGATTTAAATACATTCACATCATAGTCACCAGTAAGTCCATCTAGGGTAATATCAAGCGAACGTTGGATAACTTTCAGTGCCCTAAAATCATTGGCGGTCATATCAGTAACAAAGCTAGGGTGAGCAACAATAGCTTCCGCTTGATTCAATGGTCGGAACAAGTTGTTGGCAAAATCACCACCTGCTGTTGAATAAAAACGCGCAGGCCCTGTGTTCATATCACCAGCCATGTCCATGAAAGAATCACCCAAATGTTTGTTAGCTTCAGATTTGTTGCCTTGATAAAGCGCTATCCTTGCGGCAATTCCCCGGTTGAATTTCAAGAAATTGGAAGGGTCGTCAAATCCAGCCATCGCATCTGAAAGAGTAAATGGGAAAGAACCACCAGCACCTTGCAAATGAACTGTAGCTTCTTCCAACAATGCCTGGATAGCAACCAATGCTGCATCGTAATCTACAAACCCACCCAAATTGTTAGGATCAGTTACATCAATACGGATACCATTGGTGTACTGCAAATTCAAAGCGAGATGTAATTCAAAAGCTTGAAGTGTTTTTGCAAAACCCAGATAAGCATTTGCTTCTTCATTTGTGATCTGAGTTGAATTGGCCACGGCATTAATCAGTACATTGGCATTCTTGATAGTCCTGTACCTTCCTTGATAAGGCCGAGTGCCATAAAAACCTGCGTTGTCCAATTGTGATGCACCTTTGCCTAGAACCTCACCGGTATAACGGGGATCGGATCCTGTAAAGAACCAATATTCCCTTCCTATGATTGCGGTAACATCATAATAGAATCCAAAGTCTTGTCGTGTCAAATCCTCAATGCCTGTAACAAGCGTCTGCATTTCAGATTTGGAGGCGTTTTGTGAAAAACCTCCAATACTTGACCCGTTAGGGTCTGCTAGATCATCAATATCACAACTTGCAAAAGCAAACAGGATAACGCTGAAAAATAGATATTTTACAATTTTCATATTGTTATTATTTTGAATTGGTAATTAGAAAGTTACGTTTAAATGGAAATCAAACCTTTTAGAAGAAGGGAACGGATTCACTTCAACTCCGGTCGTCGATTCGTTTGCTCCAAAGTTTGAAACTTCAGGATCGTAACTAGTGTAATCAAAAATATTTATCAGGTTATTGCCAGAAAAACCAATCCTGATCTTATCAATGCCAGAAACTATTTGAGTAGGCAAGTTGTAATAAAGGCCAACTTCCCTTAAACGGATATAACTAGCATCTTCAACGTATGGGTCTGTTGTGACACCCAAAGTAGAAATACGGTAAGGGCCATTGGTAAGAACTCCATCGGGATCTAATCCAGTATCATCATAATCATTGGTTGTTGAACCCAAATCAAACAAGAGAGCTGAAAGGTTAATGTTTTCTCCCCCTTGTTTCCAATGCCAATTCATGCTAAAATCAAAATTTTGGTAGGAAATAACATTGTTCCAGGACAATTGGAAATCTGCTTCTGCATTACCAAATACTTGAAGACTTGCTCTGTCGTCAACTCCATCATCATCAGCATCAATGAAGATTACATTTCCATCATTATCAACTCCTGGGTTTAATACAACAGTTGGATTAGGGCCGACACCAATGATATCTGTTGGACTATAACCTTCCTTAAGCAAGAAATTGCCGAGGAAGTCTGCAAACCCACCACGGGTAAAATCAGGCACCAATAATTTGGTAACTTCTGAATCGTTTGTCCACCAGCCAAGTCTTGCGGACCATTTAAAGTCAGATGTATTGACAAGTCCCAGGTTCAGACCGATTTCAAAACCTTTGTTTTCCAATTCTGCTGCGTTGGTAACTTCGTTTGCGAAACCAGAAGAAGTTGGTGTTTCCCTTTCGAGCAACAGGTCTTCAACCGTTTTGATGTAATAAGTGAAATCAAGGGAATAGTTTTTTGTAATCCCTAAATCAAATCCCAGTTCCAATTCTTTTTGCCGTTCAGGCCCAACTATTGAATTACCCAACAAAGTTGGTACAATCACACCAGCGGTTCCATTCACAATGGTGGAATTCATGATTGTTGATTTCGAACCAAATTTGGCAAAGTTTCCAGACTCGCCATAAGCCGCTCTTATCTTGAACATAGATATTGGGCCTCCATCGTTCCAGAAATCAAAGTTGTGTAGGTTGAAAGCAACGTTCGCTTTTGGATAGAAGAACAGTTCGTTTGGATCACCGTTATTTGATGATTTGTCTGCCCTCAATCCAATGGTTGCAATGACCATGTCGTTATAGTTGATTTCTTCCTGTGCGAAGAAACCTTTATCCTGCTGAATAATACGTTCCTGTTCTACATTCCTTGACCCAGCTTGGTCAAGGTTGGTCTGTGCACCAATCAAGTTGGAAGCAATGCCCAAAATATTATCTTGGTCAAAATCCTCTTGCGTAACACCAACAGTGGTCGTAAAGGATAGGCCATTGTCAAGGTATTGATTATGAACCAAGAATGCTGCAAGGTTGGTATTAAGATTTTTGGTAAATCCTTGAATAGATACCCCATTCAGGCCGTTGCCATCACGTTGGAACTGAAGGCTATTTGGAAAAATAGCTCTCGTGTTTAAATTGTAAAAATCAATTCCACCCCTGAATATTACTTTCAAAGAAGATACATCGGTAGTAAACAATTTATAAGTAGCCGTACCTCCTCCAATGAAACGGTTGACAGTTTCATTATTGGTCATCAAAGCAGCCGTTTCGAGGAAGTTGGAAGCTGCATAAGGATTGGCCGGGAAGATGCCATTTTCGTTTGGTAGCAAATCAGCCCAGGAGGGAGTAGAGCTAAACGCTATTCCCATGGTGTTGCCGGAGTTGTCATTGTTGAAAAACCCCCGATCAGAAGAAGAATGGATGTAATTGGTGGAAATTGCAACGTCGAAATTGTCATTGATCTTGTGATCCACATTGATCCTGGCAGACGTTTTATCATAACCAGTATTTTCTACAATCCCGTCTTCACTTTTGTAAGTTCCGCCAACATAGAATTTGGTCTTGTCATTTCCCCCACTGAAACTCAAGCGGGAATTTGAATTAAGCCCTTTATTGCCAAATAGCTCATCTTCATAGTCCCTCAAAGTTCCATTTGCCTGAGCAGTACGGAACAAGTCAATGTCTCCAGCAAAATCAGAATCCAATACCCTTTGATCTGTCCATTGCCTTACTCCCAGAGAATTCAGCATGGATGTTTGGCCGATTGACTGGGAGAAATTCACAAGCGTTTTTCCGGCACTTCCTCTTTTAGTGGTAATGATCACTACACCACCTGAGGCTCTTGAGCCATAAATCGCAGCGGTTGAAGCACCTTTCAAAATTTCAATTGACTCAATATCATTTGGGTCAATATCTGCCAAACGGTTCGATGGGTTGTCTTGGTTTCTTGTACTTCCACCACTCTGTGCGGCGGAAACCGTGTTCAAACCTGCCTTGATTGAGGAGTTGTCGATGTAAATGCCATCCAAAATAATCAATGGCTGTGAAGAACCACTAATAGAAGTAGTTCCACGAAGCTTAAAAGACATGCCACCACCTGGTGCTCCAGAGTTGGCCCTGATTTCTGCGCCTTTGAATTTTCCGTACAAAGCCCCTTCAACGGTTGTTTGGGCTGCGACTCCTGTTAGTTCTGCTGCGCCGATCCTTGCTACTGAATTAGCAAGATTTGACCGTTTCACAGTAGTGGCAAGACCAGTCACGACAACCTCGCTGAGGTTGCTAATGTCTTCTTCGAGGACCAGGTTGACCGTATTGTTTGATCTTGAAACAGAAACAGTTTGGTCGCTAAATCCAGTATAAGTAAAGACAAGGTCAGCACTTTCGCCTGGAACATTGATGCTGAAGGTTCCGTCAATGTCCGATATGGTTCCCGTGCTAGTGCCAGCTACGAGAATATTCACTCCGATGAGTGACTCTCCAGCCACATCTTGAACACTTCCAGTTACGGTAAATTGTGCAAAACTGTCAGTCATAGACAACGTCATTGCAACAACCAGTACCAGAAAGGTATTGAGTTTTTTCATGTTTAAATTTTTAATGAATTAATGAAAGAAAATTGATTGTTTAGTGAAATATTTGGCTTGAACCTAATAGTAGGTTGAAGGCTTGGATATTAATTGGATATGTTTAAAAGAGTAGTAGTAGCATGAAGAACTTTACCATAACGTAAAGGGATTTGAAAACGCTTCTTTGAAAATTAACTCACAATTCAAATTGTCGTTTCTAAACTAAAAGCGAATATCAGGCTCTTTCCCTTTATTTTTTAATTATTTCCCTTTTTTTTTGAATGTAGTTTTGAGACAACATATGATTCTATTGGTTGAATGCCAGAATAGTTAACTAAATTCGCCAAGTTATTTTACCAAAACCTTTGCATTATGAAGAATCACATCCTTTTCCTTACTACTATACTAATGTGTATGCTGTTCAATGGACAGCTATTTTCCCAACATACTTTTTCGATTGTTGCCGTTGATCCTGCAACGGGCGAAGTTGGAAGCGCAGGAGCTTCCTGCGTTGATAATGCGGCCAACTTTGGTGGCGTCATTCTTATTAGTGGAATAATTCCTGGTCGTGGGGCAATTAATGGCCAAGCGACAGTTTGCATACCGCACGTCAACCTCAACAATGGCATCAGCCAAATGCAGTTTGGTGCATCTCCTGATGAGATTTTGGATTTTTTATTCAATAATGATGCCTGTCAGTTTGGCTCCAATGAAGCCCGACAATACGGGATTGTGGATTATGATGCGGATGGAGAACCCCGCAGTGCTGCTTTTACCGGAATTGAAGCGCTAAACTATGCTGGCCACAGGGTGGGTGACACCTATGCGATTCAAGGCAACATACTTCTCGGTGCTGAAATATTGGATTCGATGGAAGCCAGATTCTTAAATACGCAAGGATCTTTGGCCAAAAAACTGATGGCCGCCATGCAAGGTGCTAATGTGCCCGGTGCAGATAGTCGGTGCCTTGATGAAGGCACATCCTCTAAATCGGCTTTTTTAAGAGTGGCGATGCCTGATGACAACTCGAATGACCTTTTCCTTAATATTAATGTAATACAAACTCCTGATGGGACAGAGCCAATTGACACCCTTCAGGCAAGGTTCGACATTTGGTGCGATACAGTTGCTGTCAGTAGTTCTCAAGTTTTTACTGATCCGTTTATTGCCAAACTATATCCAAATCCTACTTCTGGCCTATTTAACTTAGAGTGGTTGAATCCAATAGAAGAAAAGTTGGAAGCTAATATCTATGATTTGCATGGGAGGGTTGTTCAAAAAATGGACGTGGTTCATGGGATAAACAAATTCGATATTACGTCGGTGACGACAGCTGGGTTGTTTTTATTGGAAGTAAAAAATGAATCAGGCGACCTGGTTTTTGTGGATAAAATATTGATTAAGAAAAGATGAACCCCAAAAACATCAAAATTAACCTGCTAAAATATACCGCCAAAATTAACCTGAAAAACGAGAAAGGCACTGTTTATATTTTTGATCCCATCCGTGGAAGGTATTTTGTTCAAACACCTGAAGAAGTCGTCCGGCAATTGACGGTTCAGTACCTTTTGAACGATAAAGGGTTTAATAAAAACAAGATTGCGATTGAACGGATGTTGGTGATAAATGAGCGAAGGAAGAGGTTTGATATTTTAGTTTACGGTACGAAAACAGAACCTTTTTTATTAGTTGAATGCAAAGCGCCAACTGTGCCAATTTCAGAGGATACTTTCCATCAGATAGCTACTTATAATTTAGCTTTAAAAGTTGCCTATCTGTTAGTCACAAATGGAATAGATGTATATTGTTGCAAAATGGATTATGCCGAACAATCTTATGAATTCCTTCACGATGTTCCTTTCTATCCCGAAGTTTCTTCTTAATTTTCGGCCTTGGATATTACCCAATCCTTATTAAGGAACAACATATTTACCGCCCTATTTTAACTATGAGCAGAAACAAAATCCTGGTTATCGGAGCGAACGGACAAATCGGTTCTGTGCTAATTGAATCGTTGCGTAACATCTTTGGTGTCGATAATGTAATTGCCTCGGACATTTGGAAAAACGAGGACGAAAATGGCCGTTTTGAAATAATCAACGCCTTGGACTCGGCCCGTATCGCAGAAGTCGTTGACAAATACAAGATAAACCAGATATACCACCTAGCAGCCATTCTTTCCGCAAAAGGTGAAGACAACCCTCAACAAGCATGGGATATTAATATGAACAGCTTGATGAATGTGTTTGAAGTGGCACGGGAGAAAGGGGTCAAGCGTATTTTCTTTCCAAGCTCCATTGCTGTCTTTGGTAACAATGCCCCTAAAAACAATACGCCTCAGGATGCAAACTTGTCGCCCAACACTGTATATGGGATCAGCAAAGTAGCAGGGGAATTATGGGCCGAATATTATTTTGACAAGTATGGTTTGGATGTCCGTTCACTTAGGTACCCTGGAGTGATCGGCTACCAAAGCGAGCCTGGCGGAGGCACTACTGATTATGCGGTTGATATATTCCATTATGCAGTAAAAGGTGAGACGTACCATTGTTTCCTAAAAGAAAAAACAGCTTTGCCGATGATTTATATGGCTGATGCCATTCGTGCCACCATAGAATTGATGGCAGCACCCTCGGTAAATATTTCTGTCCGCACAAGTTACAATCTTGCGAGTGCCAGTTTTACGCCTTCAGAATTGGCAGACAGCATTAAAACATTTGAACCTGATTTTAAAATAATTTACAAACCCGACGGTCGCCAACTAATCGCTGAATCTTGGCCAGCCAGTATTGACGATAACCAGGCACGGATGGATTGGGGCTGGAAACCTAAATATGATCTGCAAGGCATGACAGCCGATATGATTTTTCATCTTCGTGAAAAATATGGACTGTTGGCAGGGTCAGCAGTATGAGATGAGAGAAGAAATTAGATATTAGAAATTGGCCACCAATCAACACTCAACAATTATCAATCAAAAAAATGTTTTCAAAAACAAAAGGACAATTACAAAACGAAATCAAAGAGATAAAAGACAGTGGTCTTTTTAAGAATGAACGGGTATTGGTAACTCCTCAGGGTGCAGAAGTGACAACTGATAAAGGGGAAGACGTGCTGATATTTTGCGCCAATAATTACCTTGGCTTATCGTCCAATGCAAAAATTATCAAAGCTGCCCATGAAGCGATTGACAGTCATGGGTATGGATTGTCGTCGGTTCGGTTTATCTGTGGCACACAAGATATCCATAAAATTTTGGAACGTAAGATTGCCGATTTCGTCGGAATGGAAGATGCCATCCTTTATGCTGCCGCTTTTGATGCCAATGGTGGGCTTTTTGAACCGCTCCTGACGGCAGAAGACGCCATCATTTCTGATTCGTTGAACCATGCGAGCATCATTGATGGCATTCGTCTCTGCAAGGCGCAGCGTTTGCGGGTCAATAATAATGACATGGCGGACTTGGAAGCAAAACTCAAGGAGTGCCAGTCCGCTCGCCGGCGGTTGATATTTACAGATGGGGTTTTCAGTATGGATGGCAACATTGCGCAGCTGGACAAAATTTGCGACCTGGCCGAAAAATATGATGCCATGGTCGGCATTGACGAATGTCATTCGACAGGGTTCATGGGCCAAACAGGAAGGGGGACACATGAGTATCGGAATTGTATGGACCGAATCGATATTGTAACTGGGACTTTTGGCAAAGCACTTGGCGGCGCTTCAGGTGGATTTACAGCAGCAAGGAAAGAAATAGTTGAAATATTGCGGCAGCGCAGCCGCCCTTACCTTTTTTCTAATTCGCTGGCCCCATCAATTGCTGGAGCTTCTATTGCCGTCATAGATATGTTGCGCGAAACTACTGAACTGAGGGATAAGTTGGAGCAGAACACCAAATGGTTTAGGGCTGCAATGACAGCGGCTGGATTTGACATCTTGCCAGGGGTTCATCCGATAGTTCCAATTATGTTGTACGATGCTGTGCTGGCACAAAACTTTGCATCTAAACTGCTTGATGAAGGAATTTATGTGATCGGGTTTTTCTTCCCAGTAGTTCCAAAAGGAAAAGCCAGGATTCGTGTGCAGCTATCTGCGGCGCATGAACAGGAACATCTGGAAAAAGCAGTGAAGGCATTTACGAAAGTGGGTAAAGAATTAGGAGTTATTTGATGTGATTCGTTCGTAACATTTAGGGCGCAACTTCAAGTTGCCCCCTAAATTGTTAACTAAAATAGCAATAGCTTTTTACGCAACGATTTTTTCTCACTTTGTTGCTTCTTTTCGCTTAGCCTTTTTTCCCGGTTGGACCGCAAAGGTTTTACTTTTTTCCTCTTTTTTGGAGGTATGATAGCTTCTTGGATAAGGAATAAAAAACGGGCAATAGCTTCTTCTTTGTTCGCTAATTGAGATCGGGTCTTTTGGCTGCTAACCACTAACTTCCCTTCTTTGGTCAACTTGTTCTCTAACCTCTCCGCTGCCCATTTTTTCTGATCTTCTGTCAAAACGTTTGACCCAAACAGATCAAACCGTAGGTCAACCTTGGTTTCAACCTTGTTGACATTTTGACCACCAGCTCCTGAACTTCGGGAGGTCCGGAATTTGACTTCTTGTATGAGCAATTCTAAATCCATGATATTTTTTTTAGGGGTCAGGGGTCAGACAATTGTATTCTTATTAACTAAACGTGAGTTCTGGATAGCAATCTTATTGTCCCGTTAGGGACGGAACATGGGTAGCCAAGCATTTGCAGGGGTTTTTCG
>JAJCYI010000124.1 GCA_029263015.1 Saprospiraceae bacterium | reverse complement strand
TGCCTACCGGCAGGCAGGTTTTTTCGTCAGACAAGGCAAAAAAAATTAGCATAGCCATAGCTACGGTCATTTTTTTTAACAAAGTATGGCGGAAAAAGAGGCCGCCAAAAGTGTCGATTATTTGAGTTCACCTACTTATATAATTCAAAAGTCAAGTGTTTTGTTAAAAAATCGGTTCGGTTAAAGGTGAATTAATTCGCTTTTTAATTCATTTATTTTTACTTAATTAAATCGGTTGTATTTACATATAGACTTACCTGTTGGAACAGGTGTCATGTCATTCCAATTAATTGTTTTTATTTCTAATTAATATATATTGATAGCTATTTTCTGTAATACAATTGTATTTTACAGAAAAATAATATCAACTAAAACCATTGATTTACAATCAGTTATAATTTATTTAATCAATTATCAATTAAATAATAGTACAGTTTTCCAATAGTGATAAAAGGGGAAAATGGTTTAGATGTCTTTGCAGAAAGGAATTACAATTTATTAATAATAAATCATCCCCTATCTGCACAATATGGGTAGGTGAATAAAAGCCATTTAACCACAGCATATACAAATCATAAACGTCGTATGATTGGTGCTGGCCTGACTTTTAATAAATGGAAAATAAAAAAATGGCAGATACGCCAATGAAGGGAATGTGTAAAGTTTGATCGGTTCATGGATTCGTTCTTTTTCGGATTATAAAATCGGTTTGTTCAAATACTGGACAAAGATAACTTGTCTTTTTGTTTTTCAAAACATTTTATAAATATTTAATATAAAAAAATCCCTTGCCGGGTCAGCAGCAAGGGATCGATTTTCACTAGTAAGTATCGTATTGAATATTTTCTATTTCAGTAATATCATCTTCTTCGTTGCGGTGTGCGTTGGTGTCTGCAACTTGTAAAAGAGCACCCCACCTGCGGGCAATTCTTGGCGCATGATGCTTATCTCATTATATCCCTGCTCATAAATTTCATTATAAGTTTTCAGGATATTTCCAGACACATCGTAAATGACCAGTTTTGCCGGGCCTGTTTCAGGCAGCGTAAAACCAATATTGGTCACACGTTTGAACGGGTTAGGCTGGTTTTGGTGCAGTTGAAATACAAGATTCGTTTGCATGTCTGTAGGATTTATGAACACGAGGTTCAAGTTCATTGGTATTTCTTGCTCGTCATAAGCCACAGCTTCTGTAAAATTGGAAGTCAATGACAGTAAGTCGCTGAGCCTTCCTGCATTTTTACTTTTGAAACGAAGGCTGAAAAGGGCGTCGTCTTTTGTTGCCAAAACCGGCGCAGTGTGGTACCAAGAGCCGGTCACGACTCCTTCCTGCAGGAGGGTCGTTTCAAACCTGTCCCCGGCAACGCTTGACAGCGCACCCTTTTCAATGCCTTGCAATTCCAGATCGGTTTCAAATTCTAACGTAAACTGTAGTGCGAGTAGGTTATGCTCTTCTTCCAACCGGACAGGCACGGTGAATGATTCACCGGCCTCAATTCTCCGGTTTTCTAATAGTATGTTAATATTTTTAGCCTCTCGGTCGTCGGTAAGATTGCCACCGAAGTCCACTGCGGCACTGCCATTCACATCGCCAATTTTGACGCCAATAAAGTCTGCATTCAGCAAGTCAACATTCAGGTTGGCGATGTTCAATACTTCTGGATATGGCGGGTTAGATGGTGTGGCTGGATTTGGAAAAACATAACTTGCTTCCACAAAACGCCAAGAGCTGTTATCAGGGAAATTATTGTAAATCCCCAAGATCAATTTCCGCAGTTCCACTATATCGTGTGTCGTAATCGTTCCGCTGCTATTTATGTCAGCAGCTATCAATTTATACGGTGAATCCAATAGCTGTATGCTCAGTACATGACGCATTATCAGCACAATGTCAAATGTTGTGACCCCGTTTTTTGGATTGTCATTTTTCCACGGCTCTACTGAGTAGCTGCCTCCCACATTTAGGTTCTGGAATTCATAGACACCCTCATTATCAGTCATATACGACATACCCAATGAAGTAATATCAACATGGACGTCAGGGAACATTTCACCCATTTGTGTTTGAATACCGCCTCCGATCACCGCGTTATTTACCGAAAGGGAATCATCGGAACACAGATCCATATTGTCCTGAATGATGATTTCAGTAATACAAAAATCAGCATTGCCCGATTGGTCAGTCACCCAAATTTCCACATCGTGGATACCTTCTCCATCGCAATCAAACACAATTTCATCAACAGGTGGATCGGTATCTCCGAGAAGCCGCATTGTATAGACCAAATCTGCCTCATCGGTGCAATTGTCAAAACTGAAGTAATTCAATTGTTCAGCGCCAACTACTGCCATTATCTGAGGAGATGCATTGGCCATGAATTGCAGCTCACCTACAATTCCGTCTTTACACATTGGGGTTGGTTTTTTGTTGTCTGTCACCACAACTTCAACCGAGCAAAAGACTTTATTACCACAACCATCTTCTATCGTGAAATTAATAGTATGTGTGCCCTCGGGATATTCGCCACTGGCATTTGCTCCATTTGCATTTGCAAACGGCGAATCGTTTGTAATGGTAATATCTTCAGCTGGACAGGTGCCATGCGCAAGGACAGGCTGGAGCAGGACATCCCCGATCGTACAGGTGTTGTCCAATCCAAACGTATCATTCGATGGGCAGAAATCTATCACTGGAGGATCAAAATCCATCACTGCAATTACTTGCTGATTTTGCCAAATGCCGACCGTCGGATTTGAGGGGTCGTATTGACACCAGTCCAATACTTTCCACGTTCTCACTATTTTGTAACAGGCTGGAAAATCTATGTAAAATAATTGATCGGAATAACTGGTTGCGATCATAGCACATGGCTGGGCTGGAATAAACGGCGCCTCAAAACCTGGGGGCAAATCAGGTGGCTCCAATGCTCCTGGCAATGTGCAACCGATCGTATCAATATAATCGCTTGGCCAGACGATTCCGGCGCCATTATATGGTGTTTGGTTCTCTACCGTTATCTCCTGGGTACAAAATGATACGTTGTCGCTTGGATCGGTCACGGTCCACATTCGTGTTATGGTACCCGTTCCGCAGTTATCGATCGTTATTGTAGAATCTTTGGTTACCGTTGTGTCGCAGGCTTCCATGATAAATGGCTGGCCGAATAGGGAAAGGTCAGAGTAGTCTTCTTCGCAATCAATCGTCATTGGCAATGGACAGATCAAGACTGGCTCAATCTTATCTACCACCGTGACCCCTGCCATACAGATATTAGTTGAACCAATATTAGTTAAATCTATCACCAATAATGTCACCAGCACTGAATCCAGAAAAACATCATCACAATTGAAAGTGACAAAGTCATCAAAATCCACACCGTTCCTGCTTATCTGGAAACCCAACAAATTAGTTGGGGTACAGTTATCATTACTGCCCTCATCAAAATCATCGGCAAACAGCATTCCCATGCCGTTGTTGTCCAAACTAACGACTAGGTCAGCTTCGCATATTCCAACTGGGGTAATATTATCTTCAATAATCACTTCTGATTCGCAAGTCGAAGACAAGCCACAGCTGTCCGTTGCGACGTATTGCAAGGTGTATTCTCCTTTGGTCAGGTTTGTAAAAATAAATCCGTCGCCAGTAAATATTCCTTCCGTTGCACCAATAAACGCCTGCATTTTAAAGAGACTACAGTTGTCAGTTACCGATGCGGTATCGACAAAAATGTCCACCAAACATTGATTGTTTAATTCAAAGGTGAAAGAATCCAAACATGAAATAGTTGGTGGAACGGTGTCAATTAATCGGATCAACTGCGTATCCAATTGCACGAGTCCTGTACAATCATTTGTTACAGCCCATTGGCGGAGCACCAACTTTGGGGCACTTCCTGCACCACATAATTCCAATGTGTCGAGGTCTTGAGTCGCTATTTGCAGGTTACACAAAGATGGGTCGGCGGGTACTTGGCCATGAATGGTAGGCACTCCTGTTATGGACGTATCAAAACCACTGCTACAATCCAAAACCGTGTCAGCAGGTATCTGTACATCACCAAAGTCTGACATCAAAACCACTACATTCTGAGAACAACTTGAAATATTCCCAAATTCATCTTGGGCTCTAATAATTCTCAATATGCTTCCATAATATGGATTCATTGTGCAGGGTGCGGTGAATCCTGTCTTCATTTCGATAGTATCCAAAAATGTAACGGTACCGCACTCATCTATTGCTGTTACTTCTTTAATCTGGTTGGGATATTCCACACAAGTAATCGTATCTGCTTCACATACCATCATTGGCGGTATCGTATCAGCTACAATGTAAAACCCTGTACACATTTCGTTGGAGGAATTATCTGACACTTTGATACTGATCTGCTCGCCTATAAAAGGTGCTAAATCAATCATCAAGCTAGGTGTCCCTGTAGCAATGTGGTTGTTGGCATTGTCTCTTGCTTCAAAGGTGTACGGGCCGTCACAGTTGGGCGGCAATAAGTCATCCAATACAAGTTGCCCATCTATCAGTTTCATGCAGTCGAATTCTACATAAAGCGTATCGGGATCATTTTGATTGTTACTGGTGCAGTCACATTGCGCATGCAACCAAGAAGGAAAGCTCAGGACCATCAATAAGGCCCATCTCGCACAAAAGCGGGTGAATTTGTTGCGTTTCATAATGAATTAAAATTTGTTAATAGATCTGGATTATATAATTCATACCCACTCAGTCCATACTGGGGAATAGCATGGCCCTTCGTGGAAAGTGAATTCACGAAATTGTATTCAAAGCATTGATACCCAAAGCTTTGAACATTTAGAAACAGGATTACTTAAGAGGAAATAACTTTTGGAAATAGAGTAGGATAGAAGGAAGGCAACGGCAGTTTTCTCATAATGCGTTAGCGCTCCAACGATGTGCAGGTTTCTCAAAAGTAGTCTGTGCTTCCAGCCTTGTTGTGTGTATTGTCTTGATTGGAAATGGATGAACGTGGCACTACAATCTGCCATCGTAAATCAATTTACCTTAAGCTAAAATAACCTAGACGTGCTTGTTTTGGATAGGAAGGAGGAGGAAAGGAAATAATATCGTTTTTCGTATAATGATTTTTTATAATGTAAAAACCATGCCTAAAATGGGGTATTGGTTTTTGGTTCGGGTTTTTTGGTTCTTGGTTCAATGGAAATCCACTGGACCGGTTATTTATTCAACCCTATGGCCCATAAACCAGCATCCTATATCCTACATAAAAAAAGCCCCCCTCCAACACTCAGCGGAGAGAGGC
>JAJCYI010000123.1 GCA_029263015.1 Saprospiraceae bacterium | reverse complement strand
CTGCCTACCGGCAGGCAGGTTTTTTCGTCAGACAAGGCAAAAAAAATTAGCATAGCCATAGCTACGGTCATTTTTTTTAACAAAGTATGGCGGAAAAAGAGGCCGCCAAAAGTGTCGATTATTTGAGTTCACCTACTTATGTGCATTTATTTGGAGGGAGATAAGAAAGAGTTTGTGCTATCGAAACAATTGAAAAAAAGCGGAACGGCACCTGGGGCTTTTGATCAGGGAGGCAGAACATGCAGAAAGCACAAAGGATTTCATTCATAAGATGAGCATCGCTTTGAAAGAAGCCAACGAAACGGAATACTGGCTTCACATGGTCAAAGAAGGCAATTATATTTCCCAAAAGGAATTTGATTCCATTTGGATTGATTGCGATGAGATAATCAGGATTTTGGTGGCTATCATAAAATCTTCAAAAGGTAGAAAATCTTAATTGAAAATGGAGAATTGAGAATTTTTCGTGAATGCCATTCTCAATTCTCCATTTTTAATTCTCAATTCATTAACCCCAGCCTTCCCGGTATTCCCTTTTCACAAATTGGTTGGCCCCGTCAAAATTGGTGATTCGCATATTTTCACCGTCCCATTTGAGTTTCAGGCGGCCAGGATAATCGTAAGGCGCCCATCCTCCAGGGCTTTTGCCAGGCTTTAATTCTTTCAAATTATAACACCGAACGGCCAGGTTGCCCATCAATATCATCTCTGTAAATGGCCCGGCATAATCAAAATTAGAAGAAGTGGGCGTGCCATTTTTAATACCGTTTATCCAGTTCATCTGGTGCCCTTCGGCGACCCGTGGAATGGACGGTTCAGGCATTTTAAAATAATCATGCATTTTTGATGGCAGCAATCGTGGGTTGGCACCATAACAGTCGCACATCAATTTGCCTTTAGTCCCTTCAAAGATCACACCTCCGTCCCAATTGCCCATAGGTTCACCTTGCCCTAGTTCATCTGGATAAGGTGGCATGATGCCGCCATCGTACCAAATGACTTCTACTGCTGGCAGTTCACCACCTTCACCATCGGAACGCTCCGGAAAATGAATATGTATCTTGGAGGCAGGAGGGCAGGAATCTTTGTAATCGGCTTCGTGAAAATCACCAATATATACCTGCGAACAACTCGCTTCTGCTGCTACCGGATACTTCAATTTTAATGACCTGAAAACAGGATCCATGATGTGGCAGGCCATATCGCCAAGAGCGCCCGTCCCATAATCCCACCAACCCCGCCATTTGAACGGAAGATAATTTGGATTAAAATCCCTCTCCTGCGCAGGACCTTGCCAGAGATTCCAATCCAAGCTATCTGGCACCGCATGTTTCCCGCTCGGTGTCGGCACGCCTTGTGGCCAAATGGCACGGTTGGTCCAAGCATGCACCCTTTGTACCTCGCCGATAACGCCTGTTTGCATCATCTCCATCAGTTGCCGCACCCCATCACCGCTCGCACCTTGGTTTCCCATTTGTGTTACCAAGTTGTTCTTCCGGGCCAACTCTGTCATCATCCTTGCTTCATAAATATCGTGCGCCAACGGTTTTTCAACATAAACATGTTTGCCCAACTCCATGGCCGCCATGGCGATCACGCCATGGGTATGGTCGGGGGTCGCCACCGTCACCGCATCAATATCTTTTTGCGACTCCAACATTTTACGGAAATCCTTGTACCGAGCAGCGTTTGGATATTTTGTGAACGAACCTTTTGCGCGGTTGTCATCGACATCGCATAAGGCAACTATGTTTTGCGAGGCCAAGCCCTCAAGCACTCCTCCCCCGCGTCCGCCAACACCAACAGCGGCTACATTCACTGTGTCACTTGGTGGCGTATAGCCCCTGCCCAACACATGTCGGGGCACAATCATCAGGCCACCTGCCGCCAATGAGGATGATTTTACAAATTTGCGTCGTGTCAATTTCTTGGTGGGTTTGTTTGTCTTGTGCATAATTTTGAAGAATGTATTACGAATCTCCTGATTCGCATAAGAAAGTGGTGCGAATCTGGGGATTCGCACTACAATTGTGCGGCTAAGGTAAAAGGAAAAAGGAACATATCGAAAATTGACGGTTATCTCTCAAACGCCTTATTTGTCCAAGCTGGTTTTCCGTGGAATTCTAAAAATATTTACTTTCGCTGCCAAAATCCAATCTCGAACATTTTCTTTTGAAAAATCAAGTCTTTTTGGTTGAAAAAGAACAGTTGACTTCCAAGTCGTGTGCGAGGTATTTTATTGCTCCCTAGCAACGACAAGAAAAAACTAACAAACATGAAAAGATTATTATTCTCACTATTATTTGCATTTGTTTTCACTTCCTTGAGCGCTCAGGAATTTTGGTTCGAAGCTGGTCTTAAAGGCGGTATCGGTACCTCATTTTTATACAATAAAAACATCGCTGACGACAAAAACTGGGAATATAACTTCACACCAATGTTCGGTGTCGGCGCTAAGTTCTCCGTCAATTTTGGCCCTTACAATGGAGTGGTCATTGAAGGTGTTTACAACCAATCGCAGCAGGATTTCAATTATAAAACTGCCACCTCAATGCAGGACCTTGATTACTCTGTTAAATGGAAAAGCATTGATTCATACCTGCTTTACCGTGGCATCCGCAACCGCGCATATTTTGAGGTGGGACCGATGCTATCGCTCGTCCAAGAAGTGGAGCAGGGCAACGACGGAGAAACGTTTACAACAACGACGGATTTTTATAATAGCACTTATATCGCAGGTGTTTTTGGTGTTGGGGGCTACATTTATGGTACGGAGACCTTTTCAATTGGTATGGGCATGCGTTTTCATTATGGGTTTGGTGATCTTGTCAATGACAATGGTCAACAAAACAATTATCCCAATCCGGTAAATGACATGCCTTACCAAACAGGCGAAAACACCAATCCTATTTTCGCCCAGTTTATGGTGGAATTTAATTTTGGTGTGGGCCACTTTGCAAAATCAGCTTGTGGCCAAAGGTTCAAACGGAAGCGGAGGAGGTAGGAAATGGTTAATGGTTAATGGTTAATGGTTAATGGTTAATGGTTAATGGTTAATGGTTAATGAAAATAAAACCCCGGATCTTTTCAATAGAATAGATTCGGGGTTTTATTTTTATAATACTTCATAGAAGTACCTCAACAAATTACTGCACTTTAAAAACAACTGGAATGTTGAAATTCTTAATTACTGGGACACCGTTTTCCAAAACTGGAGAAACAGTTGACAATTTATTTAATTCATTTACCACAATATTCCCAAGCATTTTATCAGACCCCTTTTTTATAGAAATGTTTTCTAATTCCCCGCTTTCCGCAACACTAAAAGAAGCCACAACAGTCACATCTGAATTATAAAAATCGAGATATACCTCAGGGAATTCGATCTTGCCATCAAGGTATTCCCTTATTTCGGACAGCACATCATCAACATTGGATTTTACTGAATACTCAGCGTGGTAGGCCACTTTACTTGTTTCAATGGAAGGAGTTGCAAAAGCAAAATCTGCATTTTGGGCAGTTGCAATATTTAGTGAAAAAAGAACAAACAGAACGAGAGGAAGACTTACAACATATTTTTTCATGACAGAATGAATTTGGTTTAAAAATTAATTATGGGTCAAAATTAGAGTGGAATTCAAATCTGAAAAACGCAATAAAGGTGAATCGTCGAATTAGCAAGGTGAGTCGTAAGGTGGAAATATGACTTGAAACCTTTCTTCTAATTAGAGCTTTCAAACTTTCCATTTCACCTTCCCCAGTTCCTCCAGCATCGCCCTTCGCCTAGGGTAAGTTTCCCGCCAATCCTTAACAACTTGTTCCGCATTTTCTGTCCCGCCCAATTTAATTAGTTTGTTCAGATAACGGCAGCATTCCCGGTATCCAGATCGATCGGAGGTCTGTTCCATCTTTTTCCGGACCCGTTGATCGTATAGTGCCACAAATTCAGTTTTGTTATGTTTGGCCAATAGCTTGAAATAGCGGTCGAGGAGGTCAAGCGAGGGAGCTTTTTGGAGCAGGGCCATTAGTTCGGGCAGGCGGTTTTCAGCTTCGAGAATGGCAGCAACCTGATAGTTGAAAATAGAACCATAACGAGCAAACCGGCTTTCCTTGCTGTTGAAATGTTGGATGTATTTTTCCACTTTTTCTTCAAAATTCGCTGGAGTCACCAATTCCTTCAACTCGCGGAAATATTCCATTTCTCCTCTTTCGAGAAATATCTTTTCGGTCAAATCGATCAAAGTCGCCTTATCCCCAGTAGTTTCAGCAAGGCGCATCAGCCATTTTTTCCATTCGTTTACAGTGCCGGGGTGTCCATCTTGTTCGCTTTGTACAATTCCATCGTTGGAAAGTTGCCGAACATCATCATATCGTTTTTCGACCATGGCCTTGTTGAGCGCTGATCGGCGGAAACTGGCATAGCGGAGGTTGGACAGCAGGTAGGATTCAGCTGCTTTGTCATCTTGCCATTTTTCGATCACCTTATATTTAAGGTGTGCTGCACCTTCCACGCTAAAGCGGCCATATTCCTCCTTTTCCTTTTTTTCGATATACTGCTCGAGCATAGTAATCAACTCACTTGACTGTTGCTCGTTCCGCGCAGCATCTGCCGCCAGGCCACGGAAATTGCTGCCCCAATCGAAACCGTCATATTTTTCGTCCATTCCACCTTTCATGGCTATTTTAAAGATATAGCCAACCACCTCTTCTGGCGTATCATTGTTTCCTCTAACGAGACTGACAAGCAACTCCAAAGCCATTTCAATGGCCGACCCCATGCTCCCACTTGAATCGTCAGAATGCTGGTAAGCCTCGGCCAATTGAGAAATAACTTCCTCGCAAAGATCAACTGTTGAGAGGGGATTACCGCCAGCTCCTTCCCGCAACAAAGTATAAAGCTGGCTACCAAGCCGATTCGCATCTTTGTATTCAATAAACCCATGCCTGCCAGAAGTATGGGATTGGATGATGGATTTTACCAGTGCCTTGATATGTGACCTCGTATTAGCGGTTATTAAGCCTGAATACTTGGTTAGGAGGTGTGACTTGACGCCATCCTCCCTTTTGGCAAGATAGCGCAACAACTGGCGCATTTCAGAAAGGTCGAGTTTGGAAATGATTTCTTCAACGGGGTCTTTTGAAGGTTTTTGTTGCTTGCCGATTTTCTTCAAAGTTGGTGTTGCTTTCGCAATGGCAGATTTGGGTTTTCGACCCCTCCTTTTTTGAGGTGAAGACGCTGCTTTCGGATCAATCTCCCCTTCTGGCATTTCATCCCGAATGGCAAACATCACTGCTGCCACGTGTTTGCAGATCGGGCCCCAGTCATAGGGGCAATCACAAAACCATTCCGTCACCTTGCCATCCTCCACATCTACTTCTACGGTGTAAGTGTCTGTTCCATATACATCTGCCTCCCACCCGTTACCATCCTGGGCAAGATTGTCAACTTGATTGTCAGAGAAATAAGCAAGGCCCTTGTCTGCAATTCCTTTCGGAATATGGGACTCAAAAGTGGATATTGGAAAGCTCATTGTTTTAGTCGTAAAAGTAAATGAAAAGCAAATACAATGATAATTCCACCCCTAATTGGAGGCGGACAATAAGCTCGGATTCAATTCGATTATTTCTTAAAATGCTAAATTTTGCTAAATAAGGATTTTTATTTGGGCTTATTTTACTATTTTTGTATGAAATAAGAAAAATAATGGAATTTAAATTCGCTAAAGAGCAAATAATAGAAAGAGTGCAATTTGACAATCCGTGGTGGAAAACAGGTCAAATTGAAGAACATTATAACAAAATGAAACGACGCCTGTATTTTCACTTGTTCAATCCACTAGTAAGCCTGATCAAACCAAAACGCGCTACTGTGCTCATGGGGGCCCGGCGTGTAGGTAAAACTGTTTTGTTGTTCCATGCCATACAAGATTTGCTAAAGAGAGAGATTCCTCCGCGAAGAATCGTTTACATATCAGTAGAAACACCCATTTATAGTGGTATGGCCCTCGAACAACTTGTTAAAATATCCCAAAGCGCTGCGAATGTCGAAGACCCTACAAAAGGAGAATGGTATTTCTTTTTTGACGAAATACAGTATTTGAAAGAATGGGAAGTCCACTTAAAATCATTGGTAGATAGCTATAAAAATATCAAATTCACCGTTTCGGGTTCTGCAGCTGCCGCATTGAAATTGAAAAGCCGAGAAAGCGGTGCCGGGAGGTTCACGGATTTCATGCTACCACCATTGACCTTCAATGAATTTATTATGATGAAAGGCCAAGGCCATTTAATCAAAGAAATAGCCCTGCAATGGGGCAGCAAAACAACCCTTTTTTATACAACTAATTTTGAAAATGACCTAAATGAACAATTCATTGAATACATCAATTATGGAGGCTATCCAGAAGTAATATTCAACGAGGAAATCCGCAAAGACCCAAGACGCTACATCCGAAACGATATTATTGACAAAGTACTTCTGAGAGACCTGCCAAGCCTATATGGGATCACAAACGTTCAAGAACTCAATGCCCTTTTCACTATGTTCGCCTACAATACTGGCAATGAATTTTCTTTGGAAAGCATTTCCCAATCATCTGGTGGTGTGAAAAAACACACTCTCATGAAGTACATGGAATATTTGGAAGCAGCCTTTTTATTGAAAATTGTTAGAAGGGTTGACAAAAGTGCCAAACGGTTTCAAAGGGACAATTTTTTTAAAATATACCTGACCAACCCATCATTGAGAAGTGCGCTTTTTTCACCTGTCCCAGCTACCGACGACCGAATGGGTAACCTTGTTGAAACAGCGATTATGGCGCAATGGCTTCACCGGGATTGGTATGTTCCATACTATGCCCGGTGGCATAACGGAGAGGTAGATATGGTTGGATTGAGCCAGGCTACCCAAAAGCCAATATGGGCAGTGGAAGTAAAATGGACCAACCGTTTTTTCCAACGTCCAAAAGATCTGAAGAAACTCGTTTCGTTCTGCAAAATCAACAACATTTCCAACACCCTCGTTACAACTATTGATAAATCAGGAAGTATCGAACTCAAAGGAATAACCATCCATTTCTTGCC
Organism: Saprospiraceae bacterium; assembly: GCA_029263015.1. Lineage (GTDB taxonomy): Bacteria > Bacteroidota > Bacteroidia > Chitinophagales > Saprospiraceae > UBA6168. The sequence goes on along the minus strand of JAJCYI010000123.1, from coordinate 6,683 downwards.
TGCCGCTGCTTATGCTTACACGGTTGGGAGAAGGACTTTTGAAAAAAAACTGGAGTACTGACGAAGAATTGCAAGGTACGCTGTCGGTAAGTTTACAATGCGGGAGGATAAATTTAGAATTTGTACTCTATGAATAAATTGATTTTATCATTACTGATTTTAGCCATGTTATCATGTAATAACGAACCGAGTCACTACGACGGGGAATTGCATGGAATACAGTATGCTTATATTTACAAAAAAGGGGAAATCCCAATATTATATATTAAAAATTATGATGTCTATTCGTTGGAACAAATAATTGAGTTTAGTTACTGTCTATCATTAAACAATGACTTTGAAGGAATAAGAATAGAAAGTCATTGGTATTTTATATCTGCTATTTGGTATGACGAACCAATGTATAATAAGGTGCTATTTGGTATTAGTCTTGAGAGTGAAGGTATTTCAGGGATTGATAATAAAACAGATTTTGAAAGAAGAATAAGTCATGTGTTATACCGGACAAGAAAAGGGGAATGGGTAAAACTAAATAAAGGGAAGTATCAAGAAATTTATGAATGCGAATGATCTACTCGTTATTGCAAGTAATCTATTTTGTCACCCGCCGAAACGCAATTAAAGCAATCAAACCCACCGCAGAAAAACATGCCAACATCATAAAAACATGCCGGTGCCCAAGTTCTCCGGGCGAACTGTCCAGTAGGTGCCCCATGACAGGGCCAACAAAAATATCTGGTGTATAACCGACCAGTGACATAATGCCAACGGCTGTGCCTGTCACTGCCAACGGAATATGGCCTTCATGCATGGCGGCAAAATAAAGCGAACGGATAGCGTACACTCCTATACTAGTTGCGACCAACGATAAAAAGAAGAGAAAGACCAACCCTGCTTTCATTATTCCAGAAGCAAATAACAGCGAGCCCAGCAGCATGAAAATAAATCCAACCAACATCCAGGTTGATGATTTTGAGCGATCAGCGAAAACCCCCACTGATATTCCCACCACAGGTCTGATATAAAGTAACATTGAACCTATTTGGGCAGCCATTATTTCATCGTACAGCATGACTTCGTTTGCATATAAAGAAAAGTCGTCCGTTATTTTATAGCCAACATAGCCACATAAAATAATGACCATGAGCAACCAGACTGAAGGGATTTTCAAGACAGTCCGAATATTGGTTGTTGTTAGTTTTTCGGAAGTTTCAATTTTGGTATTTACACCTTCCTGATTGGGTTTCAGCCAAATCCAAACAGCCACCGCAATTAACCCAACCAATATGGAAGTAAACAACAAAACATAACTAAACGCCTGTTTTCGCTGCTCGAGCGAAGCATCCTCAATACTTCCAACTAAAAAGATTGAAAAAATAAATACGCCCACCGACCCCATTCCTGCACCCACCAAACCTCGACCCCCGTCCAAAAAACCGAATGCCCTCCCCTGCATATTAGCTCCTCCCCACTCCCTGGTCGCTTTGATCATGGCAGCCCAAAACAAAAGAATTGTTGTGCATCCCCAATAGCCATATATAAAGTTCATCATTCTCAAAGAGGGATAAGTGGACATCACTACGCCTCCTATAGCAGTAAGCAAAAGAGCCACCGCCATTAGTTTTCGTGGCTGAAATCGGTCGGCGATTAATCCACCGAGCAGATATGACACCAATGCCACCGTTCCATAAATGGAGAAGCAGATGCCCAACTGGAAGTTGTTCACATCAAATACGTCAAGGAAAGTGGGCCTGAATATTCGAGGTAATACAAATGGAAGGAGGAAAATAGCTTCTCCCGATAAAATAAGAAGGGCGATGATGTGATAAGAGTGCTTGAGCGTAGTTGGTGTATTCATGAATTCTTATGATGTGAGAAGCCACAATTTGAGCAATGGCTATGAGCAAGGTAGGAATATTATTATTCTTGCCAAAAGAAATAGGTAGAGGGAAGAGTAAGTACTTGCTGGGGCAGGACGGTGTCCCCTGTCAAAAGAATTCCATACAATCAAGAAATAACTTATGCCAATAAGTACCGTATGAAATTGAGTAATTATTTTTTAATAAAAACCATACAATCATGACCGTTTCACAACAACTCAACCACATCAATGAAAACAATTACGATGATCAAATTACCATCTATGACATTCCAAAAGGTCATTTTCCAGCGATAGTTAGCAATACCTTAGCACAGGGTTCCGCTACCCGCGAAATGACGGTAGAAATAATGGCTCTTGAACAATCAGCTGGAGGGACAATGGGGACAAATTCTGGATTGTATATTCGAGGTGCAGATGAAACTGCTGTAAAAGTAGTCGTTCAGGAGAATGGAAAACAGGTAGCTGAAATAACGCAATCTTACAGTTAAAAAAAAGGTGTCAGCGCTTCGAAGCACTGACACCTTTTTTCAAATTTCTCACTCCCACTTCAACGCATCCACAGGACTGCTGTGCGCTGCCCTCAATGCGTGATACCCCGTAGTGAAAACGGTCACGGTCACGACCATCACAAATGCCAATCCGTACAACACATAATTCATGTTGGCGTGATAGGCAAAAGTGTCGAGCCATTTGGTCATAAAATACCAGGCGGCAATAAAAGCTGGCACTGTTGAAAGGGCTACCAACAACACAAAATTGTGGGTGAGCAGGTAAACGATGTCGGTCGTTTGAGCCCCCATGACTTTGCGAATACCAATTTCTTTGGTACGCTGTTCAGCAGTGAAGGAGGCAAGCCCAAGCAAACCAAGGCATGCAATAAAAATCATCAGTACACTGAACAAAGTGAAGATGCGAGCCCGCACTTGGTCGACATGGTAGAGTTCCATGAATGCAGCATCGACAAAATCAAATTCAAAAGGATTGTTCGGGAATACCTCTCCCCATTGTTGTTCCACAAAAGCTATCGCCTCTGACAGTTCTTGTGGATTCTGTGGGTTGATGCGAAGGTGTACATTTGAATTTCTGAGTTGCGGATAGAACAATAATGGCGAAATAGGTTCATACAGAGACTGCTGGTGGAAATTCTTGACCACGCCTACTACCCGCTGAATATCTAATGTATCATTCGTACCGAATTGGAATTTTTTACCAATTGGTTCGTCCCAACCAAACCGCTCCGCCATGGCTTCATTGATGAGCACTGCATTGGTGCTGTCCGTGCCGTATTCCATGCTGAAATTCCGCCCCGCCGCAAACTCAACTCCCAATGTTGGGAAGAAATCATAATCAACCCCATACAGGTCAACGCCATATTGTTCCATGCTGCCGTCAGCGCTCTCCGCATTTATCAGGTTTTTAGAAAAACCCCTGCCCGGCGTTGTGGAGCTGGTTCCTACTGAAGTTATCTTCGGATTTTGCAATAATTTTTCACGGATCACTGGATATTTTGCTCTCGCTTGTCGCCCCCCTAAAGGAAAGGTCATCACATGTTCTTTGTCAAATCCCAGATCTTTATTTCTCAAAAAGTTCATTTGATCGTAAATGATACCTGTGCCGATCAGCATAAATATTGTGATGGCAAATTGTGCTGTCACGAGTACTTTCCGCAATGCCGGATTGCCTGTGCCTTTGGCCAAACTCCCTTTCAACACCTTCATCGGTTCAAATGCAGAGAGGTAAAATGCAGGGTAGCTGCCACCCAAAACACCAGCAAGGACAACAATGCCCAAAGCGCCCAGCAAGACTGGTTGCGACCATAACAATTCACTGCCAAGGGTAACGTCAAAAGCATTATTGAATACAGGGAGGAGGAAGTGCACCAATAAGAAACTAAATACCAACGCAATCAATGTGAACAGAATCGACTCTGATAAAAACTGCCCGATCAATTGCCTCCGCTCGGAACCAAGTACTTTTCGGATACCGACTTCCATAGCTCGTTGGGTCGCTCTTGCAGTAGCCAAGTTCATGTAATTGATGCAGGCAATAATCAACAAGAAAAGTCCAACAGCCATAAAAATATAGATGAATCCCATTTGCCCAACGGGTTCAGGTTCACCTTCGAATGTTGACGACAGGTGAATTTCCTGTAATGGCAGCAACTCGTATTTTACCTTAATATCGTATTCATCAAAAATGACAGCCACGTATTTATCAACCACCTCCGGCAATTTAGCAGCAAAGGCCAATGGATCCGTCCCTTCCTTTAAAAGCACATAACTGTAAATATTGAACGATCCCCACGATCCAGGGCTGGGGTTCATAATGCCAGGAAATGTATTTGCCGAGATCATGGCATCGGCAATTAAATGCGAGTGGTGGGGCATGTCTTCATATACGCCAGTTACTTTGTATTCACGGTCCGATGGCGTTTTCAAAATTTCCCCGATAGGGTTATTATCGCCAAATATTCGTTTGGCGACAGACTTGTTCAAAGCTATGGAATTGGGTTCGATCAGCGCTGTTTCCATATCCCCTTCAATAAAATTGAAAGTAAAAACATCAAACACGGTTGAATCCACGATGTAAACCTTTTCCTCAAAAAAGAAACGGTCTTTGAATTCAAACCGGGTACGCCCATTTTCGATAAAACGCACATACTCTTCCACTTCTGGATAATCCTGTTTCAAAGTCGGCGCCAGCGGGTCTTGTGTCACCGCCCAACGGAACTGGTCGTCCGGTTCGGTTATGTCCGATGAAATCCGAAAGATGCGGTCTGCTTTATCGTGGTGGGAATCGAAACGGGTTTCTTCTGTAATGTAAAGCAGGATAAACAAAGTGGCAGCGATGCCAACAGTCAATCCAAATATATTGAGAAAAGTGTATCCAGGCTGTCGCCTGAAATTGCGCATGGCAATGGTGAGATAGTTTTGAAACATAAGTCAGGTGATTATTTTTTTTGAAAGACGAGGCAATGTACAAAGTAGTTGCAATATTTACGAAGTTGTTCGTAAATCTAATCCAATTTATTTTGCAAATGTAAGATCAACTTCTAAAGTCTGCTAAATGACGGTGATTAAAAATGGCTTTGAATTTGATGGATGACTGTACCTAATAGGTGGGTTATTTACTATGCGCAATTTGAGTAGATTACCACTTAATGATAAATAATAAACCATAATAGTATGAAAATCAAATCCTTATTGGCTATGGCGTGTTTCGCCATGGTATTTGTTGCTTGTCAAAAAGACGATGATTCGACCAATGTAAACCTTGACGATGATCTGCTTCAAGCACTTAAAGATGCTTCTGGCGGAGTTGGAATTTCTCATTTCACCTTGCCAATGTCTTCAGAACTTTCACAGATTCCATCGGATCCAAATAACCCATTGACTCAAGAAAAAGTAAACCTTGGCAGCTTGTTGTTCCATGAAACTGGTCTCGGCCTCCATCCGCTTCATGCAGAAAACGAAGGTAATTATAGTTGCTCTTCTTGTCATTTTGCAAGCGCTGGTTTTCAAGCTGGCCGTCACCAAGGGATTTCCGATGGGGGAATGGGGTTTGGGGTCAATGGAGAAGGCCGGATGCCTAATCCTATATACGATCTTTCAGAGTTGGACGTCCAGCCAGTTCGTTCTCCTTCAGCGCTTAATAGCGCTTACCAAAAGAATAACCTGTGGAATGGGCAGTTTGGGGCAACGGGTTTAAATGCTGGTACAGAGGCTCAATGGACTGCTGGAACCCCCAAAGAAAACAACCACTTAGGTTATGAAGGCGTGGAAACGCAAGCCATCGCCGCACTCAGCGTACACCGACTCGAAATGAATGAATCGGTCTGTCAGCAACTTGGTTATGACAACCTATTTGATGAAGTGTTCCCGAATGTTCCTGCTAACGAACGGTACAATAAAGAGCATGGTGGTTTGGCCATTGCTGCCTATGAGCGCACCTTGCTGCCCAACCAAGCTCCTTTCCAGCTTTGGCTGAGAGGCAACTTGAACGGTATGACTGACGAAGAAAAGGAAGGGGCAGTTTTGTTTTTTGGCAAAGCAGGATGTGTTAGCTGCCATGGTGGGCCTAACTTGGCCAACATGGATTTTTATGCAATCGGCATGAAAGACCTGCATGAAACAACCGAGGCTACTTATGGCGCGGATGCCAACAGCGATGCCAACCTTGGCCGCTATAGCTTCACCAAAATGGATGCAGATAAGTACAAATTCAAAATACCTCAACTTTACAACTTGACCGATTCTCCATTTTATGGACATGGATCGAGTTTCCGAAATATTAGGGATGTGGTTGACTACAAAAACAATGGGGTGAAAGAAAACCCCAATGCAACCGATAGCCAACTGGCTGAGGAATTCAAGCCACTTGGTTTGTCTGATGCAGAAGTTGATGCCATCACAGCATTTATTGAAAATGCACTCCGGGACCCTAACTTGTTGCGTTACCAGCCACTCTCGGTACGTTCCGGTAACTGCTTCCCGAACAACGATGAGCTATCGAGGATTGACCTTGGTTGTAATTGATAGAGTAACCGGTTCGATATTTTGGCTACCTGAAAACAGCGCAGCAATGAATTTGCTGCGCTGTTTTTATTTCTGGTTAGGCGGTTTTCAATTAATAAAGTAACGTGAGTTCTGGATAATAATCTTTGACAATCAAGAGCTTATGGCGGTTTCTGTCCTTTGATTGTCCCGTTAGGGACGGAACATGGGTAGCAATGCCAAACCAACGGTATTTTTCGTGCCGTAGGTAAGTAACATTTTCCACGTTGCGTACCTACGGCACGGCG
>JAJCYI010000122.1 GCA_029263015.1 Saprospiraceae bacterium | reverse complement strand
TCTCGCAAACTGCCGAAATAGTTTATCTTTTGTCTTGCTATTTCTTCGGTCTCATATGTTACCGTTATTGTGGTCTTGGCCATGATCGTTTTTTGCAAAGATACCCACTTGGCCTAAATTATTTATTTTCTTTTACTTAGGATCGTTCAGATAATGAATTCGACATTATAACTTGTCCTTTTGGTTTTATTCTTCTTCATAAAAAAACTCATTTAGCTTTGGCTATACTCATTTTTTCTTCATCGCCTAAAACCAAAATTCCGTCGTTCTAATTGCCGAATACATTATCTGAACGATCCTTAGCCGCATTAAAAATAAGCAACCAAATAGCCAGTGTAAAAAACCCTCCAGCGGGCAAAATCATGACAACCCATTCCTGAAAATTATCTGGGAAAAACGCAAAACCGAAAATGCTTCCATTTCCAAATAACTCTCTCACTGCCCCCAAACACAATAGGGCGAAAGTGAACCCGATACCCATTCCCAAAGCATCCAATGTAGATTTGCCGATCGTGTTTTTTGAAGCGAATGCTTCGGCCCTGCTCAGTATCAGGCAATTCACCACAATCAGTGAAATAAAAGCTCCCAGGCTTTTGTGCAACTCCACACTAATGGCCTGAATCACATAATCTATTATCGTTACAAAAGTGGCAATAATTAAAATGTAGGAAGCAATGCGGACCTGTTTCGGGATAAAATTCCGCAAGGAGGAAACCAATATATTTGACATCAATAAAACAAATGCTGTCGCCATTCCCATCGCCAGGGCATTCTCAGCGGTGTTTGATACTGCCAGCACCGGACACATCCCCAGCACCTGAACGAACACAGGATTATCGCGCCACAAACCTTTAATAAATTCGTCTGTGGAGGGGCTTGCATTCAAAGAAGCCAGAAATCCTGAATTCATCTTATTTTGATTTTTATCATTCATTAGACTTGTTCGTAAATGTGTCAATATTCTTATAAATCAATGGAATCCAATGTTCTGTGCTTGCACCAAAGATATCTCCAATTGCCCTTGATGAAATGGTAGCCCCTGTAATCCCATCAACTTCCCAGGGATTTTTTTTAGCCCCATGTTTTACAGGAATTACCGTGTTTTTAATGGCACTAAAATCTTCAACCAGGGAAACATCCAATGCATTGAAATTCGCCAGAAAATCAGCATCCTTCTCAATCTTATCCCCCAATCCAGGTGTCTCTTTACTTTCCAAAACATAAAACCCCACAACGGCTTGCTTTTTTGGATCATATCCATAAAGAATGCGCAAAACATCGGCAAACCCCATCCCGCTGGCTTCCACAGCAAGCCCCACTAATTTGTTGTTTTCATCGTATCCCGCATATACCAGTTGTGCTTCTTTTTCCTCACCACTGGTCTCTGTAAAACTGTTGTTCCCATTGAGCTTAAAGGTTTTCTTGCTCACAGAACCAGGAATTACTTTGAATATGGCTTTTTCCAAGGCTTCGGCTTTGAGTTTTTCTATTCTCGGTAGGGTTCCCTCAAAAGTCAACACAATCAATAGTGCGCAGAGTACACCAATGCCGACCATGGCCTGAAGCATTTTCATGCTACTTGCTGGCGCAATTGTATTTGTAGCATCCACTTCTTTCATGATTGTTTCAAACTTTTAGCAGTTCCATAAACTCTTGGTCTGATCAAATTATCAATATGAGGTGAAATGGCATTGGCAAGCAGGATCGCATACATCACGCCCTCCGGCAGCCCACCCCATATGCGTATCACAACTACAAGAAGGCCAATTATCCCCCCATATACCCAAACCCCTAAAGGAGTGATCGGGGAAGCCACCATATCAGTCGCCATGAATACAGCACCAAGCATCAAGCCTCCTGAAAAGAGCATAAAAATGGGTGAAGGATAAACTTGATTATTGATGAGGTACAAAGCCCCACTCAATACAAATACAGTCGCTAGGATAGAAACTGGGATACGCCAGTTCATCATTTTTCTGGCAATTAAATAAATACCTCCCAACACGATCAAGAAGGCACAAGTCTCCCCAGTAGAACCGCTGACTAGGCCCAAGGCCAAATCGGAGGCGTTTGTTGTGACATGATCAAATTTGAAAGCCGCCAATGGTGTGGCTCCCGCAATACCATCAATTTCGGGTTCCATAAAAGGGAAGGTAAATATTGAGGCCGAAGCTGTTGAAAAACGGTTGTCCAATAGTGCAGGATACCAGGTAGTAATGGCCACGGGAAATGCTGCTTGTAAAACCGCTCGTCCCACCAGGGCCGGGTTGAATACATTATAGCCTAATCCACCAAAAATAAATTTACCGAGGGCAATCGCTATGACGCCTCCACAAAATGCCATCCATAAGGGGAAACCCGGTGGAAGGGTAAGCCCCAACAGCAGGCCAGTTATGACCGCCGACCAATCTGAAATGGTGCTTTCCTGGTTTGATAATTTGCATAAAAAATGCTCGGTCACTACGCACGAAACGATGGCGACCATTATTACCAGCAAGGCACTAATGCCAAAAGTATAAACAGCAAATGCTGCTACTGGCAACAACGCCCATACAACATTCCGCATGATAGTATCGGTGCTAAGACCTTTTACTATATGAGGCGAGGTACTGATATTTAGCGTTTTATTTAGCATGCTCAAGCTGTCTGTTTTGCGGCTTTTCGTTTCCGGACGATAGATTTGGACAACCTAAAATATTGAACCAAAGGAATGTGGGAAGGACATACATACGAGCACGAACCACATTCAAAGCAATCCATTAAATTATAATCTTCTGCCATTTGGTCATAAGCTTTAAATTTTGCCAGAACGCCCATTTTGGAAGGAATTAAAGAAATAGGGCATGCATCAACACAAGCACCACATTTAATGCAAGGGAAAATCTTTTTACTTCTTTTAACTTCCTTTTCATTAAATACCACAATTCCTGAAGTGCCTTTTACAATCGAGATATCAAGATTTGAAACTGCCACACCCATCATTGGTCCACCCATATACACCTCACTAATATGTTCATCTACACCCACTTGTTCTAAAACAAAACGGAGCGGTGTTCCGACCGGAATTAAATAATTCCCTTTCTTTTTTACTCCAGATCCAGTAATCGTGATGACCCGTTCCTGAATACCCCGCCCATGTGGTAAGAGTCGTCCGATTTCCGCCGTGGTAGCCACATTGACCACGACCACATTCACATCAATGGGCAAGCCTCCTGAAGGTACTTCATGGCCAAGCACAGAAGTGATCAACATTTTTTCCGAGCCTTGTGGGTACTTCACCGGAACTACGCTCACAGACACTGGAGCGTCAGTAGGGATCATATTTTTCAAATGATCTGCCGCATCTTGTTTATTTGCTTCTATGCCAATGATAGCACGTTTTGCACCTGTAGCTTTAAGCAGGTATTTTATACCCATAAAAATATCTTCCGCTTGTTCAAGCATCACGCGGTGATCCGTTGTCAAATAAGGCTCACATTCAATGCCATTGATCATCAGCACCTCGCAATTTTTTCCCTCAGGCACTTTCAGTTTAACGTGTGTCGGAAATGCCGCACCACCAAGGCCAACAATCCCTGCATGCTGAATCCCATGCAAAATCTCATCTGGCGTGGCTGAATTGAGCTTAATTGGCTCCCCTTCCAAAATCTCCTGACTTGAGAAAGGGAATGCTTCTAGATAAATTCCCGGAACCATTTTGCCTGAAATGGTTGGAACATTGGTTATTTTTCGAATGGTACCGGATGCCGGAGCATGAATAGGTACCGACACATAACCTCCAGCTTTCGCAAGTAATTGGCCTCGATCCACTTCCTGGCCTTCCCGAACAACTAATTCAGAAGGTGCACCAATGTGCATAACCATTGGTATGATGATAACCGGAGCAAAGGGAAATTGCCGGATAGCTAATCCGTTGGTTTCATCTTTATGCTCCGGTGGGTGGACACCGTGCTTGAAAGTATTTTTATGGAAATTGAATAGTCCCATTGCAAGGCTATGTAATCTCGATTTTATTGGATTCCCGAAAACTCGATTCAGTATACTGTGTAAAAAATAAGTTGTGTTTATGATTTCTCCTCCAAGGGGTTTCAACCCCTTGTCATCGAATAAAACAAGGGGTTGAAACCCCTTGGAGGAAGCCTAAAAATGAAAAAAACTTTTTACACAGTGTATTCAGTGTCGAGGAAATTGAGATGATTCATATCTCAACCATCACAGCTCCCCAACCCTGATTCTAATTATATTTCTCCGCTCTTTTGATCCACTTATCTATGTCTTTTTCATTTCGGTCTGCTGGCAGTCCCGGATGAATTACCCGTGCCGTACATTTTTCAGCAGATTTCACTAAATCTTGATATGGGCCTCCTTCAGGGTCCAGGATATATGCCTTTTTATCACTGTTGTAGGCAAATATCTTCGAGTTGATCTTTGTGCATTCATCGCAGGAAGTACACTCCTCGGTTTCCAGCCAGGGCGCCATGTATTCACCGTTAGACTGGGATGCTTCGGGAGCAGCCTGCTGCGTCTCTTCACCCATTGCCATTTCGACAATTCCGTTTCCATCCCCTCCGGCCAACTTCATAAGGCCTTGGGCGATTTTGCCCACCACTTCTGCACGGATTTTACTCTCTATATCTACTTCCTCAACCTTCTCTGTTTCCACACCGGCAAGTGCTTTGAGCATTATCCAGAAATCCCGTCTCTCTTCACAGGATTCTACAATTGGCTTAGCTACAAGCACCCGGCTGAGGTGCTGCTTTCTGTCCACGGCCCAGATAAAAGGGAAATTATCTTCCCGTTCACCGGCATCCATTTCAAGAAATTCTGATAACAATACCATGTTCTCGTTCCAGGCATCTCGTGGGACTTTACGGAAATGCTTCCTGAACCGGCCTTCCGTAATGGCAAAATCAGCAAATGTCATGGCAACTTCCATCGTTTTTTCACGGCTGTTCTCCAAATACTTCAATTGATAGGTCGGCCATAAATTATCGATTGCGGGATTTCCATCTAAATCAAAAGCCTCCTCAACTTTTACACCATTGTCCGGATTATATTTAAATATTGGATAGGCACGTGATTCGACCGCCAATTTGGCCTGGTGAACGCCTAAGTCATCACCAACGCCATGTTCTGGTTGGCAAGTTGTATAAAGGTTAAACAAGGCAGGGCGCTTGGCCATAAGTCCATCGATAAAACCTTCGATCATTTGGCTGGTATTGGCCAAAGTGGCTTGGAGAACATAGGTATTTCTGTGGGCCATGGCAATTAGACCAATCTCTTTGCGAGGTTCCGTTTTACCTTTTTGCACTTTGCCGTACTGCGCCATATCTGAAATTTGGCCAATAAAACCAGAAGTACAGGCCTGGCCTCCCGTATTAGAATATACTTGCGTATCCACTACAATTACTTTTATGGGTTTGCCGGATGCCATCATCCTGGAAAGGTTTTGAAACCCGATATCGTACATGGCGCCGTCACCGCCAAGGGCCACTACGGGAGGACAAAGCAACCATTCTTCATCGCTAAATTGCTCCCATCTAAAATAAGTGAAAAATTCACCGTGTTTGTCAGAATCATACTCACCGCTTAATTCCAGTTCTGCTTTCCTGATAGCCCTAAACCCCTCGGCCATCTTTGCCATATGCCCTTCAAAGATGCCCATTGCCATAGAGGTTGAATCCTGGAATAAATGGTTGGCCCATGGAAAAGGATATGGGTTGAATGGAAAGGTGGATCCCCAGACAGAAGTACATCCTGTGGCATTACACATGCCCATATTGGAACGACCTTTTCCAGTGGTTCCATTGGTGTACTTCCATTTCAGCTTTTTCAGCTTGGCAAGCAGTTGGGTAACTTCTCTCAACCAATCCTGATCTATGGGTTCCTTTCCTCGTGCTGATTCGAACCTACTGGTAATCCCAGCCATGGTTAGATCACTGTCATTCGCCTCTGAAACGATTTTCGCCATCATATCCGCATCGCTAACATCCACCGCACCCAAAAGCTTTTGCTGAATGTGGCTTTCCAGTTTTTTAGTCAAATCATCCAGATAGGCAATGTGTTTTTCAATACGAGGCTGCATCAATGATTCCACAGTGGCGGTAAATAAGTGAACCACTGATTTTTCTGAACAACCAAGACAAGCACCGTCACCACTTGCAAAATTCAGATAGGCATCTTTATTCAAAAGAATCGTTTCAAGTGGGCCAATCTTTTCCTCGAGGTCATCAATGCGATTGTATTTTGGTGGGGTATTGGGCAAGTCCATCCACAAATCCCACTCTCTTCTCAATTTGTCCACAGATTCTTCAGTTTGGGTAACAACTCTTAGCGCATCATCTTCACATACTTCTACACACTCCATACAACCCTTGCAAGTTGTTGGATTGATGGTAATGCTAAACAATCCTCCACTGTTCGGCTGATCTTTTTCATGTAAGTCGTAATAAGGGCGGGTAAGGGCAAATTTAAAGTCGCCCAATTCGTCCCGGAACCAATCAAATTCTTTAGATAAATCAGCACCATTGCTGCTTTCCTGAATGGTCTGATCGATGGCCTCATAGATGAAATCGTTTACCGTAGTTCCATTCTGAGATTCATTGAATAATGTACGAATCTTACTTTCCATTTGACGAACCGCCTTCGGTAAGAATTCAACTTTGCCATGCGTTTTCTTTACTCGGTTTACAATGGTGTCCAAAACTCCAGAAAGTTCGCTTACCAATCCTGGAATGGCAGTATCAGGACAAACCGTATAACAGTCCCCACAAGCGGTGCAATTATTAGGAACCCACTCTGGGTGTTCAAAACGGATGCCGGTCATATCCCTAAAAAGGGAGGATACGGCAGGCATGACACTCAAGCCAATAAATGGGTCAGTGATATTATCATTCCCCATGCCACGCAGATAAAAATTACCTGTTTGCTCCCAGAATCGGTGGATGTCACTCAAACTGGACTCACTCTGCGGGGCATTCTTCAACATTGACGGAATTGCCATTGGCAGTTGCCCATTTGTTTTTTCAGGGTGACCAGCGCCAAGAACTTTATTTGAGATTTCATGGATTTCATCGAATCCACGCCTCACTACCCGCATGTTATCATCTACTACCCGTTGGCCTTTTCCACCAAATTTATATTGTAATTGATCCTCAATCGCTTTGAGCAATTTTTCTTCGGTAAGACCTGCTTTTTGCATTAAAGGGGATGCTGCGAAAAACGCTCCTTGAAATGCAATACCCTGCATTCTTAGCTGTAATTCAGGATTGGTTGCTTCTTCCCTGGCGATTTTGAAACCATCGATATAATGAACATGGATGTTTTGGTCGATAATCACTTTTTGATAGGGTTCCGGAATATCGGCCCAAACTGCATCAGGACTTTCTTTATCACTTTGGATGATGAAACAACCATCTTTTTTCAATCCGGCCAATGCATTGGTATGCTTAAATACATTTGGGTCAGGAGAGAGCACAACATCAACAAAAAAATATTCACAATTAATACGAATAGGTTCAGGGGCAGCGGCGAGGTAATACGTAGTTGGTTGACCCTTCTTCTCCGACCCATATTTCGGATTTGCTTTGATATCATATCCCAACAAATCGAAAAGCGTCATTGCCAGGTTTTTACCAGTGGTAATGGCACCCCAGCCACCTACAGAGTGAAAGCGCACGGTAATCGCTCCCTTTGGCATTAAGTTAGGGTTTTCCGATCCCCGTAAGGCAAGTTCTTTCACATGCGGATAGGCATCTTGAATCGTTTCCTGGTAAACCCTTTGTTTAGGGGTATGAGGCACGTCACGAATAAAATCAATCGATAAATAGAATTGTTTTTTTTGCTTTCCGTCAGGCAACATATTTTCAATTGTGCCAATGATGCCTTCAGGTTGCAGGTCGCGACTACCCATTCCAAAAGAACCAGAATAAAGTGCTGGAAGGTCATTTAGTTTATAGCTTACTAAATCTGGATAGGGCATGTTTTTCTTGCTTGTTCCATTTTCAATACACTTGGTCAGTACAGCCCTGACTTCCCTTGCAATTGGAGGGTCCACAGCTAAAGGTTGGTCGAGTCTTTCAAGGATGGTTACAGCCTTTTTCCCTTTTAAATATTTTGCAATAAAATCTGCCGGAAATGGCCTGAACATTACTAAATCGACTACTCCTACTTTTATGCCTCTTGTTTCACGAATGTAGTCAACTACAACTTCAGCACTTGGCACCACACTCCCTTGTCCGAGAATAAGGTAATCAGCATCATCCGCACGATAGGACATTACACGTTCATAGCGCCGTCCAGTAAGGTCAAAGTATTCTCCGAATGCCCTGTCCGTTAATTCTTGTATGTGATCAAAAAAGAAAGGCCGTTGAGCAGCAACGCTCTGCATGTAAGAATCCTGGTTCTGAACAATTCCAGCCATCAACGGATTATCTACGTCCCAAAGCTCTGGGATGCGCCTGCGGGTATCGCCATAAATGATTTTTTGAGCCTCGGTTGGTGTATCAATTATATCATCTGGACGGCCCAGGTATTCCTTGATCAACTCACGTTCAGGAAGTTGCAAGGACTCGATTAGGTGGGTAGTTAAAAACCCATCTTGGGCAACCACACCTGGGGTCAAGGCCAATTCTGCAATTCTGTGCGCTATTATATTTAGATCTGCTACGTGTTGCGCTTTTTTTGCGAATAGCTGGAAAAAACCGGTGTCGTCAATAGCGTGATAGTCATCATGCCCCGCATGCACATTCAAGGTGGATTTGGTCATGGCCCTGGCACCAATATTAAGGATATAGGTCAGTCTTTTCCCCACTGCTGCATAAAGTGATTCATGCATATAGGCAATACCCTGGCCGGAAGAAAAATTAGCAGCCCGTAAGCCTGTCATGGAAAGGCCAGCGGTGACAGCTGCTGCGGCATGTTCCCCTTCTGGTTCAATAAATATTAAGGGCCTGTCAGAAATATTTAAATGACCTTTGGCCGCTTCTTCCGCCCAATATTCCCCCATTTGGGTGGAAGGTGTAATCGGGTAAGCGCCTGCCGCATCCGTAGATTCCCGTTCACACATAATGGCTGCAGTATTCCCATCCATAGCAACTCGTTTGCCTGGGTATTTGATTTTTTTGTTTTTCTTAAACATAACAACTCCTTTTGTACTCAATAATTTGTTTACAATAAAGGCCACAAATTAGAGCAACATAAAAGAGCCAAGGATGACAATTGTCATCAGTAAAAATGATTTTCAATTCTATCTATTTAACAACTAGTGATAAGGCGTTAAAACGACTGAATAAATCATCGTTACTTAATCAAACAGTTACAAGGCAACCGTTTAAACGGTTTATACCTTGCTAACCACCAAGAAAAAGAAACTAAACCTGGGTTTGGCAAAAATTGCAAAGGAGGGAGAAAATATTGGCTGAGTAGCTGCGAGTTTAGGATTGGCGTAAAATTGCTTGATCGGATCACTGGTAATGCGATCCGATCAGGCATATTATTCACTCCTCAGTGATTCCACGGGGTTGGCCAGTGCTGCTTTAATACTCTGGAAGCTGACAGTGGCCAATGTTACTAAAAAAGCCAGTACGGTTGCTATTAAGAAAACGCCCCATCCTAATTGGATGCGGTATTCATAATCAGCCAACCAATTATCGAGGTAGTACCAGGCAATTGGAGCAGCGATGAAACAGGAAAGAATAACCAACACCACAAACCCTTTTGATTGCATGGCCCAGAGGTTAGTCACTGTAGCTCCAAGTACTTTTCGAATTCCGATTTCTTTGGTGCGTTGCTCTGCCACATAGGCTGAAAGGCCAAACAAGCCAAGGCAGGAAATGAATATGGCCAATATCGCAAAAACCCTCGCCAGCTTGCCGACGCGCTCTTCGGAAATAAATTTTTCATTATATTCATCATCGACAAACTCATATTCAAAAGGGGTGTTTGGGCTGTGTTTTTCAAAAATATTTTTAACACTGGCCAGCGCACTTTGTACTGGGACGCCTGGTTTTAATTTGACGAGGTGCACACTGGTCCAATTAGCCCTATAGCAAAATATAGTAGGCTGAATTGGGTCCCAAGGAGAATCCATAATCATGTTCTTCACCACACCTATAACCTTGTATGGTTTTTCATTCCAGCGAATGGTTTTATCAACAATGTCTTCCATGCCGACAAGTTCCACGGCAGCTTCATTAAGAACCAGGCCAGAGGTATCGGTTGAAAACTCACGGGAGAAATCACGCCCTTCTAATATTTCCCAGCCCACTGTCTTCCCAAGTTCATGGGAACAGGCAACAATACCGAAAAGCGGATTTGTATTTGGGTCCATGCCATCCCACTCAAAGCCTATTTGATTGGACCAAATATTGGTTATTGGTCCTGAGGCATAACTGGCCTCTTCAACCACACCGCTCTTAAGCAATTCGTCACGGAAGACTGTTTCTTTTCCTTCCAGTTCTGTATTATGAAAGAATTGAATGATACCTTCCTTGTTGTAGCCAACAGGGCGATCCTTGGCATGTTGGATTTGCTGGAAAACCACAATGGTTCCGATAATGAGTGCCACAGAAACAGTGAACTGAAGGGTGACCAAAATCTGTCTGGGAGCTGCTGCACCACGACCAACTTTGAATGTTCCTTTGAGAACTTTTAGTGGTTTAAATGATGACAGATAAAATGCAGGATAGCTTCCGGCCAAAAGACCGGTAAAAAGGGTGAAGCCTAAAGCAAGTAGCCAAAAAACAGTAGTGTTCCATGGTAGAAAGACTTCTTTGTCAGCCAGGTTGTTGAACCAGGGAAGGGAAATTTGAACCAAAGCTATGGCAAAAGCCAAACCCAAGAAAACGACCAGCAGGGATTCACTCAGAAACTGTCCTATTAGCTGGCCTCGCTTAGATCCAATGGTTTTTCTTATTCCAACTTCTTTTGCCCGCTTTTCTGAGCGTGCAGTACTGAGGTTCATGAAATTAATGCAGGCCAGTAACAATACAAAAATGCCTATGATGCCAAATAGCCTTACATATTGGATTCTTCCACCTACATTATGGCCTTCCTCAAAGCTTGAGTAAAGGTGCCACTGAGACATCGGGAACAAAAACAATTCAGCTTCGCCATACTCATTGTGTTCCTTTTCCATCCCACTGATTTTTGCACTAACGGTTTCAAAATCAGCGGCCTCGGTAATTTGAGCAAATAACTGGAAAGAATGATTGTTCCAACTATCTTCTGCATTTTTGATCCATTCATTATTAGCAACATAATGCGCCCATGAAATAAAGTAATTTGTATTTCGCAATTCCGTATTATGGGGGAAATCTTTGAAAATGCCGGTCACCTCTAAATCTGATTTGGAATCAAGTCGAATGGTTTTGCCAACAGGATTTTCACTTCCAAATAGTGCTTCGGCAATTGTCTCATTCAGGATAATGGAGTTTGGTTCTTTTAAAACCTCACCATAATCACCAGCAATCATATCGAGTGTAAACATTTCGGGAAACGCTGGTTCTGCAAACATTCCATCCTGCAATATTTTTTTATCGCCGTGCATCAGCAAATGCTCAAAATTCCAAGAAGCCAATGCAACATGTTCAAACTCAGAACCGAATTGGTTACGAAGTCCCGGGGCACATGGCAAGGAGATGGCATCTCCAGTTCCTTTGTGCTCGTTGAAAACTTGATGGATATAAAGTTGAGAGAGCCGGTCGTAATTTTTGTAGTATTGATTGTATGTCAATTCATCGTGCATCCACATTCCAATCATAATGGCTACGGACATTCCGATTGCCAGCCCAGCAATGTTTATGAATCCAGTGACTTTGTTTTTGGCCAAGTTGCGCCAAGCTATTTTTATGAAATTACGGAACATAAGAGTTTTGTATTGGAAGCGTTTACATTGAATAAAGAAAGGGAAAACAAGTCTTTTTAGTAAAATATTTTACAAAAAAGTTTCAAATAATCAATTCTACTATTGAAGAAAAAACAGCAGTCGGATAATTTCTATGCAGAGATGTTCAATTCACATACCAATAGGCACAAATCACTGACCATCTATTGATTACAAATATTATTTTAGAGATTTGCCAAATTGGCTGTCCATAGGTGGACGGTGGGTGTTCGGGGGCGAACGATGAGTTGAACGGAATGAAAAAATAAAAGCGTCAGGATTTTCCAATTTGATTTTGACGGAAAGATGGGAAACAAATGGATTTGAATAGATTTCGTATGCAGCTGCCTCCGGGTCACTACATTAAGTAGGTGGAGTTAAATAATCGACACTTTTGACGAGGTTACCTGCCTACCGGCAGGCAGGTTTTTTCGTCAGACAAGGCAAAAAAAATTAGCATAGCCATAGCTACGGTCATTTTTTTTAACAAAGTATGGCGGAAAAA
>JAJCYI010000121.1 GCA_029263015.1 Saprospiraceae bacterium | reverse complement strand
AGTAGGCAATAAATAAGCTACCCAATTTTGCGAAGTTATTTTTTCTTGTAAAAGTGCTTGAAAAACTAAGAATAGTGGGGCTATGGTTCTTTTTTCAAGTGTTTTTAGAAGGAAAAAGAACGAGCCAAAATGGGTAGGTTAATTGTTGCCTATTCCCTATATATGAGAAACTTTAAAAATCCATACATAGCTTGGCTATGTGCGGTTTTTTAAATTCTTCCTATTTTACGGCGCTTTAGCGGGTATCTTATTTATTTCCTACTCCCTTATCCAATTGATGGGAACATCAACCAAACCATTACATTATGCGTAAAATCATCTACTTTTTTTTGACAGCCACTGCTTGTTTTCTTGGGATTTATTTATTCAACACAACAAGCTCAACAAATCCCACCTCCGAAGAATCAGAAAACCTTTCTGGCGCTTACGAAGCCCTCACTTTTTTTGGTGAATCGCGGGCATATCCTGAGAAATCCCTTCCGCCTGATGCCTTTTTTGCAGGATGGGAGAATGCCCAACGCATGAAAGAAGCAGCCGTAGCGGATCGCAACACTGATCCATGGGAAACAATGGGGCCGCATAACCGGGGTGGTCGGACACTTAACTTGGCATTTAATCCACAGAACCCGAATACCCTTTATGCCGGGTCGGCAAGCGGTGGACTTTGGCGCAGCTATACTGCTGGCGTGGGCGTGGATGCCTGGGAAAGGGTGGAGACAGGCTTTCCGGTTTTGGGTGTGAGTATTATCGAATTCATGCCCGGTGATTCTACCCAACTATTTATTGGAACGGGAGAAGTATATAATGTAGAGGCCGCAGGTACTGGCGCGGCCTACCGTAACACCAGGGGTAGTTATGGCATGGGCATTCTTCGCTCAGTGGATGGTGGTGAAACTTGGATACAAAGCCTCGACTTTTCATACGATCAAAACAAAGGTATTTGGGATATTGAAATTGCCCCATCCAGTCCAAATATCATTTATGCCGCCACCACGGATGGCGTTTATAAAAGCACTGATGGTGGCGATAACTGGGATTTGGTATTAGACGTGGTGATGGCCAACGACCTTGCCGTGCATCCGAATGACCCAGATCTCTTGGTGGTTGGTTGTGGTAATTTTGCCTCTACCGGGTTTGGTATTTACCGAACCACCAACGGTGGGGCAGAATGGAACAAGATCACCAGCGGTCTTCCTTCCTCATATTTAGGTAAAATACAATTGGCCATTGCGCCGAGCCAAACTGATATTGTTTATGCGAGTATTGGAAATGGGTTTTCCACTGCCGAAGGAGCTTCTTGGCTCTGCCGCTCCGAAGACTTTGGGCTTACCTGGAGCATTCAAACGCAAGTTGATTATTCAAAATGGCAAGGCTGGTTTTCCCACGATGTAGTGGTCCGCCCCACTAATCCCGACGAAATAGTCGTAATCGGTATCGAAGTCTGGAAATCGACCAATGGGGGGGAGACCATTACCATAAAAAATGTGGGTGGGGTAGGGTTCTCCAATCCCCCTATCGAAGGCCCTGATGGCAACCCAAATTATGTGCATTCCGATATCCACGATGTTATTTACCATCCCACTGACCCCAATATCTTTTATGTGGCTGGTGATGGAGGCATCCACCGATCCACCGATAACGGCGAAACCTATGCAAGTTGCAATGGCCGTTACCAGACTGCCCAATTTTACAACGGGTTCTCCAATTCTGCCCAAAATTCCGACCTGTGCATGGGTGGCCTGCAGGACAATGGCACCATTCGATGGAACGGAGAATCGACTCAAGTTACTTGGAGCAGGATCAATGGCGGAGATGGTTCATGGTCTGCCATCAATCAGCAGGACGATAACTTCCAATACGTATCTTCCCAGGGCCTCAATGTCAGGCGAAGTACGAACGGAACAGGTTTCTCTGGAGCAGGCATTCCAGCAGTCTTCCCAACTGCGTTTATCGCCCCATTTGTGGTGGCGCCATCTGACGGCAGCGTCCTGTACGCAGGTTCTTCGGTCATTGCCAAATCGACTGATTTTGGGGGCAATGGCTCCTGGTCCATCACCAACGGTGGAAACCAACTGGATGATGGCAATCCTGCGTTGAGTATGTCCATGTCTTCGACCAATACTGATATTGTTTACACTGCCACAGCTCCCTATTTTGGAATTCCCTCAGGGGTTTTCGTGACTTTGGATGGTGGACAGACTTGGGACGACATCACTGGCAATCTCCCCGACCGCTTTCCCATGGACCTCCAGGTTGATCCAGTCAACCATGCAGTGGCTTATATTACCTATTCGGGTTTTGGCACGGGGCATGTTTTCCGCACCTCGGATTATGGCAATAGTTGGAACGACATCACCAACGGCCTGCCCGATGTGCCGACCAATGCTGTGGAAGTTGATCCTTTGTTTCCAAACAATATATATGTGGGCAACGACCTTGGTATTTTTGTCTCCACTGATTATGGTGCCAACTGGGAGAGTTACCATGATGGGCTGGCCGATGCAGTCATGATTTTTGACCTTAAAATCTCTGCCGCCAATCGCAAATTAAGGGCTGCTACACATGGTTCTGGTGCCTTCCAACGCGATCTTTTAGAGGAGCCCTCGACCAATACAGCCGAGGTGGAGGATTCAAATTCTTTGCTGGAATTTGAAGTTTTTCCAAACCCGGCCTCTGCTTTCGTAAATGTCCAATATCGCCTTTCGGCAAATGAAAACGTTGATATTCAATTGATTGACAGCCAGGGAAGGGTGCTGGAGACGGTTTTGCAAAAAGAACAGATGGCTGGGCCGCACCAATTGGAAATGGAGGTCAGCGATTATGCACCGGGCATTTATTATTTTAAGCTTCAAGTGGGGAAATTGATCGGGGTGCAGCGGGTGGTGGTGGAGTGAGGTGGCCGACTTTTTTATTGGATACAGTCTACTATTGCTTCGATAGCAATCAACTATAGTCAAGAGTTGAGTTTGTTATGGTTATTTGATGATAAAGACAATTATTATTAGCGCAATAGTTGGACTTCTTTTGGTCAGAACAATTGTTTTATTCCTCGTCCTCATTAGGAATGTGAATATCTGGTTTTACTCCTTTGAAGAATTTCGAAAGAGGGTCTTTTAATCCAACTCCTCCAAAGATTCCAATAATAAATGCGAACCAAGTCATTAGGAAATCATCCTTATAGATGAGAATATAAAAAGTAATAGCTACAAATAAAATCAACCCAATCGTCCCCCACCACCTAATCGTGATTTGAGTGATTGTGGATGCAGATATGCTTTTGCCACTCAAGTTTTCGAAAACTTCTAAACGTCTCATATTGTACTTGAAGGCATTATCCTCATTTTTATCTACTGTGTCCAGTATTTTATCTACTTGGTCTCGGGATAACTTATCGAAGTCAAAACTCCCTGATTTCCCTTCCTGAAAGGCCATCATCTGGAGTGATTCCATTATCTCTTTTACATGTTCATTGTCTTGGGTGTGTTGGGAAGTATTTACTGGAAGCTGTTGGGCTTCTGGTTTTACAGGTTGCTTAGTAGTTTTTTCTTTTTTTTGATTGTCGTCTTGATCAGCCATAGTCTTCATCTTGAACTGAGTCTATAATGTCGAACTGAGTCTATAATGTCGCTTTCTTTGGTAATAGAATTTTAGGGTGGTTTTATTGGATTGCCTGTTTGAAAGAGTATGGTAGGCGTTCTTAATAGAAGAATTTAAGAAATCACTAAACCCCTGCATTTTATCATCAATGTAGTACCCTGCAAGTTTGAGATTGTATACTCGTTCTATTTCCTGCTTAATCATTTTTGCCTCAGCAGACGATTCAGGATGTATTTTAACATAAGATTCCAATAGCTCGAAAAACCTTTCACGGGCTTCTTTTAGAGCAGTTACATCGTTCCTTTTGTGCAGAGAAGGATTGTAATTAATTTGGGCTTTGTCCATATCAAGTTCGAAATAGTTAATGGTTATAAACTTTACAAGTGGCTCATGGGTGGGTGAGCGGATTTTTTTAACGTTCAAGTTTAGAAAATAGTTTTGAAAATCCGGCGGCAAATGTAATAAATGCTTTATTTAAAGCATAGCAACTCGAAATTTTGTGCCATTTGGTCACAAGGTAGTAAAAATTTTTCAATTTGCTTAAGCCAATGTCAAGGTAATATGGGATATTTGGAGATGTTGTGAAGGCTGAAACCGGGTACAGGCCGAGATCAGTAAAGATTCATTTGTGCCATGGCCATTAATTTTTATTCGCCACCAAAGGATTCATGTCTTTGTGAAGTAGCGAAAAAATAAATCGGATGATTTGCTAAGTTAACGTGCTGATTGACAATACCTTTACACTTGATATTTTAATCCAGTTCCCATCTTCAATCACCTCCTTATATGAAAGACCTCCTCCCCACCATCAACACCTGGATCGCCGAATCCAAGCCATTTGCCATTGCCACCGTCATTAAGACATGGGGCTCTTCACCCCGACAGGTAGGTTCTTCGTTAATCGTTTCAGGTGAAATGGAAATGGCTGGCTCGGTGAGTGGTGGCTGTGTGGAAGGGGCGGTCATTAAAGCTGCTTTGCCTTTAATTGAAAGTGGAACAAGTGAACTATTGAACTTTGGTGTGACCAATGAAGAAGCATGGTCGGTTGGCCTGACTTGCGGGGGCAAAGTGGAGGTTTTTGTTGAACGGTTTATCTCATTTGACAAAAGGCAAGGAGAAAAGGACGTTTGGCAAAAACTCAATGCTTGCCTTAAATCAAACCAACCGTGCATTTTATTATCAAAATTGGTTAGCGGACAAGGTGGGCACAACCTTATTTTACCAGATGGAAAAGTAATTGGCGACTTCATCCCCCTCGCATGGAAAGAAAAAGCTTTGGTGGCGTACAAGGAACGGAAAAATCAAATCATAGAGGAAGGGAATGCACAATGCTTTGCCCAAGTATTTCCCCGCAAAAGCCAGATGCTCATCATCGGTGCAGCTCACATCACCACCCACCTCGTGCAACTCGCCAATATGTATGGTTTTGAGACCATCGTCATCGATCCCCGTGGTGTTTTTGCAAATAAGACCCAGTTCCCGCACCCACCCAATCAGTTGTTTGAAAAATATCCTTCGGAAGTTCTCTCTGATTTTACCTTAGATGCGTACACTTACGCGGTTATTCTTTCGCACGATCCAAAAATTGACGATAATGCGCTGCATGTTTTATTGAAATCGGGAGTGGCATATATTGGTGCACTGGGTAGCCGTAAGACACATGCAAAGCGGATCGTCCGGTTGCAAGAGGCAGGTTTTTCGGAAGCGGAAATTGCAAGGATTCATGCACCTGTTGGAGTGGATATTCAAGCAAAAACACCTGCGGAGATTGCATTGAGTGTGATGGGGGAAGTAATTAAAGCTAAAAATGAATTTTTATGAATAAATGAAATTGAGAAATTGTTGGCCGATATTATTTCACTAATTCGCACTAATTTCTAATTTCTAATTTCTAATCTCCAATTTCTCAATTTCAAAAATTCTCAATAATCAATCATGGAAAAATCATACAAAAATTGCCAGAGCTGCAGCATTCCTTTTAAAAGAGACCCCGGTGGAGGCGGTACAAATGAAGACGGCTCAAAAAGCACGATGTATTGCAGCCGCTGTTACGAGAACGGCACATTCATACAGCCCGACATCACGGCGTCGCAGATGCAATTTTTTGTGAAAAACAAATTAAAAGAATTGGGCTTCCCAGGATTTATAGCTAGCTTTTTCACCAAAGGGATACCGAAACTGGAAAGGTGGCAGGGTAGGAATTAAAATTGAGAATTGAGAATTGAGACGGTAATACACCTTCAATTTTCAATTCTCAATTATTTTAATCCTGATATTGCGCCAGCGAACCTTAATCCCCCCCCCATCGTGTATTTGCAGGCCGATCTGGCCAGTGGCCGCGCCGATCTTTTCATCATTTATGGTAATCATGCGGATACCGTTCAGCCAGGTCGTCACCTCATCGCCGACTGCCTGGATTTGATAAGTGTTCCATTCGCCTTCTTTGAGCACATGTTCGAGAGCAGCAGTGGGTTTGATGAGCCAGCCCCGGCCATAGCTTTCGTAAATGCCCCCCGTGTGGCGACCAGATGGAGCAACTTCCGCCTGCCAGCCGCTTATTTTTACCCCGTCAATTGATGAGCGAATGAATACCCCGCTGTTGCCAGTGGACTCTTGTTTGAATTCCAGCTGGAGGTCAAAATCTTTGAACGATGAATCTGACATCAGGTAGCTGTATTCCTCGTATGGGCCACTTTCACAGATTAGGTCGCCATCTTCGACATACCATTTTTCCCGCCCGTGGATAGTCCAGCCAGTTAGGTCTTTGTGGTTGAAAAGAGGCGTGTAGCCTCCTGCGTCAGTCAAATGTTTATGGGTGTGGCAAGAAAATAGAAAAACAGTGGAGAAGAGAAGGAGTAGTTTTTGCTGCATAATTTTAATGGTTTATTGGTCTATTGGTTTGGAATTTGTTTTTTTGTAAACCTCATTCCTATAATGGTGTAAACCGTCATTGGTTGATATTTTTATTGTAACTGTTCAGCAAGCTCTTTGAGGCAACGCCTTTCTCCCCCCCGTCCATGCACAAAGGCATCGCCTCAAGGGACATCCTGAACACTTACTTTTTATTTTAAAATAAACGACTGATTATCAATGCTCTGCCGAACCAATCACTAATCAACCATTTACTAATCACTACCCATTAATGCTGCAAAACTATGAAAAGGTTTAAATCTGCCGACGAATTCATCGCCAATTTCCCTGAATGGGAAAACGCCCTTGTGAAACTCCGATCTCTCCTCCTCACCACAGAATTGGAAGAAGCCATCAAATGGGGTGCACCAGTCTATACCGTCAACGGGAAGAATGTGGTTGGCCTAGGTGCTTTTAAATTTTATGTTGGGTTATGGTTTTTTCAAGGGGGATTATTAAAAGACGAAAAAGAAAAATTGATAAATGCCCAAGAAGGCAAGACCAAAGCCATGCGCCAATGGCGGTTTGCTTCGGAGGATGAAATGGAAGAACAACTTATTTTGGAATACGTGGCCGAAGCCATCCAAAACCAAAAAGATGGGAAAAAAATAAAACCACAGAAAAAACTACTAAGTAGGTGGAGTTAAATAATCGACACTTTTGACGAGGTTACCTGCCTACCGGCAGGCAGGTTTTTTCGTCAGACAAGGCAAAAAAAATTAGCATAGCCATAGCTACGGTCATTTTTTTTAACAAAGTATGGCGGAAAAA
>JAJCYI010000120.1 GCA_029263015.1 Saprospiraceae bacterium | reverse complement strand
TTTTCCGCCATACTTTGTTAAAAAAAATGACCGTAGCTATGGCTATGCTAATTTTTTTTGCCTTGTCTGACGAAAAAACCTGCCTGCCGGTAGGCAGGTAACCTCGTCAAAAGTGTCGATTATTTAACTCCACCTACTTATATTCCACTGAGGTTATTGATGTACGCCGAATCCTCAGGCACATATCTATTCGTGTGTGAATCTGAAGATTTGCTTTACATCGGCCATTCGTTTTTCAATTTATTTTAACCGCATTTCTAAGACAAAAAGAATCCATTTTTTTTCTGACTTTTGCACTGTTCGATATACCTCTATCAGGAAAGGTGATTAGGTTATTAATTTCGGTTCTTTGATAAACTTCGCGGAAAGTCGGCTTAGAAATCCTTGTCTTCTACAAGGTTTGTCAAAGAACGTTAATTTCTAATTCCCTTAAATCAATTAGTATGAAAAATTCCTTGACCATTCTATTTACCATTTTTGTTTGTTTCCACACCTTTGGTCAGCATGGCAATAGAGGTGGCGGTGCACCATCAATCACTGGCAAAATCACTGGTATTATTCTCGATTCATTGTCAAATGTTCCGATTGAATTTGCTTCCGTCGTTTTAATAAACTCAAAAAATGGTAAAGAAGTGGATGGGACGATCTCCAATGAAAAGGGCGAATTCAAATTTCCAGAGACAAAATTGGGTTCCTATAAGGTCCATTTTTCATTTATTGGATTTGAAATAAAAGAAATTTCGGGTGTTGATGTCCTTCCCGCGAAACCAGATTTTGACATGGGCGTTGTCAGCCTCACAGGTGAGGCAAAACTATTGGAAACGGTAACGGTGACAGGAGAAGCCGCATTGATCGAAAGCAAGATTGACCGGATCGTTTACAATGCTGAAAAAGATGTGGATGCCAACTTGGGTGACGCCACTGATGTATTGCGTAAAGTGCCTTTACTGTCAGTCGATCTCGACGGCAATGTTTCCCTGCGAGGCTCTACCAAACTCAAGATTTTGATAAATGGAAAACCATCTGGCATATTTTCCAGCAATGTGGCAGATGCCCTCAAAATGTTCCCAGCCAGCCAGATCAAAAGCGTGGAAGTAATAACCGTGCCCTCAGCAAAATATGACGGGGAAGGCACTGCGGGCATCATCAATATAATAACCAAAAAGAAACGGATCAATGGCTATACAGGCTCCATTAGTTCTACAGTTGGGACTAGGAGCAACTCGACTTCCCTAAATCTAAATGCAGCAAAAGGTAGGTTTGGCCTGAGTGGGGGTGGCTATGCAGTTTGGTCACCGCCCAGGGATGCGATTGCGGATTTTGATAGGGATGATGCATTAGAAAGTGGCGCTGTCCGCACATTGACACAAGATGGCGTGAATTCCTCGGAACGGTTTGGATTCCATGGAAAATTCGGAGCGTATTACGATTTCAATGCTTACAACAGCATCAATTCCAATTTGGCATTTAACGGTGCAAACTTCAACCGGGAATGGGAAATAGCATCTATTTTATCTGACCCCGAATCAACATTGGGAGATGAAATCTCTAATCGGGACAACCCCACTAAAACCAGGGACAATGGTTTTGACTGGAACACCGATTTCACCCGAAAATTTCCAGAATCGGAAAAGGAGTTCAGTGTGGGGTTCCAGTTGAGTAATAGTATTGACAACTCCTCCAATACGTTGATTCAAACTGGCAACCAGTCATTCCTTCAGATTGACGAACGAAGCGACAACGACAGCAAGAACCTCGAGACGACCCTTCAGGTTGATTATGTTCATCCATTTACCAAAAACATAAAACTGGAAGTTGGGAGCAAAGGCATCTTGCGCACTATCAACAGTGATTTTTATTTTGATGGCTATAATTTTGATAACGGTGAATATGAAAGGGATCCAACGAGGTCAGATGAGTTTGATTATCAACAAGATGTGTACGCTGGTTATGCTTCCCTCAATGCCAAATTTGGTGAAAAATTTGGGATGATCGCAGGTGCGAGGTACGAACGCACGGAGATTCAAGGTGAATTTGCGGTGGAAGACAATAAGACATTCTCCAATGATTATTATAATGTACTGCCAACGGTCATTCTGTCTCGGAAACTCAGCGAATTCTCCAATCTCCGAGGAAGTTATTCCCAACGGATCCAGCGGCCAAGTCTACAGTTTATCAACCCTTATGTAAATCAGCAAGACCGAAATAATATTTTCTTTGGAAACCCTGAACTCGATCCAGAGTTGTCGCATAATTTCGAATTAGGGTACGACAACTACATCAAGGGTGTTGTTATAAGTAGCTCAACTTATTATCGCTATACCACCGATGTGATCGAGAACATATTGACCATTGATGAAATGGGCCGTTCTGTCACCACTTACAATAATGCGGGGACAGGCAATACTTTTGGGATCAGCTTCTTCAGTTCTGCCAACATCAAAAAAATATTGACTTTGCGTGGCAACTTTGATGTCCGTTACAAAAGGTTGACGAGCAATCTCGATGAGTTAAATGCGAGCAATTCAGGATTCGAGGTCAATGGGAACGCCAGCTCGACTATTACATTCCCAAAAGAAATACGCCTTCAATTTTGGGGCATGTTCAATAGCCCGACTGTCACTTTGCAGGGCACGAGAGCAAATTTCTGGATGTACTCGATCAGTTTGCAAAAGAAGGTATGGGGTAAAAGGGGCAGCATCGGCATCAAAACCACCAACCTTTTCCACAGAGTATTGAATTTTGACACCAAACTGGAGGGCGAGAGCTTCACCCAAACCAATCTTTACGAGTACCCATTCCGTTCATTTGGCATCAACTTTAATTACCTGTTCGGCAAGCTCGACTTCAAAGGTGGAGAACGCAAAAGCAAAGTGAAAAATACGGATCAAAAAGAGGGTGACAGTGGTAATTTTTGAGGGTCTTTGAAATTCTTTTCTTTGACAACCTCAGAGAGCACAGGAAAGCACAGAGGGTTGACCGTTTTGCCTTCGGCAAAACAATGTGCACTCTTTGGCTCTCTATGGACCCTGTGGTAAAAACATGATAATCCAGCTACCTAAAACCTTGGTATAAATGACCGTGGAACTGCCTGCTTTTTTCTTTATGAAAACTTAGGGATTCCAACCAACAAACCTTATTTTTGCGCCCGTTTTGAGCATGGTGTGGCAATGGCTGTACATTTCCACCTATTTCAAAACATCTTCTTTTCAATAATCTTTTAATAAAATCATCATGTTCGCAATCGTAAATATAGCCGGTCAGCAGTTTAAAGTGTCGGAAGGCCAAGAGCTTTTTGTCCACCGGTTAGAAGCCACGGAAGGTGACAACCTATCCTTTGACGAGGTATTGCTCGTTGACAAGGATGGCTCCACCAAAGTCGGCACGCCGGTCGTGAAAGGCGCCAAAGTTGGTGTTACCGTTATTGAGCCACTTGTCAAGGGAGACAAGGTCATCGTCTTTAAGAAAAAGAGACGGAAAGGTTACCGGGTAAAAAAGGGACACCGCCAACATTTTTCAAAAATAAAAATTGACTCTATCTCAGGTTGATCTTAAATTTTTGAAAATCCAATGACTCGGTATTTGGTTTGGACAAAAAATTTCAAACCAAATACCTGAATCCAATTTTTTAAAAGTAAAAATCTTAAAGACATGGCACATAAAAAAGGTGTAGGTTCTTCTGAAAACGGAAGAGATAGTAAGAGTAAACGCCTCGGAGTAAAACTATATGGCGGGCAAGCTGCCCGTGCTGGAAATATCATTATTCGCCAGCGTGGTTCCCGTTACCACATTGGTGAAAATGTTTATAATGGAAAAGACTGGACAATCCACGCAAAAGTGGATGGGACAGTTGCTTATCGAAAAGGCCGACGCAACCGCACAATTGTAAGTATCATTCCTTTTGAAGAAGTTGCAGAACGCTTGGACGCGCCAGTTGCTCCTAAGAAAGAAAAAGTGAAAGCAGCTCCAGCAGTTGTTGAAACTGTTGCAGAAGCTTCTGTTGCTGAACCAGTTACAAAAAAAACACCAAAAGCACCTGTAGCTGCTCCGGTAGTTGAAGAAGCGCCAAAAGCTGCTGCCAAACCCGCAGCAGAGAAAAAACCCAAGAAAGCAACTGCCGCAAAAAAAGCAAAAGCGGACACAGGCAAAGACGACCTGAGAAAGATCGAAGGCGTTGGCCCCAAAATCGCTTCCTTGCTCAATGATGCAGGAATCCTTACATTTGCAGACGTGGCCGCTACCGATGCAAGCAAAATAAAAGAAATTTTGGTTGCTGCCGGATCACGTTATGGTTTCCACAACCCAACCACTTGGCCAAAACAAGCCAGCTTTGCAGCAGACGGAAAATGGGATGAATTAAAAGTATGGCAGGATGAGCTGAAGGGTGGCAAGGAATAAGAAGTAGGAAACCCTATTTCATCGAATAGTTTTAGTTTTCATAGCTTTATATTTGGAGTCCTATCCCGTTAAAGGATAGGGCTTTTTTTATGAATGATGAGTGTTGATTGATGATTTATGATGGATGTGTTATATCAATAATAAATCATCAATAATAAATTTAGACTTCCAGCTTTTCCAAGCTCTCCTCGACAAGTCGAAGTTTTTCTTCCCCATCGGCTAGTTTCTGTCGTTCCTTTTCTACCACGGGAGCTGGAGCATTGTTGACAAAACGCTCGTTGCTAAGCTTTTTCCCTACTCCTTTTATAAAACCAATGTAGTAGTTCTTTTCTTCAGTGAGGCGTTTGAGTTCAGCCTCAGCATCAATTTCAATATTCACTTCCAGAAAATATTTCCCTGTGCCGGACAGGAAGGAAACAGTATTTGATGGTTCCTCATTAACCATAGTAAGTTCAGAGAGATTGCCAAGTTTCATCAACATCTCTTTGATGCCACCCTTATCAAGAAGCTTCTCGGAAGGTCCAGATTTTTCCACAAACAACTTCAATGCTTCATTAGGAGAAATACCTTTGTTGTTGCGAATTTCCCGTATTTTTGAAATCACATCTTTTGCCTTTTCAAAGGCAGCAACAAGTTCCTCATCTATTTTTCCAGCTTTAGGATAGGATTGAACCATGCAATCGTTCCCTTCTTGTCGCTGGCGCAACTGGTGCCAAATTTCTTCCGTAACAAATGGCATGAAAGGGTGCAGTGAAACCATCAATTTTTCAAAAACACCAATAGTCGCTTCGTAGGTTTTGCGGTCAAGTGGTTTGCTTTTCCCATCACCAATATAAGCTGGCTTTATCATTTCCAAATACCAGGAACAGAAGTCACTCCAGATCAATTGATATTGACCCATGAGCACATCAGAAAGACGGTATTGGTCAAAGCTTTTTTCTGCGTTGTCCATTACCGTGTCGGCCTTATCCTTGATCCAACGCACTGCTAGTTCGTTGATCGGAGGCTGCTCAACATCTTCGATTTCCCAGCCCTTGATTAGGCGGAGTGCATTCCACATCTTATTGCAAAAATTCCTTCCCTGTTCACAAAGTTTACTTTCGTTCAACGACTTCTTTGTTACCGGGTCAAATGGTGCATCGAAAATAATATCGTTACCTGCCGACGAGCAAGAAAGCATACCAAAACGTACGCCGTCCGCCCCATAGTTTTCAATCAATTCCAATGCATCAGGTGAGTTGCCGAGTGATTTAGACATTTTACGCCGCTTATTGTCCCGAACCATTCCGGTGAAATAAACATCGTTGAAAGGTTGTTTCCCTTTCAAGTCAGCACCTAGAAGCTCCTCTGACCATTCATACCCAGCCATTATCATGCGGGCCACCCAAAAGAAAATAATATCCCAACCAGTCACCAACGTGTTGGTTGGATAATAATATTTCAATTCGTCCGTATTTTCAAAGCCATCAAACACCGTAATCGGCCAAAGCCAAGAGGAAAACCAAGTATCAACCACATCCTCATCTCTTACTAAGTCCTTGACTGTCAAATTATTACTGCAAGTTTTTATTTTTGCTTCCCCCAAAGCTTCCTCAACAGTGCCACCCACAAAAGCAACTTCCTGCCCGTCCACCGTCCAGCGTCTGCCGTCTGCCGTCCTCACATACCAAGCAGGTATTTGCTGTCCCCACCAAAGCTGACGACTGATGCACCAGTCCCTGATATTGTCCTCGTTCAACCACTGATAGTACATGTTCCACATGCTCTCTGGGTAAAATTTAACTTCCCCGTTTTTAACCGCTTTTAGTCCCGTCGCAGCGAAATCTTTCATATCCAAGTACCACTGCAAAGTCAAACGTGGTTCCACCACGGCGTCGGTCCTTTCAGAATGGCCGATGCTGGTCGTATAGTCCTCTAACTTTACCAAGTTGCCGCTCTCTTCGAGCAGTTTTTTGATTTTTTTCCGTGCAACAAACCGATCCTCACCAACGAGTATTTGTGCATTTTCATTTAATGTTCCATTGGCATTCAGGATGTCAACCACCTCAAGTCCGTGACGCTGGCCAACTTCATAATCGTTGGGGTCGTGGGCAGGTGTGATTTTCAATGCGCCAGTCCCAAATTCAATATCAACATAAGTGTCTTCAATAATCGGTATCGACCTGTTAATCAATGGAATGAGTGCATTTTTACCAATCAAATGTTTAAAACGTTCATCGTCAGGATGAACTGCGATCGCAGTATCGGCCATGATAGTTTCAGGACGTTGCGTTGCAATAATTATCCCCTCATTTGAATCGCCCTCAATATCATATCGGATATGGAAAAGCTGGGAATGCTCATCCCGGTATATCACCTCTTCATTGGAAAGTGCAGTCAATGCTTCAACATCCCAATTGGTCATGCGGAGGCCACGGTATATTTTGCCCTTTTTGTGCAAGTCCACAAAAACTTTAACAACCGCTTTAGACAAAGACTCCTCCATGGTAAAACGGGTGCGTTCCCAGTCACAGGAAGCCCCCAACCTTTTCAATTGCTGAAGGATCATTCCACCATATTTATCTTTCCAGGCAAAGGCATGGCTAAGGAATTCGTCCCTCGTCAGATCACTTTTTTTGATGCCTTGCTCCCGCAATAGTTTTACTACTTTAGCCTCGGTGGCAATGGAAGCATGATCCGTCCCAGGCACCCAGCAAGCATTTTTCCCTTGGAGTCGAGCACGACGTATCAAGATGTCTTGAATAGTATTGTTGAGCATGTGCCCCATGTGCAAAACACCGGTGACATTTGGTGGTGGAATGACAATGGTGTATGGCTCCCGTTCATCAGGCTCGGAATGGAAGTAGTTGTTTTTCTCCCAGTGGGCATACCACTTAGTCTCGGTTTCTTTAGGATTGTAGCGATTTGAGAGGGACATTGAATAATTGTTGATTGTTGATTGCTGAATGGTTCAAATACCAATTAACCATTTAACAATCAATCATTTACTTTCTTTCTTTTACGGGGATGACTAACTTTAGGCCAGACCAAACTTGATCTACGGCACAGACTTTAATATCTACCAGTCCATTTTTGAAAGCAGCTTCTCGAATCACATCTTCAGTTATATCTGTTGAAACCTTTGAAACTTTTTTTGGCCAGGACACCCAGATCATGCTATCCTGTTTGATTTCATTTTTCAACTCTGGAAGCAATTCAAAAAGTTCCTTTGCCTGTTTGGTAAAAAAATGGATTAAGTCTTTGGGTGGATCAATTGATTCGTTGAAATGAACATTTGACGGTCTGCCTTCCAACAACTCTGCATAATGGTCAGGAGCATTGATTACCCTAGTTGCATACCCATCTTTAAAGCCCAGCTTTTTCCAAAGTGGCGTACCCGAATACCCTGTTGGCTTCATCTGTCAGTATCTTAAATGATGAACTTCGGCATCACCAAGCCCCCTGGCAATGACAACGTAAATCTGATCGTAATCGTCAGATGAAACAGCGTATTGACCTGGCCCTGCAAGTTGATCCAGCACATCGGTCATCATGCGGGGGCTTCCCACTACTATTATTTTTTTTCCTTTAAAATTCTTCAAAATGGTTTTGGAAAGCTCATCCGTTCCTTCGTTTTTCACCAAACCCAGGTCACAAGCATTTTCACGACTAGTCATCAAAGCAGTTTGCATAGCAGCATTTCCCTCGCAGTAAATTCGGTTAATGCCTGTTTTGGCAAAGGTACGAGCCAACATACCCGCCCTTATCTGACCATGTGCAGATAGGGAAGTTTTGCCCCCCATCGTTTCAGCTGGCCTGAGAATAAAAACGGTGACCGATGAATCATTCCCTTCTTCTGGCAACATGATAGAAGCTTTGCCATCTAGTTGCAATTCATTGCCCCTAAGCCCCACCACAACGCCTTCTGCTATTGTGGGACTTTTGATTACCTCCGCTTCAGGAACTTTTTGAATATCAGCTTGCTCATCCTGGCCATCAGTCACACTATCATCTTTTGGTTCAGAATTGCATGATAAAACACTGATAGTCAGCAATAAAAACAGGATCAGTTTATTTAAAATATTCATTTAATTATTTTTGAATTTCATTTTTAGTACACTGTGTAAAAAGTTTATTGGTCTCAGCTAAAGGTTTAAAACCTCGCACTTTAGTGCGAAAAATTCATTAACCCCTTTTTCATGCAAGCGAGTAAGTAATGCTGTCAGCAATGCGTACTCGTTTGGAGCGGCGACTTTCAGTCGCCAGTCATGTCAACCCACCGACTTTTAGTCGGTGGTAGTTGAGTTCCATTTTCAGGATTCCTCCAAGGGGTTTCAACCCCTTGGAGGAAAAATCAAAAACATAACTTATTTATTACACAGTAGTGTTTAGACTCGTACTTCTTCTTTATCAAAAGAAAGCTCCACTTGGTTACGAAGAATATCATCCAGCGTTTCACGCTTTCGAATTAGATGCGGTTTTCCATGGTACACCATCACTTCCGCTGGCCGGAACCGTGAATTGTAATTGGATGACATGGCAAAAGCATAAGCCCCAGCATTGAACAGGCACAAAATGTCACCCTCCATTGCCTCAGCAATCTTGCGGTTGTCACCAAAGGTATCCGTTTCACAGATGTAACCGACTACACTATAAATGCGTGGTTTTCCACTGGGCCGGGAAATATTTTCGATTCGGTGATATGAGTTGTAGAACATGGGGCGGATCATGTGGTTAAGACCTGAATCAACGCCGAGAAATACAGTTGATGGTGTTGGTTTTACCACATTTACTTTCATCAAAAAATACCCAGCTTCGCTAACCAAGAATTTCCCAGGTTCAAAAATCAAAGAAACGGTCTTGCCATAATCTTTGATGAATTGGTTGAAACGCTCGGAAATCCTGGCCCCTACTTCCTCAATGTCTGTTTCGATATCATCTTTTTTGTACGGCACTTTAAAACCACTGCCATAATCAACATAATCGAGGTCGGGAAAATGCACGGTCGTGTTCAACAAAATATCAGCCGCCAAAAGGAAAGAATTGGCATCCAAAATATCGGACCCAGTGTGCATGTGCAGCCCTTCGATTTTGATCCCTGTCGCTTCCACCACCTTTAATATATGCGGAAGTTGGTGGATCGAGATGCCAAATTTGGAATCAATATGACCAGTTGAAATTTTGGTATTCCCCCCTGCCATGATGTGGGGATTGATCCGAATGCCAACTGGAACTTCTGGGTGCTCATGCCCCAATTGCTCCAACATTGAAATATTATCAATATTGATCCGCACACCTTTTTTAATCACTTCACTAACTTCAGCAATGTCAACTGAATTAGGTGTGTACATAATGGTATCGGGCCGGTAGCCGGCACGTAAACCCAACTCAACCTCCTGAACAGAAACGGCATCAAGCCCCGCTCCTTGTTTCTGTAAAAATTGGAGGATGTTAATATTCGTATTGGCCTTACAGGCATAATTAATTTTCAAATCCGGCACGTCAAAAGCAGAGGCCATTCGTTTATATTGCCGCTCGATAATTGCCGTGTCATAAACGTATAGCGGAGAGCCATACTTTTCAACCAATTGCAGCGGATCTACATTGCCACTTAACAGGTAGTGATTATTGTCAAAAGTCATTTTATCAAAAAATTAAGTGAATTGAAAATGGTGGATGTTTTGTGTCATTTATTTTTAATTTCAAAAAAGAGCGCAAAGGTAAAATGAAAGGTGCGAATGAGTTCGGT
This sequence comes from Saprospiraceae bacterium, assembly GCA_029263015.1. Classification (GTDB taxonomy): domain Bacteria; phylum Bacteroidota; class Bacteroidia; order Chitinophagales; family Saprospiraceae; genus UBA6168. Next base: position 66,972 of record JAJCYI010000120.1, on the reverse strand, counting down.
ATTTAGGAACGATAAAATAATAACTTGTCAACTAGAAGAAATCTTGTCATCTTGTTGCCGCCAAGTTCCAAAAACCCCGCATCTTAATATTTGTTGTTAAAAAACAAAGGATCAAAAACACGTTTTCAGTTCATGACAATCAAACTTCCAAATTCCACTACTTGCCTTTGACTGAAAAAAACCTCATAGCAGCCTGTAAAAAACAGGATAAACGAGCACAAAAAATGCTCTTCGACCGACATTCCCCAACGATGTTGGGGGTGTGCCGACGATATGTAAAAAACTATGAGGAAGCCGAAGACGTAATGGTGGAGGGATTTTACAAAGTGTTGACCAAAATTGAAATGTACAGTGGCGAGGGCAGCTTTGAAGGATGGATCAGGCGAATCATGATTAATGAATCATTGATGCAACTCCGCAAAGCCAACCATTTCAAATATACAGAAGAGATAAACCCCAATCTTGATGTGCGCTACAACCCCACCATTATTGAAGAATTGGCCGCTTCCGAAATTATCGGTTTATTGGATGATCTGCCTCCCGGTTACCGCACCGTGTTCAACCTTTATGTGGTGGAGGGTTACAAGCACCGGGAAATTGCTGAAGAGCTGGGCATTAGCATCAACACTTCCAAATCGCAGTTGATTCTGGCAAAAAAAAGAATGGAGAAATTGGTGGCCAAAAAACTGAAGATAGTGAAAAATGAATGGTGAATGGCGAATGGCGAATAACTTGTAAAGTCCTAAAGTTTAATAATTATGAAATCACAAACAAATATTGACTCAGTATTTCGGGAAGCCGAAAAAAAGTTAAAAATCCAGCCTTCTTCTCAGGCCTGGCCGAGGTTGGAACGCCGCTTACCTGCTCGACCAAAAAATGGAGCGGTCGTCAATATGCAGAAATGGATGGCCATCGCAGCTTCATTGATCGTGCTGGTGAGCAGTGTCTATTTTTGGAGCAGTTCCAATAAGTTGGAATTTGATTATATGCCAACTATCGTGGAGGAATTGAGCGGCACGTATGACTGTAACCCATTCTGCATGTTACTGGAAGGAAGGAAAGAATTGCCAGCTTATTACGCTGCCCCGATCAGGGAAGAATTGAATTGAAAAGGCGATCATTCGTAAAAATCTTCCTTGCCCGTTCCTGCCAATTCCACAATAAAACCTGCTATCTTTTTTGTGACCGCTCCAAAATACACCTCTCCTTTTTTACCTGTTGCTTTGTACGGATTGCCAACTCCTGTGTCCTTTGAAACTTTCGTCCACTCCCGTTGGCCGACGGCCCAGCCTTCTTTCATTGCCTGAAATTTCCACTTTTTTGCAAAACCATCGCCTGTGGTTTCTAAATCGCTCACCAAATTTGGTTGCAGGTATAGCATCAAACTGGTTTCAACCTCATCGGCATGATCGCCATTTTTTACATCAAAATAACCATCCCTTGGCACCGAGCTGAACCAATTTATTGAACAGATAAACAAATCAGGAAAGTGGAAAGAAAGCTCCCGGATCATTGTTTTGAAATCGTTGCCACCGTGCCCGTTCAATATCACCAGTTTTTTGATGCCAGCCCGTAGCAACACATTTGCCAAGTCTTTCAATATAGTGAGTTGGGTCGAAGGCAGGATGTTCATGCAGAGCTTAATATCCAATTGGCCAGTCTGTACACCAAAAGGAATGTTCGGCAACAGGATCGCTTTTGCACCTGCCTCCCAAGCCCGTTCTGTAGCTTTTTCGCCGATCCGGTCAACCTGATAATTGTCCGTCGCGTAAGGCAAGTGGTAATTGTGGGCTTCAGTGGCACCCCAAGGCAAAATGGCTACTTCATAAGTTGAATGTTGAATAGTTTTCCAGGAGCATTCTGCCAAAATGTAAGGGCGTGGTTGGTGGTTTTTCATTTTTGAAATTGGAAATTAAGAAATAAAGAAGTTAGAAATTATTGGGCGATTGAGTGATGCCCCTAATTGTTTTCAATCCGTATCCGCAGTCTTCCCAATTCGCAGATAAGTCTCTTTTTTGATGGCTGTAATTATTGCAGTCGGTTCAACAAGAATTGTTTCTCCTGCCACAATCAAAGTATTGGTCCGGCTTTCAATTTTACCAAAAAGCCAATCAACGATCATTTCAATCGATTCATTTTCATCAAAAGTCAAATACATGCGAATGGATTCCTGAAACCCGATCCGCCTACCGAGGTGGCCTTCATCAATGACTATGGAAGCTTTTGTATCAGGGATTTGAAAACTATCACCGAATTCCAACCAACGGTATTGTGCCCCAAAAAGGTGGTATTTCAAATCCTTGTCAGAAGTAATGACTTCGATCTTGATTCGCTTCCCAGCAAACACTGCATCGGGATGCGTGAAGTCACCTTTAGTTTCAGTGATAATTGGCTGGTTACGGGTCGGTGAGTCAGTGAGATAGGCTTCTAATTTTTCAGAAAGGGCTTCAATCGCCTGAAATTTCTCTGTGGCCAATTCCTTGACCGCTTCATTGTCAAAATGTTCAAAATTGTCAGGATGGAATTTTGACCTGAGTTCCCGATGCTTTTTCTTAAATGTGCCCAAATCCAATTCCTCCAATGGAATCCCAAAAAGTTTGCGGATTTCTTCTTTTTCCTGAATGGTAAAATAAGTGGCTGGCATGGGTGTTTGTTTATGATCGAAAGACAAAGCAAAAGTAAGAATGATCTTATCATTGGATTTGTTCGATCATTCAGTGAGTGATGAGTAATAATTCATCACTCATCACTTATTCAAGCCCATCTATCAAATTGCCAAGTCCTCCAAGTACACCGCCCTCCCCTTTCCGTTTTCCGCCATAATTGCTGGCATAACGCAACACCCTGTTGGCTAAGCGACTAATTGGCAGCGACTGAATCCAAACTTTTCCCGGCCCACGCAAGGTCGCAAAAAACAGTCCTTCCCCTCCAAAAATAGTGTTCTTCACCCCTCCGATAAATTCGATGTCGTAATCAATGCGGCCCGTGTAGGCCACCACGCAGCCCGTGTCTATTTTGATCATTTCACCAACCTCAAGGGTCCTTTCGAACACCATGCCACCCGCATGGACGAAGGCCATTCCATCCCCCTCCAATTTTTGCATGATAAACCCTTCTCCACCAAACATCCCTGTTCCCAACCTTCGCTGCAATTCTATGCCAACCGAAACACCTTTGGCTGCACATAGGAAAGCATCTTTCTGGCACACTACCTTACCACCCAGTGCATGGAGGTCAAGCGGGATGATCTTTCCAGAATAAGGCGCAGCAAAACTGACGTGCTCTTTCCTTGCACCTGTGTTGGTGAATGCAGTCATAAATAAGCTTTCACCGGTCAAGATGCGTTTACCAGCACTAAATAACTTTCCCATAAAACCGCCACCAGTTGGCTCGCTTCCATCCCCAAAAATAGTGGCCATTTGAATATCCTCGTTCATCATCATAAAACTGCCGCTTTCGGCGATGACTGTTTCGTGAGGATCTAATTCAATTTCGACGAATTGCATTTCCTCGCCGTGGAGTTGGTAATCTATTTCGTGATTTTGCATTTGATTGAGTTTTGAATTTTGAAATACGTTCCAAATATTTAAAAAAAATTCCTTTCTTGACAACAAATATCTATCAACAGCAATATTAAATATCCGAGGAGGAACAATTGCCATTCTTGAAAAGCTTGATTTCCGAAAGATTGTTCCTCGGGCTTTGCCCAAAGGTGAAATGCTCGTTTTTGGGAAACAGTTTATGTCTCCAGATTGACAGTTTTCCGTAGTATTGATATCCCCCTGCAACCTTAAGAACATTAGCATTTCTTCTAAGAGACAATCTTTTATCCTACCTTTAAACTCAGCCAACTTTTCACTGAGCATTAATTATCATTCACCATAAATACTGAATCATGAAGAAAGTAATCACCCTCTTTTTTGCCCTTTTATTGATGGGCAGTCTTTTAGAAGCACAGAATATTAAATTGCCACCAGCCTCCAAAAAAGCTGCGGTAGCAGAATGGATCGGCCTCACCAAAGTTGCCATCCATTATAGCCGCCCTGGTGTAAAAGGTCGGGAAGGTCAGGTCTTTGGCGGCAATTTGGTGCCATATAACGAAGGCACTCCATTTCCCTGGAGGGCTGGCGCTAACGAAAATACCACCATCTATTTTGAGAATGCTGTGACCATCAACGGGCAAGACCTACCTGCTGGTAAATATGGATTCCATGCCATACCTGCCGAAGATGAATGGACATTGATTTTTTCAAAAGACATTGATTCGTGGGGCAGTTTTTTTTACGATGAAAACAATGATGCCCTTCGGGTAAATGTCAAACCATCGAAAGGCGAAAATACCGAGTGGCTGTCGTATGATTTTGTCAACCAAACAGATATTAGCGCAGATATTCGATTGCGTTGGGAACAAAAAGAAATCGCTTTCACGGTCGGTAGCGATGTCCATGCTGTCACGATGGCTAACATTGAAAAGCAATTGCATGGATTAGATGGCTTCAATCCAAAATCATATTCCGCTGCGGCGCAATATTGTATAGGTGCAGATAAAGACTTGGATAAAGCATTGGCATGGGCGGAACGATCAATTGACAGAAATTTCGGTGGCCAAAAAACTTTCCAAACCCTCAGTACACATGCCCAAGTTTTAGAAAAATTGGATAGGACAGAAGAGGCGCAAGCTTCTATCGAAGCTGCATTGCCACTCGCCACTATGGTCGAGCTACATTTTTATGGCCGCCAACTGATCCAGAACGAGCAGCCAAAAAAGGCTTTGGAAGTTTTCCAGATGAACCGTGACCGTAATCCTGATGACACCTTCACTACGTTTGTTGGATTGGCCAGGGGAAACATGGCTGTTGGCGAGTTTGGAACTGCGGCAGATCATTTCAAAACTGCTGCCCAAAACGCACCTAAAGGTCAAGCCACATTTTATGAAGACCTCGCCAAAAAGTGTGAAGAAAAAATGGGAAAAGGAGGTTGATAAAATAAATTTAAAATGGATAATTGAAAGTTGGCCTGCTGTGTAATTTTCAATTCTCCATTATTGATCATATTGCTACTGCTGCTTTGATATGGGGATGTGGATTGTAATCTGTTAGTTTAAAATCATCGTATTTAAATCCAAAAATGTCCGTCACCTCTGGGTTGATGGATATTTTTGGTAACGACCTTACGTCACGGCTGAGTTGCAATTCCACCTGTTCCAAATGGTTGGAGTAGATGTGAACATCGCCAAAGGAATGCACGAAATCTCCTGGTTCGAGGCCACAAACTTGCGCCATCATTATGTTCAACAAGGCATAAGATGCAATATTGAAGGGAACACCGAGGAATACATCTGCCGAACGTTGGTAGAGTTGGCAAGACAATTTCCCATTTGCTACGTAAAACTGGAACAACGCATGGCAAGGGCTTAATTTCATAAGTGGTAGGTCCCCCACATTCCAGGCATTCACAATGATGCGGCGGGAGTCGGGATTGTTTTTTATCAAATTGACTGCTTGCTCAATCTGATTGACCACGCTTCCATCCTTGGCTTCCCAAGCGACCCATTGTTTTCCGTAAATTGGCCCTAATGACCCATCCTCATCTGCCCATTCATTCCAAATGCGCACCCCGTTTTCCTGTAAATATTTGACATTTGTATCTCCTCGCAAAAACCAGAGCAGTTCGTAAATGATGGATTTAAGATGTAGTTTCTTGGTCGTTAGCATCGGGAATCCTTTTTGCAGATCAAACCGCATCTGATGGCCAAACAAGGATAAGGTGCCCGTTCCCGTTCGGTCACTTTTTTCTGTTCCATTTTCCAAAACGTGTCGAAGGAGGTCGTGGTACTGACGCATTATTTATATATTGATTTGCAATTTACTGAAACTTATTTCTTTTTTGGATATTTGGCCAAAGGGTTTTCTTATAAAAATTATTTGGCTAAAATATTTAGGCAATCGTTTCTTCTGAACCACAAAAGGCACAAAAGAATCCAAAAATGGACTTCTACTTATGTTCCTTATTATCCATTTTGTTCCTTTTGTGGTTTTATAAGAAAGCCCTGTATTTGGCTATTTGAAGAAAGTAAGGGAGTAGGCAATAAATAAGCTACCCAATTTTGCGAAGTTATTATTTCTTGTAAAAGTGCTTGAAAAACTAAGGATAGTGGGGCTATGGTTATTTTTTCAAGTGTTTTTAGAAGGAAAAAGAACGAACCAAAATGGGTAGGTTATTTGTTGCCTATTCCCTAAACAGCAACAGACAATATTTTTTCGTTAACCAAACAAAACAATATTGGCTATTTTGAGTTCTCTCAAATATTTCCCAACAACAAAAGTATGCAGACCAAGAGATTATTTCCATCCCTTACCTTCAGCCTTCTATTTTGCATCCCTCTTCTCTTGCTTTCGCAAGACAGTTATGACTGGGAATTGAAAAGGAACAAAGGCGGAATCAGGGTCTATATGAAAAATGTTGAAGGCAGCAATATTAAAGAGTTGAAGTTTGAAACTGAAATTGAAGCTTCGTTAAATGCTGTTGCTGCCATCCTCACGGATGTGAAGGGGTTCGACGACTGGGTGTATGCCAGTGTGAAATCCGAGACCATTGAGAAAATTTCTGACACCGAGGTTTATTATTACACCGAAATAGACTTCCCCTGGCCCATGAGCAACCGTGACCTTGTGCTGTACTCAACTTTCTGGCAAGATCCAAAAACCATGGCCATCCATTCCAAAACATCTTCCAAACATGATATGCTACCTGAGAAAGAAAATATTATCAGGATGACCCAAACTGACCTACATTGGATTTTCACTCCTATTGGAAATGGGAAAGTAAAAATTGACTACTACTTAAATGCTGATCCAGGCGGCAGAATTCCAGCTTGGATGGTCAACCTGGCTGCCGACCAAGGCCCATTGCAGACAATGATCAAATTCAAAGAAGAAATTGCCAAGGAAAAATACAAGAACGCCAAATTGGCATTTGTACAGGAGTTTGAGTAAGCTCTGGCATTTTTAGATTAAATCCCTTCTTTCCGCTAAAAGATACTTTTAAATAGCAATATTTGCCACCGATACATCTGCACCAACATCCTTCAATCCAATAATTAATGGTCCAAATTTTTATTACAGGAGGGACTTTCGACAAAGATTACAACTACATATCTGGGGGCTTATATTTTAAAGACACGCACATCCCTTCCATGCTTGATCGGGGACGTTGTACCATCGATTTCAATGTAAAAACTTTGATGATGGTCGATAGCCTTGAAATGACAGAAGCTGACCGCAACATTATCGCCCATAACTGCAAACTGTCCACGTCTGATAAAATCCTGATAACGCATGGCACGGACACGATGGTTGAAACAGCTCAATATTTAGCAAGTCAAGATTTAGATAAAACCATTGTGTTGACCGGCGCCATGATCCCTTACGCTTTCGGAACTTCCTCCGATGGTTTTTTCAACTTAGGCAGTGCCATAGCTTATTTACAAACACTCCCGATTGGTGTTTATGTGGTAATGAACGGACGGTATTTCAAATGGGACAATGTGAAGAAAAATACACGAACGGGCTATTTTGAGGAACATCAATAAAATTATGCTGCCAAATCCTGCTTCCCCATCTTTATATAAATCAACAGAGTCATAGACACTAGACTTCCTGCTTTTTACTATTATTGCAAATCGAAAAAATTGAGAAAAATATTCAAATTGGCGTTTTCCCAATTAGCTGCAAATCAGCGTTTTACATAAAATAAGATTCCTAACAGTATTTATCAATATGAAACAGACCATATTCACCTTGTTCTTTTTTCTGACAACTTGTGTACAATTCCTCATTTCACAGGAAATGTCATCAATCCCGGATTTTTACAAAACAGACAAGATACAAGATATTAAGATAACTTTTGCCGATGACAACTGGCCCTATACCCTTGATTCTTTGCGTTACAATGGTGATGGTTTTCTACTCGGTACGGTTGAGATAAATGGACAGGCATTCGAAGCTGCAGGCATTCAGTACCGAGGCACAAAATCATTCAGGACAGGTGCAAGAAGGAATCCTTTCAACATACGGTTGGACTACACCAATAAAGGCCAAAACCTTGCAGGTTATACTTCACTCAAGTTATCCAGTGCATTGCGGGACCCAAGCATGGTGAGGGAAGTTTTAGGGTATGAAATAGCCAGGGATTATATGCCTGCTCCTTATGCCAACTACACAAAGTTGACGATCAACGGCGAGTACTACGGACTTTTTGTTAATATTGAATCCGTCCAAGACCCCGCTTTCAGGAAACGCTATTTTGGGAATGCCACTAATGCATTTTTCAAAGCAAATGAAGTCCTTCAAAACGATAATATCGCTGGTTGCAAAAACAAAATTTATGGCTCACTTCAATACGACGAATCACCGAAATGCTATGCAAATAACTTTATAAAACTATCAGAGCATGGAACGAAGGATTTAATAAACCTGACTAAGACACTTAACCAGAACACCAAAGAAATAGAAGCCAGCCTGAACGTGGATGCCACGCTTTGGATGCTTGCTTTCAACAATGTATTGGTGAATTTAAGTAGTTACTCTGGCAACAAATCAGTGAATTATTTTCTTTACCAAGACAATAAAGGCAAGTTCACCCCAATCATCTGGGATATGAACCTTTCTTTCGGCAGTTATAAAAACATCGGTACTGGATCCGATATCAAAACAAGGCAATTGTCCTCGCTTGACCCCCTCCTCCATTCAAACAATTCGACAAAACCATTGATAAGTAAATTACTGGCCAACCCTCATTACAAAAAATTATACGTGTCGCACCTCCGCACCATTTTGTTCGACCATTTCACCAATGAGCAATACCTGGAAAGATCAAAAGAGTTGCAACAAATGATTAAAATTGATCTGATAAACGATCAAAACAAGTTTTATGAAATATCCGACTTTGAAAATAGCCTGAACAAAGTAATAGGCAGGAGAAGCAAAATTCCAGGCATATCTTGGTTGATGTCCAAAAGGAGCAATTATTTGAAAAAACACCCTCAGATTGCCGTATTCCCTTCACAGATAAATAACGTTGAAGTTGCTACCCGAGAACGCATGTCTAGCAAACAAGTTACCAGCTTTAAAATAACAACCAACGTTGGCCAGTTCCCTAAAAAAGTAACCCTGATGTACCGCATTGGAAGAAAAGGGGATTTCGTTTCAATGAACATGGCCAGCAATGAAAATGGGGATTTTGAAGCAATCGTTACTCCAAAGAATGGAAAGCGTTCCATTGACTATTACATCATTGCCGAAAATGCAAGCATGATAAGTTATAGTCCAGCAAATTACATGTGGGAACAACACCATACCACTCTAGAAGAGATAAATAAGTAGCGTTGTGATTAGTTGATTAGTGATTAGTGAATTAATTCGCAATTGGTTGGATTTTTTATTTTGATACAAAAATGATTATCAGCGTTTTCCCAAACTAATCACTAATCAATTAATCACTAATCACCTTGTACATTTATATGAAAAAATTTCTGGCAGCCATTATTTTTTTACTGTTTCTTGGCCTTTTTTCAAATGCGCAAGGATTATATGACTTGGAGCATATCCCTGAAATCCAGGTCACTTTTGCCGAATCCAACTGGGCTTCATTGTTGGATAAAATGAAAGCAAAAGGCAATAAAAAACGCCTTTCAGCCACCGTAGAAATTGATGGTCAGGTTTTTAAAGAAGTAGGTGTCAGGTATAAAGGCAATAGTTCCTACAACAACCCCAAAAGCAAGGGGCAAAAGAAGCTTCCATTCAACCTAAAAGCAGATTACAAGGATAAAAAACAAACTTTCCCAGGAGGTTACGGAACATTAAAATTATCTAATGTATTCCGAGATGCCAGTTTTACGAGGGAGATTTTATCTTATGAAATTGCCCGGAAATACATGCCTGCCCCACGATGCAATTTTGCCAAATTGTACATCAATGGAGAATACATGGGCCTTTATAACAATACACAGGCCGTTGACGATATTTTGGTAGAAGAGGCATTTGGTTCCTCCGACGGAACTTTCTTCAAATGCGACCCTGAGTACAGCATCCTAAAAAAATTACAGGAACGAGATTGCCCAGAAGGTGACAAGGCATCTCTCATGTACCTTGGCGGCGATAAAGAATGTTATATCGGCTGGTATGAAATGGAAAGCAAGGATGATGAAGGATGGCAGGACCTGATCCATCTTACCAAGACCCTCAATACCCACCCTGAAAAGATTGGCAGCCTTTTGAACATCGACATGGTATTATGGATGCATGCCTTCAATACAATATTGGTAAACCTGGATAGCTACACTGGAAGGTTGAGCCACAATTATTATTTGTATAAAACACCAGACGGCCTTTTCACACCACTCGTGTGGGACATGAATATATCACTAGGCGGATTCCGCTACGACGGGTTAAAAAAAGGGGCGCTCACCAACGAAGAATTACAGCGATTCAGCATGTTTGCCCATTATAAAACGAAGAACCCAAAACGGCCTTTGATTACCAAGATCCTTGCTGATCCATATTATCGAAAGATATATGTAGGCCATTGCAGAACGATTTTGGAAGAGAATTTCGTGAATGGAGAATACCTTGAACTGGCTAAAAAAGTCCATAGCATTATTGACAAAGAAGTGATGGATGACCCGAAAAAATTATATTCCTATGACGATTTCAAAAACAACCTTTACCGTTCCGTCCCTATTGGATATTCGGAAATAATAGGCGTAGAAGAGTTGATGGAAAAGCGTACAAGTTATCTCCTTAACCACCCTTTGTTCAATGGTACTAATCCAGAATTCACAGATTCCTTTTCTAATCATTCAGAAGGCGCTGTTTTCTTTTCTGCTGAAATAAATGAAGCCGAAGCAGCTTGGCTTGTTTACCGTAATTCTTCTCTCCAACCTTGGCAAAAAACAGCCATGCACGATGATGGAACTGGAAAATGGCGAGCTTCAGCTGAGGGAATGCCTGGTATGCAGTACTATTTTATTGCCGAAGGGAATAGGTTAGCCGTTTGTGATCCTCCTCGGGCCAGTTATGTTTTTCACGAAGTGGAGTAGTAAAATTGGAGAACACCTCAACTTTTCCGGTTTCAAAGTGTCTCCCATTTATTATTTTCCGTTTTTCATTGATAAAAACACAATATTGGTTGAATTACATCAAAAACAAACCAGTATTTCTTCTAGTATTAGAAATCAAATTCCCATCTTTGCGCTGCCTATTTTAAATATTGGTCTCCTTCTAAAGTTAAGCCAATAGGCCAATAACAAAACTTCACATTTCTGAACTTTCTTTCCCTGGTTAAAATCTGTTAGGTTGAATTTAATGCTTATAAAAATGACTCTATGAAAGTTTTTACACCTATTGTATTGTTGGCAATGACCTATTTGATATTGCCCCAAACACTGTTTTCCCAATGTAGTACGATCCCTTGCCCTCCTGGTGCTCCGATGTGGGATCAAGATCCAACCTTGGCTTGTATTGCCAACAGTGAGTTCGAACTGGACTGTTTCAACGGCACCATGCCTTCTGGAGGGGTTGTCAACGCAGGACCTCCAACTTGGTGTACCACCGTCGAAAACAACATATTTTTTGCGTTCACGGCCACTTCTTCTACTGCATCATTTGATATTGCAGTTGGGACCTGTTCTTCAGGGAATGGTCTTCAGGCTGCTATCTTGTCAACTCCTGATTGTAACACATTTGATTTTGTTTCTGCTTGTGTTGGAAATATTAATCAAGGTAGCAGTGCGATAATTACCAGCACGACCCCCCTGAACCCAGGGGAAGTATATTATTTGATGATAGATGGTCAAGCAGGAGCGGTCTGTGATTTTAGTATAAACGGAGGTCTGCCATCTGAGCCGACCGGCCAACAAGTTTGTATCGGTGCCAATCCCATTGGAATTTATAATAACACAGCTTTAGCTAACTGGACAATCATCCCCCCATCTGCAGGAACCTTTATCGGACCAAATACCAACGTTTCAATTGTTTCAATTCAGTGGACAACGCCCGGCACCTACGAAGTATGTGCACAAACATGCCCCAATGCACCAGCAGAGTGCGTTACAGTAACGATTGGGCAAGTAGCGAATGTGACCGTTGGCCCATTGATTATTTGCGAGGGTGAAACTGTAGATTGTGGTGGATCTACCTATTCATCAAGTGGGACTTTTGTAAATACCTTGCTCGGTCCCGACGGCTGTGATAGTATCGTAACTTGTATCGTTCAAGCCATTCCACCAATAAATATGCCGCCGCAATTCGTGGCCATTTGTGATTTGGAAGAATACGAAATATGTGGTGTTCCCTTTTCTTCAACTGGTTCTTTTTCTGAAACCTGTACAAGTTTTTTAGGCTGCGATAGCATCGTAAACCTTGAGCTTAAGATTCTCGCCCCTACCGTATTTATTGAACCTCCAGTTGAAACTGGATGCGGCGCTAACTGGTCTGCCATTTTGAGCGCAGCCAACTCCAATTGGATTGATCCACCAGCCCAGCACACTATTCTTTGGACAGGCCCAGGCATAGTTGGTGACGACGACCAACCTGTCATCACGATTGATGCTCCTGGGACCTATTGTTTTAGCGTATCCCACGAATTGTATGGAACTACTTGTGAAGCTGAGGATTGCATCGAAGTTGAACAAGGCCTACTCCCTGTAGATCCACCAGATGTGGACGGCCCCACCAGTGTTTGTGGTGGCTTTGAAGAATATGTGGCTTCGCCAACTGGGGATGGAATACCCGATGGTTTTTCTTGGACAACGCCAAATGGTGAACCATTCACAGTCGTAAATTTCTTCACAATTTCTGTGGATTGGAATGGTTCAATCGGTGGTGAACTTTGTGTTACTGCCTTTAACGCTTGTGGCCCAAGTGACCCAACCTGCATTACTATTTCGGTAGGTACTGGCCCAGAAACCCCAATATTAGATGGCCCAACCGAAGTATGCGAAGGCAGCAGTCAAACTTATGAATTGACAAACCCGACCGCAGGTGCTACTTGTACTTGGACGGTTCCTCCTGGGGCATCATTTAGCCAAACCGATACGACTATTGTTGTCGATTTTGATGGTGCAACTAGTGGAGATGTTTGTATCACTTGTATGGATTTGTGTGGAACAACACCAGAGGTTTGCATAGCTGTAGTAGTAAATACTCCTCCTGATGCGCCAACATTCAGTAGTGGCCCAAATCAAGTTTGTGCAAGCGAAACAGCCAATTACTGTGTAGATCCGGTAACTGGCGCAGATAGTTATTCTTGGACTACCCCTGCTGGAAATTTTCCTGATACGACAAATTGCCTCGATATTGATTGGACAGGGTTCAACAGTGGAGATATTTGCGTGACAGCCAATAATGAGTGTGGTTCAAGCCCAGAAACCTGCTTCAATGTTCAAATCATTGATTCTCCTACTGCAGTATTGAGTGGAGATGGAGCAGTTTGCGCAGGTAGTGGCGACACGATAGAAATGTCAATCATCCTCACTGGAACTCCTTCGTGGACAGTAACTTATACGATTGACAATGTACTTCAAACTCCAATTACTGGCATTCAAACAAGCCCATACACTTTATTCGCCACGGGGATTGGCAGTTATGCCTTGAACAGTATTACCGATGGCGGAATTTGTCTAGGAACAGTCAGTGGTTCTGGATCCATTACTGAAAATGACCTCCCAACAGCAGACCTTTCCGGTTCAGGCGATATTTGTGACGGAAGCGGCACTCAGGTCAATTTGACGATAACCCTTACAGGTGCGGCACCTTGGCAAGTCGATTATATTGGGGGCAATGGTACACCTTCTACTTTGAATATAAATGCCAGCCCGTTCACCTTGCCAATTGGTCAAGGAAATGCTGGGGCAGTTACACTTATCAGTGTCATTGACGACAATGATTGTGAAGGTACCGTGAGTGGCATGGGACAAGTGAATGTGATCAGTGCACCTACTGTAAACAATGTTAGCACTTTATGTGATCCGACCAATACCAATTATACCGTTTCATTTACCATAACCGGCGGCGACCCAAGCACTTATAGCATCACCCCCGCTGATGGAACTTTGGTTGACAGTGTATTTACCAGTAACATTATTCTTTCTGGGAATGGGTATTCCTTTGTTGTGACTGATGTCAATGATTGCAACCCAGTTACCGTAGAAGATAATTTGGTGGTTTGTGATTGTACAACTGCCGTTGGAGTGATGGACGGAACAACTTTGGACACTTGTGGAATCGGCCCAATAACTGGGTTCATTTACGACGACACCAACCAGGTACTGGATGGCGATGATGTCCTGATGTATGTTTTCCATAGCGGAAGTTCAGTCGCAATTGTACCTCCGATATTCTCGATTACCCCGACGCCAACTGCCACATTTGACATGGCAACCATGACTTATGGCACGACCTATTATATGTCAGCGGTGACAGGTAATGGAGGTGGCCCTCAGGGCATTGACCTAAACGATCCATGTTTAGCAGTTGCACAAGGAACGCCAGTTATTTTTTATGATATACCAACCGCCACAATGGTTGGAGCCACTGAAATTTGTGAAGGTGAAACCGCAGAACTGACATTCACCTTGACAGGGGTTTCACCTTGGACCGTCATAATAAATGGACAACCAGTTTCCAATATATTCACTTCGCCATATGTACATACCGTTGAGCCAGATATGACTACCACGTATGTACTGACCTCTGTGATGGATGTAAACTGTGACAATGCAGCTACTGGAAGCGAGGTCATCACTGTAAATTTTGCACCAACCGTTTCTCCAGCAGTAATAACCTGTAATGGATCAGGGACTGCCTATACCGTGTGTTTTGAAATATTTGGAGGTGATCCATCCTGTTATGATGTCGCTCCTTTGGACGGCACGCTTACTGGCAATATGTTTTGTAGCGATGAAATTGCCGATGGACTTGGCTATTCATTTGTGGTGTCTGATTGCAAAGGTTGTCCACCTGTAACAATTGAAGACCCATTGGTTGATTGTAGTTGTATATCTATTGCAGGGAACATGGACAATGCAGAACTTGATGTTTGCGAAGATGCTTTGGCTGAACCTGTTTATTTAGGGGGCGATGTACTCGATGCAGATGATGCATTGTGTTTTGTACTGCACACTGGAAACCCACTTATGCCAATTGCAAGCAACAGCACTGCTTCCTTCTCATTTGATGCGACTACCATGACCATCGGGACTACCTATTTTATTTGCCCCGTAGTCGGAAATGCAGACGGCAGTGGATGTGTGGATTTATCAGACCCTTGCCTGAGCATTGGAGGTTGTGCAGAAGTGACTTTCCGTGAAATCCCAACTGCAACGATTCTTCCAGGATCAGATATTTGTTTGGGAGAAGATGCCAGCCTCAGCGTTGCATTCACTGGTGCTGGGCCCTGGACTTTTGTTTACCAGGACGATCAGGGAAATACAGATACTTTCCAGGCTTCCAATAGCCCATTTACATTCGATGTAACACCTGCTGTTTCAACTGATTACAGTTTGGTGAGCATGGATGGCAAATTCTGTACAGGTACCGTAGATGGCCTGGCAACAGTCAGCGTACACGAAGCACCTGAAGTGTTGGATGTCGTGGCTGATTGTAATCCAAGTGCAACTGAATTTACAGTCTCTTTTGAAATAACAGGAGGAGATCCAACTACCTATAATATCTCCCCCTCCAATGGAATGTTAACCGGGAGCATTTTCACCAGTAATCCATACCTTAATGGGGAGACGTATTCATTCGACATAGATGACCAGTTCCAGTGCGGCCCTGTTGAATTAATTGGGGCATTCAATTGTGACTGCCTCACCGATGCTGGGGTCATGTCTGCAAATGTGATCGGTTTCTGTGTGGACACTTCCGCGGAAGTTGGTATTTCATTAAATTTCAACTTGGATCCTGATGATGTTCTGATGTACTACCTTCATACCAATAGTGATAGCACTTTAGGGACTGTAATAGCCATAAGCGACACGCCTGTATTTGATTTTGATCCAGGAAGTATGAGCACAGGTGTTACCTATTACATTAGTGCGGTAGCCGGAAATAATGACGGGACAAACAATGTTGACCTTGGTGATATATGCTTGGACATAGCACCTGGCACGCCAATCGTTTTCAATGACCTGCCAACTTTGGCCATCAGTGGAGAGACCACAATCTGTAATGGAGAATCTGCCACGGTCACTTTTGCTTTGACTGGTATTGGGCCATTTTCAATCGTTTTTGAAATCGACAACGTGCAACAACCTCCACAGGTTATACCAATACCCGGCACTTTTGACATTCCTATTTCACCAACAATAAGTACTTCTTATTCATTGATTTCAATAACAGACCAAGGTACAGGCTGTATGAATACCGCAAGTGGGATTGTAGATATTACAGTGAATGATCCTGTAACAGCAGGTTCACCGTATGGGGATTTCGAAAATTGTGACAACAACGATTTCACTATTAGCCTATTTGAAAATTTGGTAGGCTTTGAATATGGCGGTACTTGGACTGACCAGAGCGGCAATGTCTTTCCAAATGGATCATTGAACACTGCTGATTTGTTGCCAGGTATCCATGTTTTCACTTATACAGTAACGGGGACACCACCATGTCCTGATGACCAAGAATCTGTAAATGTGATCATCCATCCTGCTCCTGTGGCTGATGCTGGCGACGACATTACCTTAGATTGCGACCTCACGTCCACAAGCATTGGTGGCAATGGTACAACGCCAGGGATGACTTATTCATGGGAAGGCAATGTTTCGGACTCAACGATTGCACAGCCAACTATTGGTGAAGCTGGTGAATTCATATTGACGGTTACATCACCGTTCAACTGCGTTGACTTGGACACTACTTATGCTTTTGTTTCACAAGGAATTCCCTCCCCTGTGGTTACAATCACTGATGTAAGTTGCTTTGGCATGGCCGATGGCTTCATTCAGATTGATGACATTACTGGTGGCAACCCACCTTATACTTGTTCATTTAATGGTGGACCATTTACGGACAACAAGTTGTTCCAAAACCTTTCACCTGGCCCTTACAGTATCGTGATAGAAGACGCTTCTGGTTGTGAAACTACATTGAACTTTACCGTAACCGAGCCAGAGGAAGTAACCGTAGATTTGAGTGTAAATGTGGAAGGAATGCCACCTGTGGCAGACTATAATACGCCGATTATCATCGAAATCATCACTAATCCTCCATTTCAAGACATGGATACGGTGATCTGGAATTCAACTACTTCAACTGACTCGTTATGCGGAAATTGCCAGTTCAATGAAGTTGCGCTGCAATTCCAGACAACATTTTCCGTCCAGGTTGTAGATGAAGGATGCCCTGCTGACGATCTATTGACGGTATTTGTTGAAAGGGATCATTTTGTGTACATCCCGAATGCATTCTCACCAAACAACGATGGCCCAGAGACCAATAATTTGTTTGAAATCTATGATGATAACAATGTTGCCTTAGTCCATTCGTTCATCATTTTTAGTCGTTGGGGAGAAACCGTTCACGAGTTCTACAACTTTAAACTTGATGACCCAGATAATGATTATCGATGGGACGGGAAATTGAATGAAGAAAACATGAACCCTCAAGTGTTCGTTTGGACTGCTGAAATAGAATTCACAGATGGCGTCATCAAGCAGTACAAAGGAGATGTGACCTTGATGAGGTAACCGGGGTTTTATAAATTAGAAATTGAAAAATTTTGATGCGCTTGATAATCAAATAAGTGCCTCAATTTCACAAAGAATCAATTTAAGAGGAAGGGAAAGTTCAATCAACTTTCCTTTCCTCTTTTTTCTTTATTGACGCACCGTTCCCCTCTCGACCAACTGTTCACTGTTCACTGTTCACTGTTCACTTTTTACTTTTTACTTTTTACTTTTTACTTCTCACTTTTTACTTCTCACTTCTCACCACCTACATGCCTGTTTTACACAAATCAACTTTCCGACGCTCACCTTTTCTTCTCAATGGCCATTTTGAATCCATCTATCCAGCTTTATTCAGGAAAGTTCGTGATGTAAATTATAGGCGGGAACGCTTGACCTTGTCAGATGGCGACTTTGTTGACCTCGACTGGTTGGACAATAATAGCCGTCATCTCGCCATCTTGACACATGGACTTGAAGGAGACTCTTCTCGTCAATATGTAGCTGGGATGGCCCGCTTTTTTTCGGAAAAAAAATGGGATGCACTTGCCTGGAACTGCCGCTCTTGCAGTGGTGAAATGAATCGTAAACTCCGAATGTACCACCACGGAGAAATTGGCGACATTGGAGAAGTGATTAATCACGCATTAAAAGTCAGGGATTATAAAAACATTGTCCTGATTGGTTTTAGCATGGGCGGGAACATAAGCATGAAGTATTTGGGGGTTCACGGTAAATCCATTCCTCCAGCCATTAAAGCATGTGTTTCTTTTTCCTCGCCAACTGACCTTGAGGCCGGAGCTGAAATACTGGACCGACCTTCCAACTTTATTTACAAAAAGAGGTTCCTGCATTACCTTAAAGAAAAACTGGAGAAAAAAAACGATCAATTTCCTGGAGAACTCAATATCTCCAATTTTAACCACATAAAAATATGGAGGGATTTCGATGAGTTTTATTCCGCTCCAATGAATGGATTTGAAAATGCCGAGGCATTTTATAGAAATGCTTCTGCTAAAAATTTCATGCCAGGCATCACTATTCCTACACTACTGGTTCAAGCTAAAAATGACCCGATCCTACCAGATGCTTGCTATCCAATTGAAATCTGTAAAACGATGTCAAATATATTTTTGGAAATGCCGGTACATGGAGGACATGTCGGGTTTTGGAGGCCAGGCGAATTTTATTCCTGGTCAGAAAAACGAGCTTGGGAGTTTGTGACGGAACAGGTAGGAGGTTCAAATTGAAATCAAAAAATCCCATAGATGAAGTGAATGGAGATTTGTGAGTAGAAGCTGTTTAATACACAAAACTCAAAACTCTATTACTCAAAACTCACTTTAGTCATTCAATACTTACTAATTTTGCAGAACGTTAGTTATGAACCGCGCATTTTTTATATAAATGATCGAAACCCAATCGAATTCACGTTGACATGAACTTGCTCAAACTCCTACCCTTAATTACAGTATTTGTCTTTTTGTCTGCTTGCGAAAACGAACCACAAGGATCAACCTTTGAGAAAAAATACTTGATTGGGAAATGGGAATTGACCGATGCCTGGCGCAATAATAGAAAAACAGAGACACTCACCGGAACCTATTATGAGTTTGCAGAGAATGGTATGATGAAAACCAATTTGACATCCGATCTTTCTGAAGGTATATTTGCTTTTGAATTTGATGGCAAAACACTCATCCAGAAGGGAACGGAAGAGGTCGTCTATTCACTGGATTCGTTAACCGAAACCATCCTCATTTTTTCTATGAACATAAAAAACTTTCCTTTCAAACTGGCACTTACCAAGTCAGTTCCTACTGAAAACGAAGCTGGTTTGGAGCTTTAATGTAGTGATAGTATGTTGTTGATTAGTGATTTATTCGCCAAAGGATTGTATGCCCGATCAATAATGATTCGGTCCACTAATGTTGATGAATACCTCCTCATAAAAAACCAATAACTTTTCTTTCTCTTTTCCCCATGTCAAATCTTTAGCGGCTATCCTGTTCCGTCCAACCAACTTCTGATAATAACCGTCCTCCTCTCTCAACCGGTTGACGGCCTCGATAATGGCAGTGGGAGTTAGTTCTTCCAACAAAAGAAAAGTACCATATTTATCATGGAGTCTCGAATATTCAGGGAAGTTCATACAAATGGAAGGAATCCCCGCTTGCATGTAATCAAAGGTTTTATTAGCCAATGAGAAATAGTAGTTTAAACCTTTTTTTTTCAGCATGTTAAGACCAATATGCGCTCTTTTAGTTAAAGCCAATAGTTCAGGTGGGGCAACTCGACCATGAAACAAAATTTTGTTTTGAAGGCCTTTATCAACAACCATTTTCCGAAGCCTTTCTGACAAATCACCCTCCCCAACCAGCCAGCAAACCACATCCTCCATTTGATCCATTGCTTCGATCGTTTCTTCCAGTCCCCTACCCTCGTTCAAGACTCCTTGGTAGATCAGGATCAATGGTGAAGCAGCAATTTCTTTTTGTTCTGGTTGCTGAATTCTCAGCGGCACATTCCTGATGACCACAAATGGTGTTTTGTATTTTTTATAAAATATTTCAGCAAGACTATCACAGACCGTGTAGGCATACCGTATCCTCGGTATTACAAGCTGCGCCACTGCTTCCCAAGCTTTTTTGACCCTTGGTCGCTCAACAACTTCAGGTAATTCGGCAAAATATTCGTGGGCATCGTAAACGCAGGCCTTGCCTTTTATTTTGGAAACAAAAAACCCTGGAAGAATCGTGTCCAGATCAATTGAGCAAACAACATCGTATGGGGCAAAAAGTAAATAAAGGAACAACCGAAAATTGTACTCTAGGTAAAAGAGTTTCCCACTTTCAAAAAAACACTGCATTCTCTTCTGGCGGAATGGCTGGAATTGAAGAGCAGGGGATTGTTTCAACACTCTGCCTACCAATAAAACATCATAGCCAGCTTGCACCAGAGAAGTACAAATCCTGATCATTCGTTGGTCGAAGTTCAGGTCGGTTGTGACGGTGCAGATGATTCTTTTCATGGTAATTTCCAAGTCAGCTTATCTTCTTCCCTATCCACCATGCCTTCATCAAGCAAATAGCTGAGCGCCTCCAAAACATTGGCCTGCCGAGAGGAAGAGAATGACTCTAGCAGTTCGGATTCGGTCAATTTTTCGCGTTTCAACAATGATTGGATCTTTAGTTTGTAACGTTCGAAACCATCTTTTGACAAGCCTTTTTCTTTGTTGTCCAAACAAACATCGCATACGCCACAAGGAAGGGATTTTTCTTCAAAATAAGCCAACAACTGTTGGCTGCGGCAACGGTCAATAGTTGCATATTCGATTGCCTTTTGAATGCGTTGCTGTTGTCGTTCTTTCCTGAAATTGTATTGCTCGATGTCAATGGTAAGGTTCGAAGCATCCACTCGTTCTTTGGTGAAAATTACTTGGGGTTTGTCCTTGGCGGGCCGATAGTCGATGATTTGATCTTTGTGCAACTGGTTCAGCGCCAGCAGAAGTTGCTCAACGGGCATTTTGAGGAATCGGGCAATAGCAAATTCATTGATTTTTGCATGGTGCTGAAATGCCCCCTCCGTTACCCGAAGCAAGGTTTTGATGATTGGATCAAGTGCTTTGTTTTTCAACTGAAAATCATACAATTGTTCGCGCCTTACAATGACCTTAAAAGTAGATGGCAAATAAACAGCTTCCGACAGCACCAGCCAGCCTTCTTTTTCCAGCAATTTCAAACAGGAGAAGGATTGAAGGACATCCAGTTTAAAATTTTTACAAAAGTCAACAATGTCAAAATCATAAGATTTACCTTCTCCGCTGCCAAGGGCCAATTGCAAATAGCTACCCAAGGCTCGGTAAACTTGACGGACATCCGCTATCGGTGGGAACGAAAGCTTAAAATTCCGTTCCAGTTGCGCTTTGTCTTTTGGTGCGTAAAGCAGCACGGCATAGGACTTCTTTCCATCTCGGCCAGCTCTTCCTGCTTCTTGAAAATAGGCTTCGAGGCTTTCTGGCAAATCCATATGTACCACACTCCTGACATTGGGCTTGTCAATGCCCATACCAAATGCATTGGTACATACAATGACTTGCGTTTTGTTAGTTATCCAAGCTTCCTGACGATTGTTCCGTTGATCGGGAGAAAGGCCAGCATGATAAAAGTCAGCACTTATTCCGTTGTTTTTCAGCACCTTAGCAATCTCCTTGGTGCGTTTTCGGTTGCGGACATAAACCACACTACTACCTTTCACGTTTTTGATAATGGTAAATAACTTGGTCATTTTGTTTTCCACTCCCTGCACGACGTAGGCTAAATTTTCCCTGGCAAAGCTGATAGAAAAAATGTCAGGGTTTTCAAATTCCAACTTCTCTTGAATGTCAGCTACCACTTTTTTTGTCGCAGTTGCAGTAAGCGCCAGCACTGGCACGTTATCTAATAATTCCCTTATTTCGGCTATCTTCAAATAGGATGGACGAAAATCATAACCCCACTGGGAAATACAATGGGCTTCATCAACCGCCAACAAATTCACATTCATTTGCTGGATACGCTCACGGGCCATATCATTGCCAAGTCGTTCAGGAGAGAGGTACAGGAATTTTATTTCACCGTAAATACAATTGTCGAAGATGCGGTCTATTTCCCGGTAATGCATGCCTGAATAAATAGCCTCGGCCATGATCCCCCTTTTTTTGAGGTTTTGCACTTGGTCTTTCATTAGTGCAATCAGTGGCGAAATCACCAAACATATACCAGGATGACATAAGGCTGGTACTTGAAAACACAAAGATTTACCGCCACCAGTGGGCATCAAGGCAAGGCTATCCCTTTTTGCCAGCACCGAGTTGATGATGTCCTCTTGCAAAGGGCGGAAGGTGTCGAAGTCCCAGTATTTCTTGAGTATGTCTTTTGGTTGGTGCATTGTTCTTTAAGGAAAAAGTAGAAAGACAAAAGTAAAAAGTATAGCAGTAGAAGGCCATATTGTTATTATTACCAAATGTGCTCTTTAATTTCTTTTGAATAACTAACCTGATCCTTAACTGCAATTTTAAAGAATAAAAACAGAAAAGGCAGCCCGAATGAACCGGACTGCCTTTTAGCGGTGTAATGCACCGATTGCATGTTAAACAGAAGTGTGTCAGCTCTTAATGGAAACTTTGTAATTATCTTCGTTGTCACCAAATATTGCATTTACTTCGTCAACCTGAATCATGAACAGACGACTGTTTTCATCTTGAATGATGAAAATATCACCAACTTGAACAGGGTCACTAACTGACTGCATAACCCCTCCGACATCTTCTTGGTTAGGTAGTGAATTTGCAGCATCCCACTCAGAAGTGATTTGTTCTTTTGAAGAAACACCGTCAAAGGTGAAGTTTTCAGCCGATGGCATAGTCAAAATCCTAACTATCGAACTATTTACACCTGTTATCTGCGCACGCCAGTTTTCAGCTACAGCAGGGTCTATGGTAATATCAATTCCCATATCCCTTAGTTCAGCTTCTTCTGGTAATGTTCCAGTATCAGGATCTGCCGTAGAAATACCAGTTGTATTACCTGAATCGAGGTCAATAGCGCCACGGCCAGCAGGGCCAAGTTGGTTGAACAACACACCTACCAGATCAACGGTGAGTGGTGTAGATGGATTTTCAACCGAAACATTGAAAGTCTCACTATCCGTCAAACCAGCTTTGTCTTCCACGATCACTTCGTAAGTTCGGATGTCGAATGCGTCATGAACATTTATGGTGATGTCCCAAGTAAGGCCATCTGTATCACTGCCAGTGATTAACTGGGGGTTGTTGGCAGGGTCAATACCAGTAATGGTAATCCTTGCTGCATCTACATTGCTTCCGTCCTCAGTAATGGTCAAAGTATTGAGTACTTGAGTGCCTTTGGTTACCTCAACAGTGAATGTAACGGTAGCATCTTGATCTTGAACAGTACTGGCAGGGGAACTGGTAATAATGAGAAGTGGTGCAATATCCAGATCTGGATCCGTTTCGTCTTCGTCACAGCCAGTGGATACAAACAAACTCATACTCAGAAGGGCAAATGCAAAAAATGAAAGAAATTTTTTCATGTTGAAAAATGGTTTTGTTAAAAAAATTATGGTCAGAACGCTTGATAATAGGCCATTTGGGTAGTACATTTTTTATTGATCCGCGGGGCAAATATCAAACGGTGATTAGACAAAATTAGACTCCAGGTATTGTAAGTGGTCACACAGGAGATTTGTTCAAGAAACATCATAATCATTCCTCTTGGAGGATGAATTTTAGGCCAAACGAATGATAAGATTGAATCGTTGCTTGATAGGTATTTAATAAAACGTTAATTCGACGGCAAAGAAAAATCTTTTCATTTGGGTAAACAACATTGGTTGGCTAATTTTCCGCTACTCTTTAAAAATCAGGCATTTGACATTAACATCAAATGACTTATTTCCAAATTATTTTAACCTAATTCTTATATCAAAATGCAGTTAAACATTGAACACACCGTCCTTGAGCGTTTCCTTCGTTATGTCAAAATAGATACCCAATCAGACGCATCCTCCCCTACCTGCCCATCAACTGAGAAGCAGAAAGATTTAGGAAAAATACTTGTGGAGGAGTTGCTTGCCATGGGGATTGGCGATGCCGAAATGGACGAAAATGGTTACATCTATGCCACCATCCCATCCAATACAGAAAAGACTGTTCCTGTCATTTGCTTCTGTTCCCATATGGATACGGCCCCTGATTGCAGTGGCAAGGATGTAAAACCAATTGTCCATAATAATTACCAAGGACAAGACATTATTTTACCTGATGACAAAAGCCAAGTGATTCGGGTAGCCGATCACCATCATTTAAAAGATATGATCGGGAAAGATGTAGTTACCACAAGTGGCACAACCCTGCTCGGCGCTGATGATAAAGCTGGTCTTGCCGAAATTATGGATGCTGCTAACCATCTGATGAAACACCCTGAAATCAAGCACGGTACCATCAAAATACTTTTTACTCCTGATGAAGAAATAGGCCGGGGAGTGGATGAGGCCGATATGAAAAAACTGGGCGCTGACTTTGGTTATACCATGGACGGAGAGGCAGCTGGGGGACTAGAAGATGAAACTTTTTCCGCGGATGGAGCGACCATCACGATACAGGGAGTAAGCGTTCACCCAGGCTATGCCAAAGGCAAAATGGAGCATTCCATAAAAATTGCAGGCGATATTTTAGCTGAATTGCCAAAAGGCCGTCTTTCACCTGAGACCACTTCAGGTCGTGAGGGTTTTATTCATCCAACTTCCATCGAAGGTGAGTTGGAAAAGACCACCATGGAATTTATCGTTAGGGATTTTACAGATGAAAAGCTTCAAGAACATGAAGCTTTTCTTGAAAAAATAATGAATGAAGCACTGTCCCATTATCCAAATTCAACTGCAACACTCAAGATCACCGAACAGTACCGCAACATGAAAGTGGTGTTGGACAAACACCCAGAGGTTGCTGATAATGCAGAAGAAGCAATAAAAAGAACAGGCCTTACCCCTCTCAAATCAAGCATCCGTGGTGGCACTGACGGTTCCAGGTTTTCATTTATTGGTTTACCTTGCCCAAATATTTTTGCTGGTGGGCATTCATTCCATTCACGTCAAGAATGGGTCTGTGTGCAGGACATGGAAAAGGCTGCAGAGACAATCGTGCATTTGGCAATGGTGTGGGAGGAACGGGCATAGTGTCAGTGGGCAGTGGGCAGTAGATTTTAGGGACAAGAGCAATAGACTGCTATTTGATTACCTTTGAAATTCCACACTATCTAAAACCTACTGCTTACTGCGTACTGCCCACTGTAGACCTTAACATATCTTAAATCCTTCTTAACGGCTCATTAGCGATATGTACTTATGGCTACTCCGTCTTTTGTCTATACAAAAGACAAATTTTTCTTTCCACCAAAACAAGTCAAGCCATGAAAATTACTAATTTAAAATCCACGTTGATAGTCGCATTGGCAATCCTTTTTGCTGGTGCTTGTACAAATCCAGAAAAGTTAATTGAAAGGGGCGACTTCGACCAAGCAATTGCTTTGAGCGCTAAAAAACTTTCTGGGAAAAAGAAGAAAAAAGAAAAATTCGTCAGAGCAATTGAAAAAGCCTACGAAAGAGCAACCTCTTTTGACATGAGGCAAGCCAAAGCCCTCGAAAAAGAAGGTAGGTCAGAAAACTGGGTGAAGATCAACCGAATTCACAATAAGATACAACGCCGACAAGAATTGATCGAACCATTGTTACCGTTGTACGGCAAGGATGGATACAAGGCGAATTTTAAATTTGTGAAAATTGATGGCCTGGTACATCAGTCCAAAGAAAAGGCTGCCCATTTTTACTATTTAGAAGGAAAACGCCTTTTGGCACAAGCCGAGCTTGGAGATAAAGAAGCAGCCAGGGAGTCTTACCGCAACTTTGAAAGCATCAGTCTATACTACCCAAGGTATCGCGATGAATCTGGATTGATGAAAAAAGCCCATGCCCTTGGGACTGTCTATGTGCTATTAAAGATGAAAAACAATTCCAACGCAATCCTTCCAAGGGATTTCGAAAAGGAAATTAAACGCCTCAGTATCAGTGACCTGGAAAGTCTGTGGAGGGTCGTCCATCTGAATCCTGACAAAAAAATAAAATACGATTACGATGTCGTCATGAGCTTCAACCTCATTGACGTTTCACCAGAAACCATTAGGGAAAGAGAATATGTTGACGAAAAAACCATCGAAGATGGATGGGAATATGTGCTTGACAATAATGGCAACGTGCTTAAAGATTCGCTAGGCAATGATGTCAAGGAGCCAAAAGAGATCAGGATTTTCGCCACAGTTTTGGAATCCTTGCAAACAAAATCAGCTGTTGTGAGCGGTGAGCTTAAGTTTTATGACAACCAATCGAAGACTTTAATCCATCGTGAACCAATTACAGCCGAAGCCATTTTTGAGAACTATGCCAGCACTTTCAAAGGAGACAAGCGAGCTTTGAGCCAAGATTCAAAAAACAGAATCGGTAACAGTCCTATACCATTCCCTACCGACGAAATATTGGTGCTACAAGCTGCTGACCGGCTGAAACCAGTCATAAAAAGCAAAATCAGGAATGGTCTAAGAAATTGAACGAATGAAATTGTGGACAAGAACAGAAACGCAAAAGGCCGCACAGTTTGTGCGGCCTTTTTTTCTTAGATGATTGGAATGTATGTGATTAAATCTCGTGTACAACGCAGTTTTAATGAGCAGTTTAAGTTGTGCGGAAATTTTGCTCAAGATGGTTTAAATTCAACGGCATTTTGTACTCGTGGTTAGTTGGGCGTTTTGTGTACTTTTTGTCAGAATTTCTTTTAGTAACCGCTTTGTTCGCTGCTGCGGTCAATTTGGAAATAAGACCAGTTAATTTTGAAGACGTTTTTCTATCCATAGCGCACGGATTTAAGTGAATAATTAAGGTTTAAAAATAATAGGCTTTCACGCTTATGGATATGTCATGGATGTTCAGAACGGGCGTAAAGGTATAAATATTTTCGACAGTCAAAAGTCAAACTTAAAATAATTTTACACAAGCTGCCATTTGCTTAACTTTAACACTAAGCAGCACCTGCATTGCAGAATTATATTTTGAATTTTCCGAAAATACAATGGCAATGAGTCAGTTGATTCATTGCCATTGTTATAACTCTATTTAGATGTTACTCAAAAGATGACCACTTCTTTCACCATCACCCGATCGTCCGATTGAAGCTGGAAATAATAAATGCCAGGTGCGAATCCTGCCAGGTCAACGTTCACTTTGTTGTAACCTTGGGAAAGTTGGATCTGCCTTTCCAGATGTCGCCTGCCATAGGAATCAAATACTTTAAGGGTTGATTCAAGCAATTGCGGCACTTCAATTTCTATATTGAAATTTCCAGTGCCCGGATTGGGGTACACATCAAAAAGCGAGGCAAAGCCGTCCTTATCGTCCACACTTACCAAAGAGCCAACTAATTCTACATTATCAAGATATACATTGTCACCGATCCCAAACGGATCTGACTCCTTGTCAATCAAAGTTGAAGTCTCAAAGCAGATTTCTACCGCATTTCCCAGATAATCTGCCAAGTCGAGCTTTCGAGGAAAATAAGGACTGTTCGTATTTGCTAATGGAAAATAGTCAGGACTGATCTGTACACCATCTACCAGCACCCTTGCAGCGGAAGCTATATTCAAGCTAACACCAAATCCCACTTCATAAATCTCAGAAAATGTTTGTTTGATCCTGAACCTTAGCTCAGCCTCTTGCAAGCTTGTCAAATCTGCACAGAAACATACCTTAGATCGGAACTGAGGATTGATTTCCCAAATAGTATCCTGCTCCGGTATAGTTACCCGACCTTCTAAGAATTCATTTAATACATCTCCTCCTGTTACTTGCAAACCATAAAGTCCTTCCCGTGCTGCATCGGTAGAAAGGAAAGTCCTCGACTCTGATGATGTGAGGTAATAGAATGAGTCCATGGAGGTCTGGAGGTCTTCAAAAGTTACAATGTCTTCAATGGTTATGGGTACTGGGTTGACTACAAAATGTCCAAATAAACTGTCATTTGCGTTCAATGTATCTGGCATGTAAGTCGCCCACACGTTGATGCCATGCGACATTATTTCTGATAAATCAGCCGGTTGGCTAAATGTATGAACAATAGTCTCGCCCCTAAACAAGGTGTTTGGAAGTACAATGGTTTCTTGTACAGGAGCAGCACCATTCAAGCTATAATACACTTCCAAAGGTTCTCCTGCATTGATCGAATCGCAACCGAAGAAACCAATTTCTACAGCAACGTTCTCTACGCCCATGTAACACTTTGGCAATGGCTCACGCACCCCTACCGATCCAAGGTCGATGTTCTGCTCAAATATCCTCTCCAATTCAATTTGTTTGCTATTGTTGCCCGAAGTATTATCTCCTGGAAGGTTGGCGCCACAAGTCAAAGTATAAGTCCCTGGTACTGCCAGATCGGCAACTGGCGTACTGAAAGTGAACATAATTGAGTCGCCACCCTGCAATTGGTTGGTTAACAAAAGGGTATCCCAAATTTCTGCGCCGCCGTTGATTTGATAAAATAACGGCACCTTTACCCCAGCCGTCAAAGCAGAATCACAATCATTGTAAACAAGTTGCACTGTGACCAATTCTTGATCCGAAACCCCACAAGTCGCACCCAAAGGTTCTAAAATCGCCAACAAGTTAAAATCCAACACCGCATTTTCTGGGCCTACACCAACTGCGTACCAAGCACTGATCGTTTGCTTGACCGGAAATGAACAAGGTCCAAATAAATCTTCGGCTGCTTGGATTGCCCCCAATCTCGCATCTTCATATTCAGAGGTAACTGTCAAATAATATTTCAAGTTTCGGAACGCAATCTGTGCCGCCGTATCAATGCCAAGACCATGTACCACAAAAATATTTTCAATATCATTGGTATCGGCTCCACCTTCTGTCAACAAGTAAAACCAATAATTTTGCACGCCGCTATTGGTGTGAACACCACCATTGTCGCCAGTCCCCGTAACCCATCCATCGCCAAAGTAAGTGTCAGGATCACCAAATTCCCGAGGATTTGACATGCTTCTAAACGGTTCTACCAAAAAGTTAGCTCCAACCAACCAATCGCCTGAAGCAGAGTCCGCCCAAAATTCAATGGACTCTCCAAAAATATCACTGAATGATTCATTCAATGCACCACTTTCATCTTGATACACAAGATCAGCCGTAAAGTCAGTGATACCATGTGTGAATTCATGCCCTACCACATCCAAAGACGTTAATGGGGAATTGGGAGGAGATGAATCACCAAACCTAGCAAATGAGCCGTTCCAAGTAGCATTTGTCCAATTCGAATTCACATGTACGTAACTGATTAGCGCCATACTATCCCCGTCCACGCCAAGGTGATTGTGCATTTGCAAATAATAATCAAAGGTCATTTCAGCACTCCAGTGAGCATCAGTTGCCGCCTCATCTTGCTCTGCATTCACGTTGTCCCAAAAATTATCATCGTCAAGAAAATTGACCGCATTATCGATGTTGGTTCCATTGTTCATATCATAAGTCTCAATGCCACGCCCCCTAGTTGTTTCAACCAACCGAAAAGAATCAACACCAATGGAGTCCGTTATAATCTCCCGTGTCCCATGATATCTGGTTTCTGCAATGCCTGGAATATTTTCGGATTGCGAATGGAGCAGGTTAATTTCATGTATAACAGATCCATTTACTGCGTCAATGAAAAACCGCTTCCGCATTTCTGGTTCTTTGGAATGGACAACAACACTGTAAGCCAATTCAAATTGATCCAATTTCAATTTAAAAGTAGGGTCAACCAAAACCAATTCAGCTTGTGGGTAATAAGTCGCATCAGGGTCGTTTTTAATCCGTTTCAACATATCTTCCGCCATGCGGCTTTCCCACATATAGGAATCAGCAGGAAGTTTGGCGATCGCTATTTCAATTGCCTTTTCTTCAGAAATTTGAGTACCTACTTCCATATTCATCCCTCTGGCCAATTTGCCATTCAAAGTTTTGACAAAGCCATCTTTCTCGTGTACAAGTAATTGACTGCCAGTTACTTTTACATCATTATGGTAATGTTGGTAGCGGTAATGGGTAAATCCAATATCATCTTGGTTGGTGCGATAGAGCCTCAACTCATCAGCCATACCAAGCCCCAATTGCCCAATATATTTCTCTGCAATTTCAGATGCCCTAATTTGAACATCTTCTTTGACGATCAACCAATTTTGGTTTTCTTCTTTTTTATAAAAAATGGAATCTTCAGTGGTTGGATCATCAAAAGTCCAAGTGGTGGTGAGGAATGTAAAACCCGTAATAAAAACGAGTGAGAGTAAACCTAACAGGGCTGTTTTAAACATAGTAATTGTTTTTCAAAGTGTGTTTTACGATTTGAGTCACAAAGGAAGTGAAAAAAAATCAAAAGGAAGGTAGTGAAGGTGACAGGAATTCAGCCAACCTCCATGAGGGTAGAAAATAAAAAAAGCCACCGATGAGCACAGTGGCTAACACACTCTCTAAAACATTAGTTATGAAAAATTTGGACTATCTGATAAATGATTGGTTGATGAAATCCTATTTCGCTTGTACATCTCCTGAACCCGAAATTTTGGATTTCACATTTGGGCTGCCCCGATAAAGCACATCACCGCTACCTGCAATTCCAACATTCAGGTTCCCATTGACATGCACAGATGCATCGCCTGAGCCGGAAATTTTCACACTGCAATTTTCAGTAACAAGGTCTCCCGCTTCAATATCTCCAGATCCTGCAATCCGAAATTCGGCATCGCCCGTTTTTCCAGACAATTCGTAATCACCTGAACCACTGACCGCAGCGCTGAGTGAACGGGAATTCGACTCCAATTCAATATCACCAGAACCACTAATTGCTAATTTCAGATCATCAAGGTTATTGAAAACAGTCCTACCTTCAATATTCCCAGAACCACTTACCGCAGCCTTAGTCAAATGAGGTATAGTGATCCATATCTTGACCCCATCATGGTTTTTAACGTCTTTGTCAAATTTGATCTTCCAGTAGTTGCTTTTCACTTCCGTAACAATGTTGTCAAGGATGTTCTTTTGTGCTTCGATTTTTACAGATTGGGTACTTCCTTGGGAGAGGTAGACATCCCCATTAATGCTCAGTCCAAGGGCATCAAACGATGATAGGTCTATTGTTTTGGTGACCATTTTACCTTCTCCTTTTATGCCGGAGCCGTACCAACTTTGACCCAGTACAGCGGTTGACAATAATAGGCTTGAAATAAAAAACAGGGAAAAAAAACTAAGATTTTTCATTTTAAATTGAGTTTTGATTTATGGCTTTAATGACATATGGTTTGACAGGAAGTTGCGCTGGTGGGTTACAGGAAAGGCGAGAAGGTTGTTTGGTTTGATACGTTCCTTAATAAAAAAACTTGTCACCGGATTGAGTTCGGTGACAAGTTTATTAAAGACTGTAAAAACTTCTGTTGTTAAATTAGCAGTCAATCAATTTAAGGGAGTTGGAAATAAATAACCTACCCGTTATGGCGAAGCTATTTTTTCTTGTAAAGGTGTTTGAAAAATTAAGCATAGCTGGGGGTTACGGTTCATTTTTAAAGCATCTTTAGAAGGAAAAAGAGCGAGTCAGAATGGGTAGGTTATTTGTTTCCAACTCCCTAAACTGCCATTTAATTATCAATAGCAGAAAGGTCAATTACAAAGCCTTTGATCTTTTTATTTTTTTTCAAATTGGATTTGTAAACATCCGCCTCAGACTGGGTAGCAAAAGAACCAAGAATAATTTTATACATCATGTCGTCACCCTGGCCTTTTTCAACGTTGACCATAATGTTGGTAAACCAAGCACCTTGTAGGTCAGCAATCTTCTTGAACAAAGCATTTTGATTGGTTAATGAAGCAACCTGAACGCCAAACCCTTTTTTCTCAGGGCGCTTGAGTTCAATTTCATACAATCCAAGTTGTTTATAATCTTGGCTCTTGACCAAAACAGATTTGGAAGAGTTTGAATTGCTCTTGACGATGGCTTCTGATTTAGCAGGTTTTTCATTGATCTTTACCTTCCCTTTTTTGGCTGCCAATGAATTTTGGTTTTTAGTAGCAGGTTTGGGCACCTCTTTTTTTACTATCTTTTTGTCCGTATTTTCATAAGATGTAGGCCTTTCCACAGGAGTCGTACTGGCAATCTCCGCTGGCTCAGGCTTCTCCTTCACTATTTCCACTTTCACGCGGGTAGCTCCATCCTGTATCAAATCTATCCGTGTAGCAGCTTCACGGGAAAGTTCGATAATGCGGCCACTTATAAATGGGCCTCGATCATTGACCGTCACCTGCACCGAAGCGTTGTTGTCGAGCCGGGTCACTTTCACCAAGGTACCGAATGGTAATGTTTTGTGAGCAGCAGTGAGTTTACCTTTATTATAAAGTTCACCACTGGCTGTAGGTTTTCCTTGAAACAGATCAGAGTAGTAAGATGCAATTCCAAATTCATCATCTTGTGCAATAATAGTTGTGGCAAATAAGAGGTTTAAAAAAAGAATTTTAATGAAATTTTTCATGTCAGCATGTTTAGTGATTAAATTCTGGTTGTGTTGAGAATTGTAATAATTTCAAAAATAGGGTTTAATTCATTTATTCTCAATGGCAAAGGAAATGCTTTTATTGTACTTCCGCACAAATAAAATCGTGCCTCATTGGATTCTGGCTTGAACCATTCACTGGGGTAAGTTGTACTTTTGCAGATATTTTTCATCGGCAAAAGCTATTTTGCCAAAGACCCATTGCTAAAAGCAGATAATAAGAATGAGTAAGCACGGACGAGTTTTAGTTGCCATGAGTGGAGGGATTGACAGCACAGTCACCGCAATACTAATGCATGAGCAAGGTTATGAGGTAGTTGGCATTACCATGAAAACTTGGGATTATGCCTCTTCTGGCGGTTCGAAAAAAGAAACGGGATGTTGCAGCCTCGACTCCATTAATGATGCTCGGCAAGTAGCTGTTGACATGGGCTTCCACCATTTCATTGTGGACATCAGGGAAGAGTTTGGCGACTACGTGATTGACAATTTTGTGGAGGAATACATTGCTGGCCGAACACCCAACCCCTGCGTACTCTGCAATACCCACATTAAATGGAGTGCTTTACTGAAAAGGGCTGATGCGCTTGATTGTGAGTTCATTGCGACTGGCCATTACGCAGTGATCGGTGAGTCGCAAGGACGGAAATTCGTAAAAAAGGCCAAAGACAGCAACAAAGACCAATCTTATGTTTTGTGGGGCCTGAGCCAACATTGTTTGCAACGCAGCAGGTTTCCCTTGGGCACTTACACCAAACCTGAAGTAAGAAAATTGGCTTATGATCGGGGTTATTCTGAATTGTCAAAAAAAGGTGAGAGTTATGAAATTTGCTTTGTCCCTGACAACGATTACCGAAGCTTCTTAAAAAGACGGATCGACGGACTTGAGGAAAAGGTTGCTGGGGGCAATTTCATCAATGCAGCAGGTGATGTGCTCGGCAAACACGATGGCTATCCGTTTTACACCATTGGCCAACGGAGAGGTCTCGGTATGGCTTTTGGAGAACCTATGTTTGTCACTGAAATACAGCCAGAATCGAATACAGTCGTGCTTGGGAGGGAAGAAGAGTTGATAAAAAATGGCATGAAAGTCAAACAGGTCAACTCCATGAAATACGCTCAAATACCAGAAGGGCTGGAAACTGTGACCAAAGTACGATACCGAGACAACGGCACATTCAGTACGTTACATAATAATGGCGCGGATATAGATGTTAATTTCTTGGCCAACGTAAAAGGTATTGCCCCTGGGCAATCTGCCGTATTTTATGAAGGGGATGATGTAGTAGGTGGCGGAATTATCATGAAATGATGAATGGTGAATGATAAAAAATACTCATTATCAATGTTTTAGCTTAAATTTTTAAAGTTTTGATTAATCCTGTCACCTTTTGATATTTCATAAATATGTACCCATTAAAGTCACTGTTGTTTTTCATTGTTGTTCTCTTTTTTTTCCAATCATGTAAAACGGAAAAAGACACTTTCAACACTGACCTGGGCCACGATTATTTGGCTTTGGAGGTGGGGAAATACATTACCTATGAAGTTGATTCTACCATATTTGATCCAACCGGGGACAGCTTAATAGCATACAGCAAAACCTATTTTAAAGAGGAAATCGTGGATACCCTGCACGACAACAACGAACATGTTTTATATAGAACGGAGCGATATGAAAGGAGGGAACTTGGTGCATCGTGGCAGGTAACAAAAGTGTTCACTCAATCCATTCAAGATAACCAAGGAATCGTGACTGAAGATAATTTGCGATTTATCAAAATGGGATTTCCCGTAAGGGAAAATAACTCATGGGATGGCCTGGTTCATTTTGATCCCAGCCTGATTGTGATCGTAGCTGGGGAAAGCCTGCAAATGTTTAAAGGCTGGGACTATCGCATCGAAAGCGTGGATGAAGCTGAATCAGTTGGAGCATTTCCATTTGAAAATGTAATGACCCTTCGGGAAGCAGATAATGAAAACCTGATTGAGTTGAGGGTGTCGCGGGAAAAATATGCCAAAGGTATTGGACTGGTTTATCGGGAACGTTGGATTTTGGACACACAATGCATCGATGGATGTACAGGGATGACTTGGGAGGAAAAAGCCGAAAAAGGGTTCATCTTACGGCAGACCATTATAGACCACAACTAAGAGTTTTTTTCGAACCACAATAGGAGTCATAAACAACACTTCTTTTGTGGCTCGATCTAAACGGATTAAAGAGGTCATAAAAATTCTGCACCCGTGGCCATTCGTCAATTTCCC
Organism: Saprospiraceae bacterium; assembly: GCA_029263015.1. GTDB lineage: Bacteria > Bacteroidota > Bacteroidia > Chitinophagales > Saprospiraceae > UBA6168. The sequence goes on along the minus strand of JAJCYI010000120.1, from coordinate 31,797 downwards.
AATCAAAAATATTTATGCTGGACAAATACATAAACATTGGATTCACTAAAAAAACATATGGTTCAAAAGGACAGGTCAAAGTGGTGATCCATGAACAATTCATTGAAGATTTTGCCAGATTGGGTCATGTTTTCATTCCATTGCATGGAAAGCCAGCTCCTTTTTTTATTGAAAACATTGATGTAGTTGGCGATATACTTTTAAAAATAGAAGATATTAACTCACCGGAAGATGCCAGATCTATTACATCAAAAGACCTGTTGTTGCGGGAACAAGACTTGAAAAGCGCGATAGTTGAACCTGTTAAAAGTGACCTGGAATTTGCAGCAATGGAAGGGTTTCTTCTTATCGACTCAAATTATGGCGAAGTCGGTACAATCAAAGAAGTACAGGAATTCCCACAGCAGGAAATGGCTGTTGTCGATTCCAAAAACAAAGAGATTTTTATTCCATTGCACGCTGATTTAATTGAATCTATTGATAAGAAAGGGAAAAAAATAACCCTCCGGTTGCCAGAAGGGTTATTGGAATTATAATTACCTTTATAAGTTATACCACATGAGGAAGAATAGGCCGCAAAACCAACTTAACTTTCAAAAAGAGGTATATTAGATAAAAAATCAGATCATGACATTACAGACCATAAACATTGATTTGCCCTCAGACATTCTTTTGACCCTGAATGAATCAGAGAAAGAATTAAAGAAGCGAATAAAAATTTCTTTGGCCATCCAACTGTATATACAGCAAAAGGTAACAATCGGTAAGGCTGCCCAAATAGCAGAATTGTCACGTTTTCAGTTTGAGACCATTCTTTCTGAGAATAAAGTACCAATTTCTTCTTTGGGATTAAACGATATTTTAGGCGACATCGAAAAGTTGAAATAATATGAAGAATGGATTGGTGATTTCAGATTCAGGACCAATTTTTTCCTTGGCAATTATTGATAAGCTTGAAATCCTAAATGGCTTATTTGATGGTATTTATATCCCCAAAGCTGTTTGGGAGGAATTAACGAGGGATAAAACGGCGGGGCATTACCAGAGGATAGTTGAATACTTTGAGGATAAAGTAAAAGAAATATCGGGATTCAATGAGTTGACCTTTGTAATGGACTATGGGGAGTCAGAATCGGTCATATTATACAAAGAACTCAATGCCGATTATCTTTTGATTGACGATAAAAAGGCAAGAAATATTGCTGAGAATTTTGGGATACAATGTATTGGAACAATTGGCATACTTTCTATTGCTAGAGATAAAGGTTTAATTGGTCAATTGAAACCCTTATTTGAAATGTTTATCAAAAACAAAAGATATTATTCCTTGAAATTGTTAAATCCGATTTTGAAAAGACACGATGAAGAAGAAATAGAAATCCGATGACTAAAAATTACAAGGGGGCAATAACTGCTAATCGCAGTTATTGCCCCCTTGTATCAGCTGATAAGAATTAAACCTTTAATTATCTTCTCAACTCGGATCAACCCCGCCATCGAGGAAGTCCTGGTATTCTTTTAGTTTGTCCCATTTACCATTAGCTGCATATTCGGCCTGTTTTGGCCAAGTGTCAGGACTCGCAATCTTGTAGGCTGGGCCAGCATCGTCCAGCATCTTTTGTAAATTAGAGACAGGAGCATCGGCCAATTGCTGCCAAGTCCAAACTCCAATGCCATTGCACAACCCTTCTATTTTAGGACCGATCCCTTCAATCTTTTTTAAGTCATCTTTTTGTGGAGGAGGGGCAGCTCCCATTGCTCCTTCGTTCGCTTCTTCACATTTTTTAAGCTTTGATTTCAATATAGTGATATCCCCTTCGAGACTGCTGATACGGGTACGTCGCTCCCTGTTCGACTTATCCAATTCATCTGCTTTGTAACGTAAGCTCGCATGTTCTTTCTCTAATTCAACGTGTTGTGCACTTAGTCGCTCATGTTCGCCCTGCAGCTCACTGTACAATCGTCGCCATTTGTACCAAATAATGTAACCTAATAAAACGCCCAATAGGAAGGCAATCAAAAGCATGGTTAGGATTTCTATCGTATGGGTCATGAAAGCTTCTTGCATGATTGATAATTTTTTGTTTTGTTAAATGGATTGAATAATCTCAGACCAAAAAAGGTCGATCATTTTTCAACGATTGTTAGGACTGCCCTCCTGTTGAGGCGGGAGCCTTCTTCGGTTGCATTACTGGCAACTGGGTTTGTTTCGCCCTTGGATTCAAGCACTATCCTGCTCCTGTCAATGCCCTTTTTATCAAGTATTTTTTGGATGTGTTCAGCTCTGGCCAATCCAAGTTTCATGTTGAAATCTTCAGAACCAGAATCATCGGTATGCCCAACAATTTTTGCGGTATCCTCTGTTTTCATCAAATGTGCCACAATGTTTTGTAGGCAATCCTCGATTTGGGAATCAACTTTCCGGTTGGCTTCTCCATAAGAGAATAAAATTGTCAAAGAATTGTTATTGGCAACTATGCATTCCACTGTATCCTGTTCAGGAGCTGGAGGTGTTTTATAAGTATAGATCGCTGCCTCGAACAGGGTGTCCCCCATAATGCCATCAGGCGCAGGATCAATGAGTCTGGAACTTTCAACAATTAGGGTTTCATCTAGTGGAGGGGCAAATAAAGCTTTGACTTGCGCAGCCCGTGCAAGTCCCATGTTGGAATATCCTTCAGGAGGATCTTCTCCGTTGAAGTAACTCCCAACAATTTCGAGTAGTTGACCTTCTCCAAGGCCATCAACTTGGCTTTGTTTGATCACATCAAAATTTGGACGGGCAATCGGTGTTGCGTCAGACCATTTAAAAACCATTGGGCGGTCATCTTCTACTACTGGTGGCGGTGGTTCGATTTGTTCAGTGCCACATGCTTGTTTGATGTGACAAACATACCACCGTTGACATACAAAGCACCAAATAAGGAACAAGCCGATAGGCAAAAGTGCTAATCGAGGAAACATGGTATGAAAAGATTTAGTGAAAAAATAAAATTGGTTTTAGATAACTTTTCCAAAAGCAAAGCCATTCCAAAATCAAATTAGCTATGTGCAAGCCAAATGTAGATAACAGGTAGGAGAAAAAAGAATAATATTACAAAGAGAACAGATATTTATTTTGCAAAAATGTATAAATCGCCAATTATCCTTTCACGGGAGAGGCGAAATAGCAATTCCGTCTAACTCGTCAATCAGTTCGGCTTCCTCCAAACTAACCTTACCGAGAAAGGCTTTGAGTCGAAGTAATTGGGTTTCCGATTCGCTTTTCCTAATGGAAATATCAATGTAAGCTATTTCTTTAAAATGTTGGTTCAAAATGTTGATTTCCAGCTTTTTGACAGCGTTCATTACTTCGCCCATAAATGCATAGTCGAAAGAAATTCTAAAAATATCTTCCACTACTTTTTCAATAATGACTGCGTTTTGTAACGCATCCATGGTGCTCAATTTATAAGCATTTATCAGGCCTGAGGTGCCAAGCAAGGTCCCCCCAAAATACCGCACAACTATCACGACCACATTTGTCAATTGGAAACTATCAATCTGCCCTAAAATTGGGCGGCCAGCAGTACCGGATGGCTCTCCATCATCATTCGCACGGAAGTCGTTTTGATCAAGGCCCCGTCGGTAGGCATAACAATGATGCCGGGCTTTTGGATGTTCTTTTTTTACTTTTTCCAAACATCCTTGCCATTCTTCCCCGACAGAAAGAGGGAAAGCAAAGGCAAAAAATTTACTGCCTCGGTCCTTAAATTCACCAACAGATGGTATGGAAATGGTCTTGTAGGAATCCTTGATTTTCATGAATTAGGAACGGTGTAGAAATAGATTTACAAATTTTGAATTGCTAATTTATTTTTTCATAGTTCCTTATCCTCAGCGATTGGAACAAAACCTTCTATATGTTCAATCAAGGCTTCCAGGTTCCATGCTTTTTCTATTTGAAATTGACCTATTTGGGTCCTCCTCAAACTAGAAAGGTAGGCACCACTGTTCAAGGCTTTCCCAAAATCATAAGCCAGTGAGCGGACATAAGTGCCTTTGCTGCACTTTACCCGAAAATCGATATTTGGCAACTCAATATCGGTAATCTCAAATTCATCAATCGTGACTGGTCTTGGTTTTATTTCTACGGTCTCTCCCCTTCTCGCTTTTTTGTATAGAGGTTGGCCATCTACTTTAATGGCCGAGTACATGGGAGGATATTGTTCAAGATTGCCCAAAAAACCCAATCTTGCCTTTTCAATAATTTCAGGAGTAATGTGGGATATTGGAAAGGTCGCATCAAACTCGGTTTCGGCATCATATGAAGGAGTCGTAGCTCCGAGGGTGATCGTACCCGTATATTCTTTGCCCAAGCCTTGATATTCTGCTAATTTTTTGGTGTGCTTGCCCGAACATATAAGTAGAAGTCCTGTGGCCATCGGGTCTAATGTACCCGAATGCCCAACTTTTATCTTACGGATACCCAAATTATGTTTTAATGCTGATCGAATTTTGTTGACTACATCAAAAGAAGTCCAACTCATTGGTTTATCTACCAGAATACAGATGCCGTCAATAAAACTGCGGCCGGGAAAAGGATCGTCCATTTCATTGGTTTGGGTGGTAAAAAGGAGAATCTTGAATGTTGTTCAAATTTATCAAAATTGATCTTTTTACCACAAAAATCTAAAATACCTCAAGACTTCAAGCAAGGTAAAACAATATCGCTGCTGTTGCAATGATAAAACAATAGATAGAAAAATATACAAGTTTGCTTTTCTGCACAAGCAGAATCATCCATTTACATGCAAACATCCCAGTGATAAAAGCGGCAATAAAACCAGCTGTCAAAGGTAGAATGTTAGCAGTTTCGGTGAATGCACCATCTAAAATGTCTTTGCCAATTTTGCCAAATATTAAAGGGACTACCATCAAAAAAGAAAAACGGGCTGCTTCACCTCTATCTATTCCCAATAATACAGAGGTGGAAATGGTAGCTCCTGAACGGGATATTCCAGGAAGGATGGCAATAGCTTGTGATAACCCAATTATGAAAGCACTCCGAAATCCAACCTTCCTACTGCTGTCAGCAGCTTGGTCAGCCAAAAAAAGCAACAAGCCAGTAACCATTAAAAAAACGGCTACCAGAATGATTTTTTGATCAAAAACAGCTTCTATCTCTGATTCCAACAACAGCCCAGCAAATACAGCCGGAATCATTGAGATGATTATCTTAATGGCGTACCGGGCTTCGCTGTTCCACTTGAATTGGAACAAGCCTAGGAATATACGGACTATTTCTTTCCTTAATATTACTACCGTGCTGAGTGCTGTGGCAAAATGAAGGACAACCGTCATCAAGAGGCTTTCTTCTTTCAAACTTTGGTCATCAAGAAAGAATTTGGCAAGCTCCAAATGACCACTACTACTGACTGGCAAGAACTCAGTCAACCCTTGTACAATGCCAAGAATTATCGCTTTTATTAATTCATCCATTGTCTTTCCGGGTTACTCTGCAATATTAGAAACTGTGGCCGAATCGGTTTTTTTGAAAATCGCATATATTTCCAAAACAAGCCCAGCAATGATAACAAATGGACCAAGGACTGTCCTCCTTTTACTATAAATCAGACTTTCATCCCAAACATCTGGGCTGGGCATTGCACCTCCGCTCATCAAGATCAAGCCTAGTGCAATTAGGGCTATCCCGCCCAACATCAACAAAAGGTTGGTTTTATTAAATATCAAAGGTGTTTGAGAAACAGCTGTGGTGGAAGTTGAAGCCCTTTTCCTTGAAACAGTGGGACCTGTTTTTTTTGCCCTTGAAGTAGTGATTACTTTCTTTTTGCTTTTGCTCATTTCTTCTTGCTATTAAATTTAATAACTACAAGGAATCAGGAGAGAGGAGTCAGATGAATGGCCTGATTCCTCTCCCCTGAAACCTACTGGTTCATTTTCTTTCAATATAGTTCATCTACCCGCATCTTCAGGTATTTATTGACTACGTAATAAGTGCTCAACATCGTCACTGATATGCCCAGGGCCAATAATGTTGTAAACAAGAGCGCTATGCCAGGCAAATTAAGTTGGTCAATTCCTTCGGCAGAGCCGTTCACAGTCAAGTAAATCAGAAGGCTCAAAATGAAAATTGCCAATATGCCACATAACAGTCCTTGCCAAAAGCTCCTTTTTAAAAATGGCCGACTGATAAAGCCCCATGACGCCCCCACCAATTCCATGTTTTTTATTAAAAAACGATTGGCATAGAGCGCCAATCGAATGGTATTTAAGATCAAGGCAATCGCGACAATAATAAAAAACAAACCTGCTATTAAAACACCAATACTTATTTTGTTGAGGTTCTCTGCAATTTTATCCGCAACTGTTTCTTGGTAAAATACATCGCTCACATAACCGAAACCTTTGAGTCTTCCTTTTATCTCCTCCATGCCTGGTCCATCAACAAAGTCAGCATTCATATTGAATGTGACCACATCGTACAAAGGGTTGGCCATGTCAAGTTTTAAAAATGCATCACCAAATTCATCCTGCATCATCTTTGCCCCTTCATCTTTGCTGATAAACTTCACAGAATTGCTTTTGTAAAATGCACTTTTAGTTAAAAACTCCTTTAATTCTTCCACCTCTGTCCCAGTTCTTTCTTCTTTCAATTCAACAATGATCTCAATCTGCTCTTTCATCTCTTTCACCACTTGCTGTCCTTGAATAACAAGCAAGCCAAACATACCCAACAAGAGCAACACTAATGTCACACTGATAATAGAATAGAAATAATTAGGCTTAGCGTTGGAAGGTTTTGACATGTTTTAAATGAATGGGGATTGATCGGATTTTGGCAACTTATACACCTTTTATATATATTAGGTAGTCGGACACATTTATCTTAACATTTTGGCGGCTTCTTTTCAACGATGACTGCGTTAAAAAAAGGAACCGTAGCTATGGCTATGCTTAATTTTTTTGTCTTGTCCTCACTAAAAATGAACTCGCCAAAATATCAACATAAATATGTCCGACTACTTAGGTTCGTATTTCAGTCGGCAAAGTTAGGAAATGTTCGGCGATCATTTATTCAAACAAAAAGCGACACTTTTCTACAAAGGGTCGCTTTTCAAGGCATTGCCAGAGCGGACAAACCAGTCGTGTGTCAACTGTAATCCAACTCCATATCTTCAATTAGTTTTTCGGTATCCTTGAGCAGGTCGTCCAAATCTGTTTTCAACTGAGTCGAATCCTTTTTTTCTTTCTTTTCACTTCCATCAAGCCGCCCATCTTCTACATTGTAATCTGTGAGGGCGCTTTTCAAGTCTTCCTTCTTTTTCTCCAAATCAACGATTCTTTTAAGGTACTTTTCATCAAAATTCTTAGCCTTGCTTTTCAATTTGGACAACAATGTCCCGACCTTATCCACTGCATCGTCATATTTGCCAGCATCAAATTTTTCCTTTTCAGATTTCACTAAATCCTTGACCCCCACCACAACATCCTTGACCTCTCCAAAGATTTCTTTTGCATTTTCCTTTTCTTCTGGTGAGCCCAGGAAATAGTTGTAAACCAGCACCCCAATTACGACTACGAACAAAATTTTAAATAGGCCACGTATCATGATATGATGTTTTATAAGAGTTTCTGAGTTTCTGAGTTCCAGAGTTCCAGAGTTCCTGAAAATTTGAGTTTCTTAGAAACTATACTCTCAAATACTCAAATACTTAAATTCTCAGTAACTCAAATACTAAAGCTTATTAAGATATTCAGCAACTGCTTTTCTGATGTCGATGCGGAGATCATCATTGTCCCCGTCTTCAGCAGTTTCCCAATTTACAAAGTTTTTTGGGTTGAAAAACTCAAGCCGTTTCTCCCTTCCATTGGCTGTATAATCGTTCGAGGCAATGTGGTAAACTTTTCTTTCATTGAGTTTCTTGCCGTTGATAAACCATGTTTTGTTTTTTTCATCGAACGAAATATTGTGCCATTGCAGGTATCCCCCGTTCCCCGTATTTTCCAATCCAGCGTTCAAGGCCCTTTTCAAAATGATTCCTTCTATATCAATTTCATAAATTTTACCGCCGTAGGGCAAAGCCCTGAAAAAATCAACTGGGGTAATATCGCCACTCAGTTGATCGTCGAGCCGAATGGAACCCCCATTGAAAAAAGCACAGTCAGCTGGTTTCTTGGTAGCGTAAGCCATTGCTGCCCCGATCACAGCTCCTAGATTGGTCTGCACTTTCCTTACCTGGCTCTCCCTGCCATCCAACGGGACTTTTGCCGTATAAATTATTTCTTCTGGATCTTGAATAACTTCAGCAATCACATCATTTTGGATTTTTTGCCATTTTTTTACAGTCTCAGCAACCATCAAATCATCAGGAATGGCATCAGTTATTGGTACTAACTCTGAGGTCACTGATGCTTCTTTTGTTTCCGGATAATAAATAAAACGATGCACATATACAGTTTTGGCATTGGCATCAGCTTTCGCAATAACCACATTCCCCACGGTATCAAGACTGTTTTCATGTTCATGCCCGCCCATTATCAATGCGGTCCCAGGTAGCAACGAAGCCATTTTCATATCTTGTTCAATGGCCAGGTGTGTCAGCCCCACAATAACATCAGCCTCATTTTTTAATGAAAGGTAAGCTTTGGTTGCTTCCTGATAAGGATCCTCATAATACACGTAATCTTTTTCATTGGAATTGATGGTGGCACTATAAAAGCCGACCTTAATGGTATTCCCAGTCATATAATCGGTCACCTCCCAAATAAAGGTCTCAGGTGAAAAATATTTTATCCCATAGGATTCCTTGTGAAATGGTTCCAGTTTTTTGCCATTTTGGTGCAGCACATTGGTGCCGACCCAATCAAAATAGGATTCGTCCATGCGTTGCTGGAGTTCTTTTTCTTTCACATCAAATTCATGGTTGCCAAAAGCCACCAAATCTACTCCAACACCGTTCATCACTTCTACCATTTGCCGCCCTTTAATTCTCTCTCCTTCATATTTTAAAGTACCTAATAAAGATGGGTAAAGAAAGTCACCTGCAAGTACCGTGAACACATTGAGGTTTTCTTCCAATAATTGGTTCCGAAATGTGGCAACTCTGGCCATTCCACCGACTTTGCCTTTCTCAAGGGGAGCGATTTCATATACATCGTTCATTTGGAGAATGGTAAAATTTATTTCACCGTATTCTTCAAAATCAAAATCAAAATCCTCCGGTTCTGAAGTGCCACCTGTGTCCCCCATCATGCCACCAAAAAGGGCCGCACATGAACTGAACAACAGTGGAATAACAAACACCAACAAGGTATTTCTTAATAATTTTTCAAATGAGGCTTTGTTCTTCATTTTAAAATATTATTATGGGCCAGACCTGTCAGGTTGTTTTATTTATATGTGTTGGGGGATATTAATTTCTCCCAACACATATAAATAAAACAACCTGACAGGTCTTCATGCATCACGAAATATCCATCTCTGGAATATCCCCGTCCACAACCAGCCGTCCTTCTGTCGCTGCTTTTATTTCGTCCACACTCACCCCGGGCGCGCGTTCCAACAATTTGAAACCATCAGGCGTAACATCGAGCACAGCGAGGTTGGTCACGATCTTTTTGATGCACCGAACGCCAGTCAGCGGCAAGGTACACTGCCGCAACAATTTGGACTCTCCGCGCTTGTTGGTGTGCATCATCGCCACGATGATATTGTCTGCCGAAGCTACCAAATCCATGGCGCCGCCCATTCCTTTCACCATCCTGCCAGGGATTTTCCAGTTGGCAATGTCGCCATTGTCTGCGACTTCCATTGCACCGAGCACGGTCAATTGGATATGTTGGCCACGTATCATGGCAAAACTCGTTGCACTATCGAAAAGGGAAGCCCCGGGCATCAACGTTACGGTTTGTTTTCCAGCATTGATCATGTCCGCATCTTCCTCTCCCTCGAAAGGGAATGGCCCCATTCCGAGTATGCCGTTTTCTGACTGAAATTCTACATTAATTCCTGTTGGGACATAATTGGCGATAAGTGTCGGGATACCAATGCCAAGGTTCACATACCATCCATCTTGCAATTCCTGGGCAATCCGTTTCGCTATTCCTTGTTTGTCTATCATGGTTGTTTCAAAATGATTGATGAGAATTGGGAAGCACAATTTACGGTGTAACTTCAAGTTACGCCCTAAATACTACCTTAAGATCGAGCGCGCACGGTCCGTTGCTCGATCCGTTTTTCGTAATTGCTTCCTTGAAAAATTCGTTGGATAAATATGCCCGGTGTATGGATCATGTTCGGATCGAGTTCACCCGGTTCTACCAAATGTTCGACTTCAGCAATGGTAATTTTCCCTGCCATGGCCATGAGTGGGTTGAAATTTCTCGCCGACCCTTTGAAGATCAAGTTACCGGCATGATCTCCTTTCCATGCTTTCACAATCGCAAAATCAGCGGTGAGGGCCTGCTCCAAAATATGTGGTTTGCCATCAAAAAAGCGGACTTCTTTACCTTCAGCAACTTCCGTCCCATAACCCGCTGGTGTAAAAAATGCCGGAACGCCAGAACCACCAGCCTGGCACCGGGCGGCCAAAGAACCTTGTGGGATAAGGTCAACTTCGAGTTCGCCACTGAGCATCTGCCGCTCAAATTCATCATTCTCCCCAACATAGGAAGACACCATTTTCTTGATTTGCTTTTTTTGCAACAACAACCCAAGGCCAAAGTCATCTACTCCTGCATTGTTGGAAATACAGATCAAATCCTTTACCCCAGTTTCCACCAACGCGGTAATGCAATTTTCAGGAATACCACACAATCCGAAGCCACCAAGCATTAAGGTCATGCCATCTACAATACCTTTGATCGCTTCTTTGGGTCCAAAAACTACTTTGTTAATCATATTAATTGATTGCTTGATGTGTAAAATGCCAAAGGTAGAATGTTACATTGAATCTGATGTCGTATTCACACTACTTTGTCACGGCAATTTAGGCAGTATAGGCCAACATTTTTAGATTTATTATTCATCATTTTACTTTTTACTTTTTACTTTCTACTTTCTACTTTCTAACCCCTCCCCATTTTCTTAACTGTTTTAATACCGCATTGAAATCCTTTGGCAGGCTGCTTTCAAATGTCATTTGTTCACCAGTATTTGGATGGTTGATGGTCAACTGTGATGCATGCAGGCTGGTGCGCGACATCAAGGACCGTTCTTCTTTTCCCTTACCCCTGTTGTATTTCGATTTTACTTTTGAAAGAAAAAAAGCATCGTTCCGGCCATATAGTTTATCAACAGCCAAGGGATAACCGAGCGATTGAAAGTGCACTCGGATCTGATGGGTCCTCCCCGTTTTGATGTCCGCTTCCACCAATGAATAATTTTTAAAATGCTCTAATACCTTGTATTCAGTAACTGACGGTTTGCCCTTTGCTGATACGATCATTTTACCAGGTTTGGACGGATGCTTGCCAATTGGCTGATCGATTCTCCCCTCCATCTCATGCAGGACGCCTTCTACCAAAACACTATAAATCTTTGATACTGAGCGGCTTTCAAATTGTTGGGAAAGGGATTTGTGAGCCTCTTCGGTTTTACCAAAAACCAACAAGCCACTTGTTTCTTTATCCAAGCGGTGGACAACAAAGATTTGACTGTATTGAAGTTCTAACCAATTATAAAGGTTGAATATTTCAGGCTTAAACCGATCTGGAATAGTAAGAATGTCCGCAGCCTTATCAAGTACCAGTATGGCTTCGTCATCATAAATAATCTCGAATTTTTTTTTCATAAATCTCTCTTAAATATTTAACGTGAGGAATGGATTAATTTTCAAGTGGTTCCGTTTTTGATTTCCGAAATTTCTGCCACTTTGAAAGAAGACCAATCCCAAAACAGGGACATTTCCCACAAGCAATTTCGGAAATCTTTCAGGGGGACAGGCATCAAGATTTCCGAAATTCGCCTTGATCCGATTGCATGAGTCAGCTCAAACCCGCGCCTTGAATGAGTTGAAGTTTCGGAAATCAACCCTCAATCTCCCCATCGGAAACTTGTCAAATCAAATCCTGCCAGATCGAGTACCCGATCAACTACCGTGGCCGCCAAATCTTCAAAGTTTTTCGGTTTACTGTAAAATGATGGACTGGCCGGACAAATAATCCCTCCTGCTTCCGTTATCGTTTTCATGTTATTGATATGGATCAAGCTAAAAGGTGTGTCCCTGACCACAAGGATCAATTTCCGCCTTTCTTTCAAAATGACATCTGCAGCCCTTGTTGTCAGGTTATCAGAAACGCCTGAAGCGATGCGTCCCATTAGTCCCATGGAGCATGGACAAGCAATCATCGTTTTGAATTTCGCCGATCCAGAGGCAAACGGAGCCATGAAATCCTTCTTTTCATAAAAATCAAAAGGGTATTTTCCATAGTCCTGGTTGCCAAGTTCATATTGCCAATTGAACTTGGCGTTGTCGCTCATCACCACACCCACTGCCTCCACCTGTGTATCCAACATTACCAACTTATCAAACAGAACCTTGGCGTAAATTGCACCGCTTGAACCACCCACAGCTACGACAATTTTCTGCATAATTACAGTTTTCAGTTAAAGTTTAATTAAATCAAACCTGTTGTAACACCACTTTTTATGAAATTGGTACTTTCGTTGCAAGGCTATTATCGGTCGGCCCTCAAATTTTATTTTTATTTAATAAGACTTTGAAAACAAACCGATTTATTTTGAATTACACCTCGATTGATAGGTTGCCATTTTAACGTTTCAGCCGAACACGCCGGGGTTTTCCTTGAACACTTTAGAGCGGGTCTAAAATTTGTTTGAACTCAAAAAGAAATTTTGACAAGCTCACAAATTATTTACAATGAAAAAAGTATTGTTCATCGCTATTGCCATTTTTGGAGCTGGCCTCATTTACGCCTTTATGCCGAAGGCCGAAGCTGTTTCAGAAAACACCGGAGCTAAAGCCAAACCTACGTTAACTTCTTCAAAGTCTCACGAAACTGCTGGTCCAATCAACTGGATGACCTGGGATGAAGCCGTCGAAGCCAATCAAAAAACTGGCAAAAAGATATTCATAGATTTTTACACCGATTGGTGCGGTTGGTGCAAACGTATGGATGCTACCACTTTTTCTGACGCTGAAGTCGCAAAATATGTCAATGAAAATTTTTACGCGGTGAAATTCAATGCCGAACAAAAAGAAGATTTAGTATTCAAAGGCACCACTTTCAAGTACCAAGCAGGTGGCCGCCGTGGTGTACACATGCTGGCAGCTGAATTGCTAAATGGCCGGTTGGGATATCCAAGTTATGTGTACCTAACTCCAACTTTTGAGCGCATCCTCATTTCTCCAGGTTACAAGCCTGTCCCTGACATGCAAAAAGAACTCAAATTTGTGGCCGAAGACCATTACGCATCTACTTCTTGGGATGAGTATAAAAAAGCAAATTGAGTTTTGAAGGGTGTATTTCAAAATGTCGGTAAGAAGGTAGGCCGGATTTCCCAATCCGGCTGTAAACAGGGCGGATTGGGAAATCCGGCCTACGTTTCCACCGACATTTTGAAATACACCCGTTTTGAGTGATAATTTATGATCTATAAAAATGCAGCGTTTGGAATGTCCAGGCGCTGCATTTTTATTAGAGCTTGTCTAGTTTTTGTTTGAACTGAGAATCAATGATTTAGGATGATGGCACAGAATTAACGAAAGAATTTATCGGGATAAATGACTGAGTTAATTCGAAGACAGCGCCTAAAGCGTTGGTTTTCAGGAAAAAGAAAAACTAGACAAGCTCTAAAACCAATAGACCCTTTAATCTTGATATGTATTTATCGAAACTTGGTTTATTTATTAATTCAATCTGAAATATGAAACTCAAACCTGGAACTTCAGCTGTCCACTTCAATGCTACTGATTTGCACGGCAATCCCATTTCACCGGAACAATTCAAAGGGCATAAAACCATGCTGTCTTTTTACAGGTATGCCGCTTGTCCATTTTGCAATTTAAGGGTTCACAATATCATCCAAAGACAGCCTGATTGGGAAAAAAAGGGACTCAATGTCGTCGGCGTATTTCATTCACCTAAAGATAGCGTGATGAAAAATGTTGGGCAGCAAAAGCCTGATTTTACGATTATCCCTGACCCTCAAAAAGAATTGTATAAATTATATGGTGTAGAAAAATCGATACTTGGACTAATGGTTGGAATGAAAAGGATGGGAGAGTTTATCGAAAGCGCCCGAAAAGGCTTTTTTAAAATCGCACCTGAAGGTGGTATGCAATCCATGCCCGCAGATTTTTTGATTGACGAAAGCGGGGAAATCGTAAAAGCCTATTATGGAAAAGACCTGGGCGATCATTTACCTTTTGACGAAATAGACTATTGGCTTGAAAACAAGAATATTTCAACGCCTGTCACCTAAATTAACGTGATTTCTGGATAGCAATCTTATTGTCCCTAACGGGACAATCAAAGGACAGAAACCGCCATAAGCTCTTGATTATCAAGGATTATTATCCAAAACTCACGTTAAATAAAGCACTGTCTGACGATGAATTTATCCAATGATTTCCTCCGTGCTGCCGGTATTTTTTTCTTGCGCACCCTACTCGGTCTGGTTTTTCTAATGCAAGGTTTTGGGAAAGTGTTCAACTGGGGGGTGGATGGCGTATACCAAAATGCTTTCAGCGGTTTTGAAGAGACCTGGATTCCGGAATTACTGCTCAAGGCCACTGCTTATTTCACCTCTTACGCCGAGCTGTTGGGAGGGCTGTTACTAGTATTGGGGCTGTTCCGCCACGGCACTTACCTTTTATTGGCCACTGTACTTTTGGTCGTTGCTTATGGCCATGGGCTGGAGTCGGCGATATGGGATTTGCATCATGTTTTTTTCAGGGGTACACTGTTGGCTTCTTTGTTTTTACTACCTCAGAAATGGGATAAGTGGCATTTGGATGGGGTAATACCAAGGCGTGTATAAATCTGCTTATGAATATTTTGTAAACCACGAATACCTTGATGTCATGGGAATGGAATTGCTGGAAGGTCGGAATTTCCAACCAGACCTAGCAAGCGATACCATTAATTCAGTGATTGTAAACGAATCATTTGTAAATGACTTCTGCTGGACTTCTTCTTCTGCAATAGGCCCAAGACTCAGGCAGATTAAACTAATAAATTAAACATTTTGACGAGGTTACTTGCCTACCGGCAGGCAAGTAACCTCGTCAAAATGTCCAATTTATTAGTTTAATCTGCCTCAATGGTTATCACAATTTTACATTCAAATCCAACCTAAACCGCGAGTGGTTTTCACCCCCACCCGAAACTGCTGAGTCAAATAACCCCCAGACGTGGAGCGAGACTTTTTTGTGAAAGGCATAAGCCAGGCCAAACACCTGGCCAGTAAAATTGGTCTGCCGGCGGAAATCATCCTGCACAAAAGGAGAGAACACCGCATCTTGTTGGAGGTGCTGGAATTGATAATACAAGCGCCAGTTCCCTGGCCTGTTAAGGTCGCCATAGCTGAAGCCAGCTGCATAGCCAGTATTCTTATCGGTTGCACCAAAATTGTAGAAAAGCTGACCCTTGAGCGTCAACAGATGTGGTAAGGATTTCACATTGAGCAAGAGAAAATTATCAAGGGTATGGAAATCAGAAGTGTAATGGGTGGTAAAAGTAGTATCACTGCCACCAACATGGAGTTCTTCAAAAGTAGCATTGCCTGCATTATTGTCGAAAACAGTCGTGCTTATATTCCTACCTTTTATATTGTTGAAATAATAAAAACTACTGGAAGCCGTCAAGTTGAAGTTCTTTGACAAAGGAATCCCTAACGTTGCCTGACTGGCATTGAGCACCGTTTTTTCTGCACCTGACCTGATATGGGAAAGTAAATAAACTCCATTGACCAGTGCCAATTTGTTCATCTTTCCAATATTAGGAAAGTCAAAAGCGACCGCTCCACCTTCGGGGTTAAGGTCGGCATCCCAGCTCAATTCAGAATAAACCCCCGAATTGGTGAACGGGTTGGGAAATTTGCCCAACCACAGTTTCAAGTTGCTCAACTTTTGTGGGTTCAAGTGGAAGTACGCACGGTCAATAACTAAATTGACATTATTAAAACCTGATGAGAAGTCTGAATATGGGGAGTTAGGATCATCTGGGTTATCGGATGAGATGAATCGGAAATCGACTTTCATTCCGGGCGCCACCTTTGCCCCAAAACCTGCCCGCAAGCGAAAGCGCATCCTGAACCGATCAGATGATGGGGCGAGATCCTGTGCTGCACGCAGACGAAAATCACCATAAGGCTGCAATGCCTTGAACTTGTCCAACTGGGCCAGTTCAGCAGCGATCCGATCACCTTCATCCCAATGGTTATTTACAGCAGGGAGGCCACTTTGGCTATCTGTTCTCAATATATTCCCAACATTCAATTTTGTCAATTTTTGCGGTTCAATGGCTACAAAAAACTCTTTTTGAGTTCCACTGGCAGACTCTGGCCGAATAAGATAAGTGCCGGGGCTGAGGGGCACCCTTGCTGGGCTTTCATCATTGATACTCAAGTGATTGGAGACCCTGGCAACCAATTCCCGGTCAGTTGTCAACACCTCGTAAGGTCTGTGGGGATAATAAAATGTGCCGCCATCCTCTACTGGATAAGTCTCTGTAAATACAACCAAAGTCCCCGTTTTTTGATTGATACTCGCCGAAGCTTCCCGCACACCGATGAACCGTTTCATCACGATACGCTGCCCCTCGGTTGAAAGCACCCAGCTAGCAAAATCGGACACTTCCCTCCTTCCCGGCCACCACAGCAGGTACAGCGGACGTGTAATCGGATAGGCAGCATTGGTCAGGGAAAGGGATTGACCGTTTACTGATATTTTTTTCACTTGCGATTCATTCCCCAAAAAAGAAAAACTGATGTGGCCAATTGCTCCTGGATTGTTCCTCACCCTTTCGAGAATTTCAACATCAGGATTCACAACCTCGCACCCGGCATAATCAGATTGCCCCAAAATGACGGAACGGAACACTTTCCTGGTTGCCGATTCATTACTAACAATAAATGGTTGGATGCTTAGGTTTGGTCCCCCAACTTCATTCCAATTGGTAATTGATCCAGTAAAAATTCCTTTCAACTGACTCTGTGTCAAGTTTTTAACAGGGTTTGAGTCATGTACAATCACCGCAATAGCATCCCAGCCGACTAGGGTGCTCACCACCCCCTTGCCCAGTGTCTCGGAGGAAGGCACATTGGCTACCCCGGCCAGGTCGGCCCTACCTTCGAGGATGGCCTGCTCACCGCCTGCACTTTCCGGTTCGGTATTTATGTCAAAACCACTTTTACCATAATCCACCCTAGCATCTTCGATGAAGTTGCCGATAGTTGAAGAACCAACATATCGAAGGGGTGGTTGCCCTTGGGCATTTAGATTGATATGCAATAGAAAAAATGAACAGACAACCAAAAGGAAGAATCGATGGCCAGCATTGGCAATCACAGTGTAAATCCAAGAGGAATTCATGGGTCTTTTTTTTGCGATAAAAAGATTTAATTATAGAAAGGAAAGCGTCGTATAGTTTTGTAAAACCATGATCTCAAAAGGTTGGTTTTGGGATAAAACAATACGGAAAATAAAAATGGAAGTTCGATATGGAATATCGATTTTTGTCATTTATGCCCAACCACAAAGAACGTTTGTTTTATTTGAAGCACAAAAGGAATCATAAGTAGCGCACCATTTCTGTTTCTTGGGTGGTTAATAACCCTAAAAATAAGTGCTAAATCCAAAAAGCCACGTTGCCGTTTTTGCCGCCGGATTGTTTAGAATATCTTTTTGCCATTGATACCGATAATTCATCCTAAACACAGATTGGCTGGTTGGCCTAAAGCTGATGGCAGGAGAAATCGCCCATAATTCGTCCCCAATGTCAGCATTATTTTCATTAAATGTTCCAACATTCCAGTCCACATAATCAAATCGGGCTGCGAGGTTTAAGGTTGCATTTTCCCAATCCAATATTTTCCTTTTAAAAACAGGTTGCACAATATCAATATAGGCACCTCTTTGTTTATTGCCATATTGTTGGGTGTAAGTACTTGGTACATCAACCCAAATAAACGCAACTTCTCCAACTAAATAGGTGCCTGTTTTTTTAATCGTTGTGCTCAGGTCAATGGCTAAAACATCTATCCTTCTTTTCTGGTCAAGCACCAGGCCGTCTTCCTCAAATTTATTGTAAATGCCCCCCATATAGGAAAATCCTATTTCGCCAATATTCCGGTTTTTAATGGCAATTTTCCCAGTCATCAGTGGCTTCCCACTGTTGCTCTCTTCAAATCGTTCTTCGTTTTCTTTCGCGGCTGGCAGGAAAGTTTTATTTTCTTGATTATCGATAATGTTGTTGTTGAATCCATTGGTCAGATAAGCCTCATATCCCAATACCCAGTCGCCTTTATGTGTTTTTCCATACAAGCCAAAACCAGCATTCGACCAGGTGGCGGGCAGCAGGTTTGCAGCAACATCAGGACGCTCCACAAACTCCCATTTAGGGCCATCGTGATTTTGGTTAAATGCGCCGATGGGATTCATAATAATCCCACCCCGGAAATTGAACACAGGGTGCAAGGCAACATCCATGGCCGCAAACTCAATTCCGATTTCTTTTGTGCCATCCTCATATTCTATTTCCGTCAAGAATTTAATTCTTTTGGCAATAGAAGCCGACATAAATATCGTCATCCTACGTGCCTGAAAAGACAACCCTTCGCTTACTCCGTCCTCTGTGCTATGAATGGAGTTGGCTTCTAGGTAACCTCCTACCGCAACGGGCATTTTAGCTCCCGATAAAAAAGGCCGGTTGTAAACGGCATCCATATTCAACATTGACTTGGAAGTATCGACGGGGGTTCGAGTGATGCCAGAATCGATCACTTGTGAATGTAATTCTCCCGTAATCGCTAACAATAAAAAACCTAAAATCAATTGCTTAGGAAAAATAGATATAAATGTTTTCATTGTCTGAATCTGTTCTAAAAGTTAGTAAATCCCTATCCGCAGGGCCTTGCAATACTTTCCCGGAAATTGAAAATTCGCTGCCATGACATGGGCAACTATAAATGCCGCCGCCGACATTTAACTCGCATCCGCGGTGCGTACACCTGAGCAAGGAGGCAGAATAATTATCTTCTTTTATTTTATGCAAGCAAATGGGAAATTCGCCATTTTCCATTTTTATCAAAACAAAATCGCGGTTTGTTTTTTTGTCTTTTTTTATTTCCAAAAACTCGGATTTAGCAACGGTCAACATATTTGTACCGTGGCTGGCGGTTGCATAATAAATGCCCCCGCACGACTGGAAAACCGAGGCCATAAATGGAAAACTGAGAATAGAATAACAGCAGGTTTTTATGAATTTTTTGCGTTCCATTTTTTATAGCGATCCCAAAAATTTAATGAGCTGCTGCTTCTCTGTTTCCGATAGCTCGGCATAATTGGTTTTTGATTGTTCAGCTTCACCGCCATGCAGCAGGATGGCCTCTTCGATGCTCGTGGCACGACCATCGTGCAGCAAGAAATAGCTTCCACCTTGTGCATCTTTTGACAGACCAAGCCCCCAAAGTGGAGGGGTCTTCCACTCAGCAGTCAAGGCAAATCCTTCTGTGTAGCCATCATCTAAATCCGTTCCCATATCGTGCAATAACAAATCTGAAAAAGGATGGAATTCTTTATTAGACAAAGGATCAATAGGTGAGAATCCAGTTTTCAAAGTTGGCGTATGGCAGGAAGCACATTTTATTTGTGAAAAAATAAGATCTCCACTTATCACATCTGGATCGTCCTGGTTGCGGGGAATAGGAGCCTTTAAAGTCTTCAGATAAAATACCACATCCTGAACCGTTTGAATGCTTACTTCTGGGTCAGTTTCCAACCTGCTATAAGGGTCGACAGGTTCAAAATCAGAGGTAATCCCCATATCCTGATTGTATGCACCGGAAGTTTGGTGCAGCAGATCATAAGCACCACCTTTTTTTCCAAACCGTGTAATATACATGCCGTTTTTTGAAATGGTATTTGGCCTGAGTGTGACATAATCTGGGATGTTGTTCCAATGTGGTCGACCGCTGATGCCGTCCCCATTTGCATCGTCAGGATCGGAAAGTTCAATAAGGTCGGCATCGCTGACGGCGTCCAAGAAACCAAGCCCAGTAACTGCGGGCGCAACCAATTCAGTAAAAGTGGCGCCAGCAGGGAGTTGCTCTGGTTGGTAGCCAGGAATAGCTTTATGCTGGAGTTGAGGACCACCGAGATTCAAAAATTGATTGCCCAAAGTATCTGGTTGACCGAACCGGGTAAACTTGACAAATGGTGTCCCTTTGCCGTCACCAGCATGGCAACTCGAACATTGATTGGCCACAAAAATTGGCCCCAGCCCTTTTTCAATGGTAAACACTTCGGCAAATGCCTGGTCGCCCTTTAAAAACTGACCTTGCTGTTCGGTGCTAAGCCCTTCTGTTGGGCCATCCAAAAGTTCGTTTTCTTCAGGGGCAAGCGGAGCTGTTTGCTGACAAGCAAAAACGAACACTATCAGAAAAAGCGCACCACTAAAAAGGGGGTATTCATTCTTCATAAACTCAATAATTTATGCAAAATTAATAAAATTTTTAAACTTACCTAAAAATTTGATTCAGGTAATTTAATTTATTGGAATAATCCATTCAACTCCCCCCAAGGATACTTGAAAGATTGGGTTTCAAATCAAAACACTGTCATCCGTACGGTTTCGCGTCCGACAAATCAAAAACCTGACTTTTGATTAAAATATGCGAGCAATCACTTCTCCTTTCCCATTTCTTTGTAGAAAAATATTAGTTATGAAAACAACAATCACATTCCTCCTCACATGGGTTATTTTTTCTGCCTGTGCCCTTTCTCAAACTTCATTGCAAGGCACTGTCACCGATGCCAAAAATGGTGAACCCCTCATTTTTAGCGTGGTAGCCATTTACAAAAATGATGTCCTTATCACTGGAGCACAGACCAACTTCGATGGGTTTTATTCTATCAAAAAACTGGACACCGGAATCTATGATGTAGTTTTTTCCTACACAGGTTATACCAATCTGAGGATTTCGGAGGTAGTGGTATCTGCCGGAATAGCAAACACATTGAATGCTCAATTAACCTCGGGTATAAATCTTGAAATAGTAGTTGTTAGCAGCAAAAGACCCCTAGTGTCAACAAAAAGTCTGGCTTACTCCATAAATATTAATAACCAGGGGACAAGAAATGTCAATGCATTAGCTTCCTTGGGTGCAGGAGCAAAGGGAAAGAAACGCAATAAGAAATTGAGGATCCGTGGAAGCCGGAACAACGCCAGCAACTACTATATTGATGGCATTCGGGTTACCCGCAATGAAACAGGATTCATGAGGCCGCCGCACCACGACCCTATCCTCCATGAGCAAGAAGGCAACACGGAGGACTATTCCAGCATTACCGAGAATGCTTTTAAATCCGCACAGCACGAGCCTCTTTCCACTTTTTCCATAGATGTGGACAAGGCTTCCTACAGCAACATCCGTAGGTTTTTGAACAACAACCAACTTCCCCAACGTGATGCAGTCCGCATTGAGGAAATGATCAACTATTTTGATTATGGTTACCCACCACCAAAAGGTGAAGACCCATTTTCAGTGAATACCGAACTAGCGGCCAGCCCGTGGAACGAAGCGGGCAGCTTGCTACTGAAAATCGGCCTGAAAGGCAAGGAAATGGACATGAAGGACGCTCCTCCCAGCAACCTCGTTTTCCTCATTGATGTTTCAGGTTCAATGAGTGCCAGCAACAAACTACGACTGGTAAAACCCGCCATGCAACTACTTATCGAACAGTTGAGGGAGCAAGACCGTGTGGCCATTGTGGTGTATGCGGGGGCGGCGGGATTGGTGCTGCCTTCGACTGCTGGCAATGAAAGAGACTCCATCTTGTCGGCCATCAACAGATTGCAAGCTGGAGGAAGCACAGCAGGGGCAGCAGGGGTCAAGTTGGCCTACCAGGTAGCAAAAGAAAACTTCATTGAAAATGGCAACAACCGCGTCATTCT
This sequence comes from Saprospiraceae bacterium, assembly GCA_029263015.1. Classification (GTDB taxonomy): domain Bacteria; phylum Bacteroidota; class Bacteroidia; order Chitinophagales; family Saprospiraceae; genus UBA6168. Next base: position 9,654 of record JAJCYI010000120.1, on the reverse strand, counting down.
GGCCACCGACGGGGACTTCAACGTGGGTGTTTCGAGTGACGGGGAATTGGTTAAATTGATCGAGGGGAAACGTAAAGACGGCATTTTTCTCACTTGTCTTGGGCTTGGGATGGGCAATTATAAAGACAACAAACTGGAGTTGCTTGCTGATAAGGGAAATGGCAACTATGCCTATATTGACAACCTTTTGGAAGCCAAAAAAACTTTTATGACGGACTTGACGGGCACATTGTTCACGATTGCCAAAGATGTAAAAATCCAGATCGAATTCAACCCTCAGATTGTGAAAGCCTATCGGTTGATAGGGTATGAAAACCGTTTGTTGAACAAAGAGGATTTTAACGACGATACCAAGGACGCAGGTGAAATTGGTGCCGGTCACACTGTAACGGCTCTTTATGAAATCGTACCCGTGACCAGTAATTTTTCTTTCCCCGGCAGCAATGTGGATACGCTAAAATATCAATCCGTTGATTTAACGGAAGCAGCTCAGTCATCAAGTGAAATAGTTACCTTAAAACTGCGCTACAAACAACCCCGGGGCATAAAAAGCAAATTGATATCACAGTCAGTTGAGCACCGTTGGAAAGCACTTGTTGAGGCATCCAAAGACATGCAATGGGCAGCCTCCGTAGCTGGTTTTGGCATGTTGCTGAGGGATTCGCCCCACAAAGGAAACCTGACTTTTGATTCAGTCATGGAAATGGCTATAAAATCAACGGGAAAGGACAGGCACGGCTACCGCAACGAATGCCTGAAAATGATGGAAGCGGCCAAACTACTGTATGGGATGCAGATGGCAGATGGTACTAATAAGTGAGCTAAGGGAATAAGAGATAAAGCTTCTTTGGCGTATTCCGTGGGGCTAGGCAAACCAGATTACGTTGCAGCGCACCGCAACAGATTTCCACAAAATGTCACAGGAAATTTCAAGGAGTCGAAATAAATATAGATAAGCACAGGACATAGCCCTGCGCTAGCAGTACGAAATGTAGGGCGAATCTGGAGATTCGCCCTACATTATTCATTCGCTCCGCAAACTCTCCACTGGATTGGCCAGTGCGGCCTTGACACTTTGAAAACTCACAGTCAAAAATGCCACCAGGACCGAAATTGAACCTGCCATTGCAAACACCCACCATTCAACATCGATTCGGAAGACAAACCCTTGTAGCCAGATATTCATGGTCCACCAAGACAATGGCACAGCGAAGACCAGTGCGATGAGCACAAGTTTCAAAAAATCCTTGGATAATAGTTTCACTAAACTTGAAGTGGAAGCTCCCAATACTTTGCGGACACCAATTTCTTTGGTCCGCTGCTGGGCGGTGAAGGTGGACAAGCCAACTAAACCAATACAAGCTATCAGGATTGCCAGAAATGCAAATGTGCCGATGATGTTGCCCATTCGCTGTTCGGTACGATACATCTTATCAAACCGATCATCCATAAAGGAATAGGAAAATGGCTGTCCCGGCGCCATTTCATTCCAAGATGATTGCAGTGTATTGATGAAGGAAGGGATATTGTCTGTCTGGAGCCGCATGGTAATGTAACCGCTTGAACTGCCAATAAAAAATGCCAAGGGTTCAATATTTTGCCGAAGGCTCTCGAAGTTGAAATCTTTAACAACCCCTATTATTTTATAAATAGAAATATCTTCTGCGGCTTCACCCAAATTCGAAAGTTCTTGGCCAATCGGGTCGCCATCATAATAACTCGCCAGCCGTTCATTGATAAGAACGGCCATACTATCTGTTAGCATTTCTTTTAAAAAGTCCCGGCCCTGCACTATTTCCATACCCATGGTTTTGACATAATCATGGTCAACACGCCAGCTATTGATTAAAATGGCTTTATTCATATCAGGTTCCCTCCCCATAAAATAGGAACTATTATTATTGGATGAAGGGACGGGAAGGAATCCTGAGACCGTGGCGCTTCCGACTTCTGGTAAAGCAAGCATTCTTTCCTTAAAGGCATTTATATTATCACCAAGAGCATAGGCATCGCCAAGCATGAGCAAATGTTCCCTTTCATAACCTAGCTTTTTGTTCTGAATAAAGTGCATCTGCTGATATACGATGAGGGTTCCGCAAATAAGAAAGACGGTTATCAGAAATTGGAACACCACCAGGCCATTGCGGAAATGTGGTTTGGAACCGTCTATTTTATAAAACCCCTTAAGCACTTTCGACGGTTGGAAACGAGAAAGGAACAAAGCGGGATAACTTCCAGCCAGAAGGCCAGTCGTCGTTGCCAAAGCCAACATAATAAGCAGGAATCCTGGGGATGTGATTTGATAAGTTAGGAACGTTTTATCGGAGAGATCATTGAAATACGGCAATGTAAAATATACAATGCCCCAAGCCAGGGCGAGGGCTAAAAAACTAACCACCATACTTTCTCCAAGAAACTGGCCAACAAGGTCTTGTCGCAAAGCTCCAATGACCTTTCTTACACCAATTTCTTTGGCGCGTATTGCTGAACGAGCCGTGGAAAGGTTCATAAAATTAATGCAGGCGATGAGCAATATGAACAACCCTATAATGGAGAATATCCATACATATTTAATATCGCTATTGGCGGTGAGTTCATCGTCCCGGTCTGAATACAAGTGGATATCCACCATTGGGAACAAGCTATAGTCAAACCTATTGCCACCTTTCGTAAAATCGCTCCAGGACATCCCAATATATTTTTCTACTTCCGGCGCAAAATAATTAGCGATGAGGTGCTGGCTCATTTTTTCTTCAAATGCGCTCACATCTACTCCCTTTTGTAGCACTATGTATGTTCCAAAATTCATACTCCCCCATTCAGGTCGCCTACTCTCTTCAAGTGTGCTCATGGACATTAGAAAATCAAAATTGAAATGGGTATTTGTCGGCATTTTTTCAATGACCCCAGTCACTTTGTACTCCTCCTCGTTGTCCAATAAAAGCGATTTTCCCAGCGGCTCATCCATACCAAAATATTTCTCAGCCATTTCCTTGGTCAGCACCAGGGTGTTAGGTTGGGTAAGTGCCCGCTCGGGATCACCCTCTACCATTTTTATCCCAAATACTTGAAAAAAAGTACTGTCGGCAAAAACCAATGCTTCTTCCTTGTAGTGCCTGTTTTCGTATTTCACCAAATAATTCCCACGTCCCCGCAAACGGCAATACGTTTCCACTTCTGGAAAATCAATTTTCATAGTCGGACCAACAGGAGCACCTGAATGACCGGTTTGAATGACCTGGTCACCGATTTTGCCATTCCCATCTACCCGGTAAGTTTGATCGGCAAAAGGATGGTACTGGTCATAACTCAATTCGTCATTGACGTATAACAATATAAACAGAAATGCCGCTAGCCCAAATGCGAGTCCAGCGATATTGATGGTTGAATAGAATTTATATTTGGTAAGGTTGCGCCAAGCAATGGCAAGGTGATTTTTAAGCATGTCGGTTGGTTTGTAAACTTTAACAATAAGATGCCTAATTAGACCGAATACCCTTGCGGGAAGGTTACAAAAAGATGATTAGAAATTTGTACGTTATAGCACAGGACGCAGTCCGGCCAGCGGGAAGTTTTTAAGCATGACAAGTCAGTTGGTTATTCAACAATTGGAAGTTTCATTATAGACATACCGAACTTGTCGAGGCTGCTTAATGGAACAAGGGCTTCCCAATTGTACAAATCAGGCATTGGACTTAACGTGCCACCCTTTTGGAAGGAACGCCTGGGCAGGATGCGATCTCCTTTGAATCACATCGAATTTACCACTGCCGGAAGGCCCAATTACCGGCCATCTTTATTCAATACTTCACAAACTCATTCACCCAAACCCGGCCAGCACTTTTTACCCGCAAAAAATACATGCCAGCGGGAAAATCCTCCAAACTGATTTCACCTCGCCAATCCTTGGAATGGATATTTTCGATAGATTGGGAGAATAACTGAAGCCCTTGCAGGTTAGTCAATTCCATTTCAATTTCCTGCCCTTCGAAGCCTTTCAATTCAATATTAATGGAATGAATGGTTGGGTTCGGATACGTACTCATCGCACGAAATTTCTGGTTGTCCCCTGTCGCAACAACTTCCTCGATCACAAAATCGAACTGCACGCCAGCGCCAAAATCGGGGTCGAAACTTTCAACTGGCAATACGATGGTGGGGGTAAAATATTTGCTGAACCAGAGGCTACCATTTCCATTGCCCGGAAAAAACCAAAATGATAGGCCATCATGCCCTGCATCTATAAATTTCATGGTGTAACAACCAGCAGGTAAATCGAGCGCATCCTCATAAATTGTATTGCTCATCATATTGTCCCGTTCCATCATTATTTCACCACTTGAACTTTTGATGGAATAGGAATACTCTGCCCCATTATTATTGGTTTTCACAACGAGTAAATGCTCTTTGTCGTTTTGGAAAACAGTGGTCAGTTCAAAGGTTGAGTTGGCCACATCATTCGCAGCATAGTCGTCCTGCACACCATTGACTTGGGTTATTCCTGCCTCGAATACTTGCTCATTCAGACTGGTTTCCCAAAAACCAACACTGGTCCCCGGCAATTCAATTTTGGTTAAAGCGCCCGGCTGAATATCCCCTGTCCAATCAAAAGTCTGAAGTGCTGAATTTCCCTTTACTTGATATTCAATGGAAAGGCTGTTTATAGTCGTTGCACCAGTATTTTTCACCCAAATTATCGGGCTGGCACAGGCGGGGTTGATGCGTTCAAATTCGACATCGGAAGCATTGGGCCGAGCAATCCGTTCCAATGATGCATCGAGGGTGAAGTTGTCAGGCCCATAAGTAACCAACTGATTGGAAACCAGGTAATTGGCCTGATCCAAATTAGCCCCGTTCACCCCATAATCAACCTCTACTACCCCACCCTGAGTTACCAGATTCGTGATGTCAAATTCATGCACATCGGTGGCTGCTCCAGGACACCAACCTGCCCGGTCGAAAATCCAGGTGCCGCCCTGTGGGTAAATTGGATTATCGGCACATTCTTTCCAGACATTATAAGTGAAATCCTGCGCCCCTCCGTCAATATTCAGATAGTGGGTGCGGGGGACAAATTCTCCATTTTGACCATGCCCAGTGATCGACGAACGTAATTTAAAATGTTCGCCATTTTCCGAAAGGGAAATCAACCTCGGTTCAAAAAATTGATCGGATTGGATCTGACCATAATTACCCCTGCGGAACGGCCAGATGTTTTGAATGTTCTGAACTTCACGCTGAGGTGTACCTTTAATGAACAAAAATTCAATGTCCAATTCCTCCTGCCATTGCCCTCCCAACTCTATCGAAATTCTTTTACCTCCTTTTAAAATCGGTGCATAATCGGTCACATCAAAAGTGAATGTCTTGCCATCAATTCCAAGTCCCAAGCCATTGCCATAAGGCGTCACGAGGGAAAGGATTTCATATTTTGCGGGACGTTTGTCATAATAGGTCAGGTCGCTGATTTCAATAGACCCATCTGGTTCAAACCATACAGAATCAACCACTTCCCCATTTTCTGTCATCACATAACTGTTTCCGCTGGCATAGAAGTTTTGCTGATCCAAAGTCACCAGATCAGTGCCTTCCACTCCGTAAAAAGTGACGGTATGTTGGGGGCTGACAATCGAGTCGAGTACTGAAATAATTTCATTCTGTAAAATTGCGGTGCCTTGTTTGAAAGCAACATTTGGTCTGTCAAGCGAGAAAGTGAAATTTTTATAAAGGTCTTTTCCCCTAATCTGCTGCCAATGAGGCAAAATGATTGTGCCATCGCTCCCGGAACCAGTCTGATTTCCCAAAACACTCCCAGCCCCTTCATCCATCGGAAAATAAGCCACAAGGTTGTCATAGAAATTATGATTGAAGTCGATTGGTTGTCGCATATACGATTGGATAGTAGCCTGATCCAGTTCTTTATCCCAAATCCGGAATTCATCAATACTTCCGAAATAATGTCGGTCGCCATCAACCGCTGACGCAATATCAAAATCCGTGATGTTGATCGGTTTTGTTTTACCCGTGCCCGAATGGAACAACTCGCCATTGAGGTATATTTTCATTTCACCGGAATTGGCGTTTTTGGTAAATGCCCAATGGTTCCAGCTACCTTCATAAGCTGATTCATCGGCAGTTTTATTGATGCGGTCATAACCACTGCCATCGTTGCCGCAGTCCCAATAGACCTGGCCGTTCCCCCATGGAAGGTGTACATTCACCTGACGGTCATTTGCATCATCCTTCCCTGAAAAAATGGTTGTATTGGCAGGCATGATATCAGGAATCCCATTTGCCCAGAGCGAGATGGTTATTTCATCGGTAATCGTCGATAAATTATCGGTCGGGACATCCACAGCTCCAGAACCAGCAAAATATAGTGCGTGGTCGGATTGTTCACTCAGGATTGAATTGGGCATTACCAGGTCGGTGGATTCAAAAGCAGCCCCCTGGCTGTTGGACTGATGTGTATAACTCCATTCAACAATCACATTCGAGCTGCCATCCCATTCAAAAGGTTGGTAAAAATCAAACCGCTGCGCTGCGCTTGGCACTATTTGAGTATTCAGGAAATACACTTCCGTAAACCCTTCCCTATCAGGGTCAAGCGGTGATAATGAAGTTTTAGTTGTTGCTTTCAACCTGATCCTTAAAAAGCCGATTTGTCCACCTTGGGTCGGAAATAGATCCATCGCATGGATCGGCCCGGCAGACAGCCCCGCCGTACTCAATTCAGCAGCGGAATACAAGCATTGTATTTTTCCAACTCCCTGGTTACCAGCTATTAGCAATTCTTCTTCCCCATCGCCTATCTTCTCTCCGACGGGGTCGGTTATCTCTAGGTTTGCATCATGTTGAAAGTATAAAGTATAGTCATAAACCGGCGCTGTTGAATAGCCGAACACATCACCTGAAAAGTTGGAAACGATGTGCGATGGGTGCATCAATCTGGTGGAATCCACTCTCGAAGAATCCGTGACAAAGGTGTTGCAACTATAATCCCATTCCCTGCAACCCACACTTCCACTCCCGATTTCATTGTCATGGCAGCGCATGTTGTATTTCATCCAAATTTTCCGGTAGGTATCTCCTGGATCATCAGGAAACTGGAAAACCTGGGAACGGGTATTGGACGACCAATCAAAAGTCTGCACCCTCATGGTGTCCTGTGCATTTAGAAAGGTACAGGTAAAAAGTGATAAAACAATAAATTGGCAGGCAAGGTAAATTTGTTTCATGTAGGATGTTCTTTAAATGGAAAAGGGGAAATTACGACTTAGAAATTGATCGGGGAAATTCAGCAGGGAATAATTGAACCCAGAGACGCAGAGACAAAGAGTTTGTTTTATTCCTTGCGCCTCAGCACCCCAGCGTTTGTCATTTTACCTGCGTAAAATACTCCTCCTCAAAAACAGTGATGAAGAGCGGGTAATTGTCGCCCAGTTTATTGAATTCGGCAGATTGCTTGTTCAGCCTGTGCTTTGTTACTTTCACGGCCAGGGCCAGTTTTTCCTTTTTTATAGGTAGATAAGAAAAATTGAAATTCCTTTCTTCGGTGGGCAGCAGGTTATTGTCTGTTATTTTTTTTGCTGCAGGATGCCATTCCCATTGTTCACCGATCCTCTCCGTTTTGGTCGCCAGTATTTCCCCGGCTGCATTTTTGAGGGCAAACGAAATATTGAAAAACCGTTCGGGATCCCCGGTCGGGACTTTGTGCCCGGCAAATTCATTTTTTACTTTGAGCGTGAAAACAATGCTGTCCATTTTATAATAAGTGCTTTTAAGCGTTGAGGGGTAAAAGCCCAAACCGTTCAGCATATTGGTTTCCACGGAATCAATTTTGGGGATGCCAGATCCCGGAAAAAAATGGTAATGGCTCAACCTCTTGCCATAGCCCGAAACAATTTCACGCTCAATGGCTTCCATGTGGCAACTGATGCAGTTCTTTTTTCCAAAATAGGGCCCTGCTTTCCATTCATCCCCGGTTTCAAAAGTACAAGCCAAAGTCGGGGTGATAACCGCCGAGGCATTATGGCACGATATGCACAGTTTCTCGGAAAGGTGAACAGTGTCCTTAATTGTTTTGTGAGGGGCCTTGGCCGTTCCCGTCGGGCCAATGACCACGTTGTTCCTTACATGGCAACCTGCACAATTGATTCCTTCCTGCTGGAGTTTTTTGTCAAAATAGGGGTTTTTCTTTTTTACAGGTTTGTAAATGTCCCCGCCGATCAAGCCCTCCACGATGTATTCTTGTTGGTTTTGCAATGGGATATGGCAGTTGATACACATAAAAGGGCTTGATTCTTTTTTCAATTCCGCTTGAAATTGCAGGTCCGTCCAAGCATGTGCATGGGTTGACATTTTCCATTCTTCATAATGTTTTTGGTGACACACACCACATTGCTTGGCACTCAGAGAACTTAGCCCCTCTGGCAATTCTTGGTTGGGCACTGCTATTTCCCAACTTTTGGTGAGCGGGTGTATGTCTTTCTTTGGATTGTGGCAGCAGATCAGATTTAGTACCATAATCCCAAAAACGATTGCCGAAAGTATAAAATATTTACTTCTCATAATTATCGCATGATGCTATTTGCCACTTCGTTTTTCCATATTTATTACACCCCTAAGCTCGACTTTACTACTTTTCTTATCAAGAGATTCATTGAAAGCCTGATGGGAAACAAGTCGTTTTACTAATCGTGAGATTAATTATCAATAAGGCATTAAAAAACCCTTGTTAATAATTAATCAGAGATGTGTACAAGCATTATGTTTTATGTGGGCTTTAGATAAATCTTCATTTTAAAAAGTAGTAAGTAGGTGGAGTTAAATAATCAACACTTTTGACGAGGTTATTTTTTCGTCAGACAAGGCAAAAAAAATTAGCATAGCCATAGCTACGGTCATTTTTTTTAACAAAGTATGGCGGAAAAAGAGCCCGCCAAAAGTGTCGATTATTTGAGTTCACCTACTTAAAGTCAAGCTAAGATTCGATTTTTTATAATTTATTCAATAGCCATTTTACCGCTTTGCGAAATTATCTTAATAAAATAAATACTTGCGTTAAGATCTGAAATATTTATTTCTATTTTTATTTTGCTGGGCAATGATGGAAACGACTAAGAGAAATAAAAACAGTAATAAATATTGCATCCCCCAAAACCAGATGACAGATTCGGGCTTCCAGTAGACTTGTTTTACTATGAAGATCAATGAATTACGAATAAAATATTTTAATAAATTGAATTTTATATTTTCATAAAATATAAATAATTATTCGTTAAAAATTGATTATCAATCAATTACAAAACTGAATTTAAATTTATTGAATAGTAGAGTTTTTGCGCCAGTTTTTAGATTAAATTAAAAACAAGTAAATGCTGATAATCAATCGGTTATGGCAAAACAAGTCTAGTATAAAATATTCTACATTCTCCCGTTTTAAAGCTGGAGAATATTAATTCTCCTCTCCTTGCTACTATTAAGTAGGTGAACTCAAATAATCGACACTTTTGGCGGCCTCTTTTTCCGCCATACTTTGTTAAAAAAATGACCGTAGCTATGGCTATGCTAATTTTTTTTGCCTTGTCTGACGAAAAAACCTGCCTGCCGGTAGGCAGGTAACCTCGTCAAAAGTGTCGATTATTTAACTCC